>DASXRG010000172.1:0-12443 GCA_036506735.1 Binatia bacterium | reverse complement strand
AATCCCCCATGCTGGCTTTCATCATACCGCTGAAGAGCCGCCGCGTTGCGAAATCGTGGCAATACGTTACGGAACTTTTCGAGAGATCTCTCAAGTCGGCGTGCAACCAAACGTCGCCCGCTTTTAAAGTCATCGTCGTTTCCCACGAGCGGCCGCCGGTCGAATTCGATCATCCCGCCGTGACTTACATCGAGGCCGATTTTCCGTCGCCCGATTCGAGTTACGTTCCGATGATGTGGGATAAATACCGCAAACTCGTCGCCGGCATTCACCTGGCACGAAAACTCGGCGCGTCGCACGTCATGGAAGTCGACGCCGACGATTGCGTCAGCAACCGTTTGGCGGAACTCGTCCAACGAAACCCCGGCCTGCACGGATGGTACTTCGACAGTGGCTACATCTACCGCGACGGCACCGACCGCGTCTATCTAAAGGAGAAAGAATTCCATCGCTGGTGCGGCACCTGCAACGTCGTGAGGAGCGATCTGTTGAACGTGCCTGAGAATCCCGCGGGCGATGTCTCGATTTTCTCCGAACTGGGACATTCCCATCTGAAAGAAAAACTCGCTGCCACAGGATTTCCCCTCGAAGCCCTGCCTTTTCCCGGCGCCGTGTACGTCAACACGAAGCACGGCGAAGGAACGGCCAATCAAAAAACTCTTCTGTGGCATTTGAAAGTCTATCCCAAAGGCATTCTCCACCCGGCGAAAAAACTATTCCTGCATTGGGTCGCCGCCACGCCGATCACCGAATCGATATCCGCCGAGTTCAATCTTTATTCAATTGAACAACGGAAGAGCCCACAACCAAAGGTTCGTCCCGCCGCGCAAAATCTATCGCCGGCGAAAAAGCGGCAATAATTCCGCGTCCGGAAATTTCCCGTTATGCTTGTGCTGTATGGGGTAACCATCCTGCGAATTGGCTGATCCAGTGGAGGTCTCTATGCTCATTGAAGTTTCGAGACTTTAACCGTGACCGGCGACAATATAACCGACGCCTTGAATTCAGCATCGGCATAGCCGGTCGCATTCACGGTAAATTCACCCGTCTTTGTCTTAGAAAAGCTCTCGTTCATGAAGAATGTCCAGACTGTTCTTACTCTAGGGTCGATCTTGAAACGTCCGCTCGAATCCGTCGTGGCGCAAAGGTCCGGTGGCTCTTTCGCACAGACCTTGGCGCCTGCAACCGGCCGCTTCGAGTCGGCATCGACGACTTGACCGTGCGAGCCTGCCGACTCCGCAATAGTAATCGTCTTACAGCCTGCCGGTCCAAGGATGACAAAACCGGCGGTAATTACTGCAAGCTGTCGCATAAGCATGGCATCACCCTTTTTATCGTCTGCGCAGAAACAGCAACAACGCCGAAGCCGCTAGATAAGACGTGAATGACGCCCTACGTGGCCGGTCACCGTGTCACTTTTCAGTATCCTGGGCCGTTGAGATCGATCGGTCCCTCAGGCCACGGATAACTCTTCGGGTAGATCATCACCGAATCATAGCGCCAGGGGTTCGTGCTCCCGTGCTCCTTGTGCCTTGAGTTTGCGAAACTGTTCGTCACGGAAGTCGCGCCCAATTTTTCGTAGAACGCCGGAATGGTGGTTTGAAAGAGGGAAACAGCGAACTCGCCCGCATCTATCCGCCCAAACGCGCGGCGAACAATCTCCGCTCCGAGTCCCCTTCCCTGATAACTCGGCCAGACACACACTCCGGAGAGTGCCATGACCGAAAGCTCCCCACCGTTTGTAATGACCGGACGCTCAAATGTTAGGGCATAAGCCACAGCCTTATTACCGTCCCAGACAACGTAGTGGAGCGAAGGAAGCCTGACCTGCGGGTAGGCATCTCGGTATTGTTTGCCGACTTCCGGAAAGGCCTCCACTACCTGATCAATCGTCTTATCTTCGTTGGGCCAGAAGTTCCATAGCAGCGAAACGACCGCCGAAATTTCTCCTCTTGAGAGGTCGGCAGCGTGATGAACGGTGATATCCAGCATCTGTCGTTGATCCTCCAATGCTTCCCTATCTTCTCCGCAGAAACAACAATAACGCCGACGCCGCCAGATATGAAGTCGAGATCACGCTGAACGCGGGGCCGAAGCCGTACTTGACCATGATGCCGCCCGTGACGAGAGTCCAAAAAGGAATCGAGAGGAAGCCGATAAAATAGTAGAGACTGAACGCAGCGTCGAAGAGATCTTCTTCGACGAGGTCGCTGAGCAACGCTTGGGTCAAGGTCATGCGCGAAGTCACCGCGGCCCCGTACATCACCAGGTTCGCGAACAGCGGCGCCCCGACGGTATCCTGCCAACCGAGCCATAAACTGCACAGCGCGGATATGAAAAGAGACGATTGAATCACCAGCTTCCGGTTGAAGCGATCCGAAAGCCACCCCCAGACGATCGGTCCGACCAGACTGCCGACCTGGATCAATGTAAATAGAAACGCGGCATGAGCGAGATCCATGTGAAGATCGTTGACGAAGTGCGGGATGACATACGTCTCGTTGATGTCCTGCCCGCGGCCGGCGGCCCCGACCATGAACACCAGCGAGACGAGAAGGACATTTTTGTTTTTGAGACATTTCTTGTACGCCTCCCAGCCGAGCGGCGTCAGACGTGATTTCGGCCGCTCGGAAACGGCCGCGCGCAAGCGGTCGCGAAAGACAAAGCAGATCAGTCCCATGATCGTGGCGATGCCGCCGACGGTCCAGAAGACTCCGCGCCAGCCGACGTAGACGATCAGGACCGCCGTGAGCAGCGGCGCGAACAAGCCTCCGATCTGCCCGGAGGTAGAGTGAAACGCCAGCGCGCGACCGCGCGCGGCGCCGAAATAAGTCGCCATCATGCTGGAGCCGACCGGATGCTGCGGGCTCGAGCCGAGCCCGCCGAGGAGCCGCGTCGCGAAGAAGTGTTGATAGCCCGAGACGAACCCGCTCCCGATGATGGATAATCCCAGCAAGGAATTGCCGATGCCCAGGATCACTCCCCTCCTGACGTGCGGCACGATAAAGCCGTAGAGCGCTTGAAAGACGCTGCTGAGCGTGTTGTAGGTCGCGGCGATGGAAGCGATCGCGACCAGCCCGATGCCCAGATCCCTCATCATGAGCGGATAGATGACGCCGAGCATCGCCGACTGAAAGTGATTGATGAAGTGCGTGCCGCAGACGATGCCGAAAACGGCGCGGCGATCCATCGCGGTCTTGGTCGGAGATGTCTCGTTCATATGGTTTCCAAGCGGTCTAGTGTAGTGTTCTCGAAATGCAGTGAATAATTCAAGCGCCATGCCGGCCAGCTGAAGATAGCTAGCGCGAGCCGGCCCTCCTTCCGGCGGGCGTGCGGGCCGGCGTGAAGAAACTAACGGCGACGCCGATCAGCATGACGAAAAATCCCGCTATGAAAGCGTACCCGATGGAGCCGGCCAACATTTCGATCAGAGGCCCGAGCAGCGATTCCGGAATCAGCGCGCGCGCGACCGGATCCAACAGGTTTTGCGGATTGGCCAATTTTTTGAGCAGGCCGCCGCCCACGTCTGCGAAAGCGCCATAAGAAAAACCGATCAATTGGCGCTCCATGCGGCTCACGAGAACGCTGCCCATCAACGCGATGCCGAAAGCGCCGCCGAGCATGCGCGCGAGCATCACGGTGGAGGTCGCGACTCCGAGTTGGTCGAGCCGTACGGCGTTCTGCGCCGCGACCATCGAAGTGATCGTCACCATTCCCATGCCGACGCCGATGAGCGCGCCGATCGCCAGCACCGAAACAAATCCCAGATGATCGCCGCCGGCGACGAACAAACCGTATCCGATCGCCATCAGCAGCATCCCGGCCACGCAAACGACCCGGTAGCCGAGCCGCTTCATGCCGGGCGCGGCAATGAAACTTCCGGCCGTCCAGCCGAGACTCGCCAGAACAAGCGAAAGTCCCGCGCGCGAAGCACCGGCGCCCAACGCCCCCTGAACGTAGAGCGGCAGATAGCTGATGATGCCGAACATTCCCATCGACGCGAGCCACGCGAGCGCGAGGCAGATTCTGAAGAGGCGGAGGCGGAACAGCGCGGGCGGCAAGATCGGCTCCGGCGCGCGCCTCTCGATCGCGAAAAAAAACGCGAGCACGGCGGCGGTCGCGAGCACCAAAGCGATCAGCGTCCCGTCGATACTGAAGGAACTCCTCTGGCTTTGCTCCAACACGTAGAACAACAGAAACAAGCCGAGCAGAAACAGCGCCGCTCCCTTTAAGTCGAGTCGCCGAGGCCGCTCCGTCGCGCTTTCGCTCACGCCCACGGTGATCAGCACGGCGGCGATCAGGCAAAGCGGCAGATTGATGAAAAAGATCCAGCGCCAGCTCCAATATTGCGTGAGGATGCCGCCGGCCAAGGGTCCTAGAATAGAGGCGATGCCCCATATGCCGCTGATCAGCGCCTGCATTTTCGCGCGCTCGTCCGGCGGGAACAAAAAACCGATCAGAATAAACGACAGCGCGTAGATCGCGCCGCCGCCGACCCCCTGAATCGCTCTGAAAATAACGAGCTGTTCCATGTTTTGCGCCGCGCCGCAAAGCGCCGAACCGAAGGTGAACAATCCTATGCCGATCAAGATCAGCCGGCGCCGCCCGTAGAGATCCGAGAGGCTGCCGAAAAGCGGCGTCGACAGCGCCGACGTGAGCATGTAGGTGGAAAACGCCCAACTGTAGAGCTCCAACCCGCCCAGCTTCCCGACGATCGTCGGCATGGCGGCGCTCACAACCGTGCCGTCGATCGCGAACAGGAAAATAACCAGCATGACCCCGGAAACGGCGACGGCGTGCGACGAGGACGGCTGTGATGCGTTTACCAAGATGGCCTTTTTATAAATTGGATTATCGGTTCGGCAGGCAGCGCCGCCAGCATATTCAACTCGCGCGGCTACAGTCAAATGAAAACCAGCGACTGCGGCTCCTTGCTTCCGCATTCATGGAATCTTACAATCCGACCAGAGCATGGCAGACGAGCACACTTTGAGCGCGACCGAACAGGCGATTATCGAGTCCTACCGTCCCATCTGCCTGTGCAATAAAATCCGCCGCGGCATCATCGTCAAGGCGATTCAGCGCGGCGCGGACACGTTCGAGAAAGTCCGCGGGCGAACCGGAGCCGGCACCGGGCCGTGCGGCGCCAACCGTTGCGGCCCCATGATCCGCGGCATGCTGGGCGAAGACGTCGCCGTCTGCCGGGAGTGCGGCTGGTCGATGCTCAAAAATATTCTGCCATTGACCTGCCCGCGGTGCGGGTTTAGCGATGGCGAGCCTGTGAAACAAACGGGAGACGGCGAATGAACGACACGATCGAAGGCATCGACCACGTGGGCATCGTGGCTTCCGATATGGATCGCGCGATCCATTTCTATACCGCCCACCTCGGCTTTTCTCTTCTCGCCCGCTATAAGCCGAAGACGACTTACCACCGCGAAATGGCTTACCTTCGTTTTCCCGGGACATCGGAAGCCAAGATCGAGCTGTATACGCTGGCCAACCCTCCGGCTGAAGCGGCCAGTTACGATTACAAACTCGGCGTGCGGGAAATCGCCTTGAAGGTGCGCGACGTCGCGCGAGAGGTCGAGCGGCTGAGAAAATCGGGCGTTGAGATTCTTGCCGAGCCGGTCCGCTCCGAAGCGCCGGGCGTTGCGGAAGATTCCCCCGTGAAAAGAAGGACCCGAGCCGCGATCAAAGCCCCGGACGGAGTGATCATCGGGCTTTATAGCTGGGGCAATGAGAAATAGCCCGGCCACGACTCTCAACAGCAAAGCGATGCTTCTGCTCGTGCTGGTCATTCTGCTCGTGCGGGCGCCGGTCGCCCATGGGCAAATCAACAGGCTCCGTGTAGCTTATCCGACGACCGTCGGCTCGATGGGCGTGCTTTGGGTGACGAAGGATGCGGGCTTCTTCGACAAGTACGGTCTCGACGTGTCGCTGATCTATATTTCCGGCAGCTCGAAAATCGTCCAAGCGATGCTCGCCAGGGAAATCCCGATCTCTGAAATTGCGATCCCCGCCGTGATCCAGGCCAACCAGGCCGGCGCCGATCTCGTGATGCTTGCCGGACCGAATCACAAGCCGGGACAAAAGCTCATGGTCAAGCCGGCGATCAAAAAACCCGAGGATCTCAAGGGCAAAAAACTCGGCGTCACTCGGTTCGGCACGTCGGACGACTTTCTTCTGCGCTACCTCTTGAGCCAGTGGAAGATCCAGCCCGAGCGCGATGTCGCGTTGCTGCAGATGGGAGGGTCGCCGGAAATCCTGGCCGGATTGAGCTCGGGCGGGATCGACGGCGGCGTGCTCTCCTCTCCGCTCAATCTTCGCGCGCAAAAACTCGGCTTCAACTTGCTCGCCGATCTGAGCGCCATCGGCGTGGACTACCAGGGCGCAGGAATCGTGACGACGCGAAGCTACGTGCGCGAGCAGCCGGGGATCATTCGCGCCTATCTTAAGGCCTACGTTGAAGGGCTTGCCCGGTTCAAGAACGACAAGGAGTTCAGCCTGAAGATCCTGGGGAAATATTCGCGCATCGATGAGCGGGAGATGCTGGAGGAAACCTACCGCCACTACGCCGTCAACGTGATGCCCAGAATTCCATACCCGACGATGAAAGGAATTCAAATGGTGCTCGACGAAATCGGATCGCGCAGTCCGAAAGCGCGCGAGATCTCGCCGGCCAGCCTGGTCGACGTCACTTTCCTTAAAGAGCTCGACAACGGCGGCTTCATCAGGGCGCTGTACGACAAATGAGCGCCGACCGTCTTATTTGACTCCATTCAGCCTCGTTGTTACGCTTTAACGGCATGTCTCCATCTAACGATCAAAGAGTGCCGGTAACCGTGCTGACCGGTTTTCTCGGCGCCGGCAAAACCACGCTGTTAAACCGCATCCTCACGACCGAGCACGGCCGGCGCGTCGCCGTCATCGTCAACGAGTTCGGCGCGGTCGGCATCGATCACCACCTGCTGATTTCGTCCGACCAGGAAATCGTCCAGATGAACAACGGCTGCATCTGCTGCACCGTGCGCGGCGATCTGCTGCGCACCCTGTTCCAGCTTCTCGAACAGAGATCGAGCTTCGACACTTTAATGATCGAGACCACGGGACTCGCTGACCCCGCGCCGGTCGTCCAGACGTTTTTCATCGACGATCGTATACGCAGCGAATTCCAATTGAACGGCGTCGTCACCGTCGTGGACTCCAAGCACGTCTTCCAGCAGCTCGATCAGTCGCCCGAGGCGCGCGAGCAAATCGCCTTCGCCGATCTTGTGCTGCTGAACAAGATGGACCTGATTTCGCCGGAAGATCTGTCCGAGCTGGAATATAAAATCAGAAATTTGAACGGCGCGGCGCGCATCTGCCAGACGAAGAATTCCGACGTCGAAATCGCCACCGTCCTGGATCTTCGCAGTGTCGGGCTCGAAGCCAAGGCGCAAAACCACTCCGACGATCACCGCCACACGGAAGATATCTCGACGGTTTCCGTCGTGACCGCGGGCGACCTCGACGGCCTCAAAGTCAGCGAGTGGTTTCGCTCCGTGATCACCGAGCAGGGAGCGAACATTCTAAGGATGAAAGGAATCCTGAATCTCCGCGGCGATCCCGATCAGTTCGTCTTCCAGGGAGTTCACATGCTGTTCGAGGGCCGGCCCGGCAGGCGCTGGGAGAAAGACGAGGAGAGAATCAACCGCCTCGTCTTTATCGGCAGGAATCTCGACGAAGAAAAAATCGTCGGCGGTTTTAAAGCCTGCTTCACGTCGGATAACGGCAAGCCGTCGTCCGGAGTCGATCCCTTCGGCCGCAACCCCCTCGACACGTCTTCCTTCACGATCGATCAGATCCGATACTGGACCCGAGACAACCTTCAGTTCCCCGCCGACGCCCCGATCGTCGTCAAAGAAGTCCCCTGCGTAAAACCCGGCTGCCCGCCGATCGAAACCGCCATCATCGTCTTCCTGAAAGGCGAACCCCCTCGCCTCTTCAAAATCCAGCGGACGATCAACGACGTCACCTTCGACGACGTTTATAACCTGATCGAAAATCCTCTCCCCTGCTGCTGAGGCAGCGAACACTGAGCCCAACGGGTCCTTTGACAACCGATAGCGATCTGCTATCATCGCTTAGTGAAGCTCATCGGGCGGGATGCGATCCGGATGTTCGCACAAAAGCATCCCGACTCGAGGTCTTCTCTTAAGAGCTGGACGCAAGCCATGGAGTCGAACGGCTTCAAGCACTTTGTAGAGCTCAAGAAAACCTTTGGTTCAGCGGACCAAGTCAAGCCGCACACGGTGTTCGACATCTCCGGGAACAAATACCGGTTGATCGCTGTCGTGGATTACGCCCTTCAATCCGTATCAGTCGAGTGCGTGCTTACGCACGCCGAGTACGGCAAGGGACGTTGGAGAAAGTAAAATGACGATTGCAGCACTTGAAAAAAAGCTCAAGCCACTGGAGTCTCCGGTGGACAATGATCTGCTTCGCTGGCTCTATCTCCACCTGCCGCCGCAACCAATCAAGAGCAGAAAGATGCACCACGGCTACAGCGAGGCGATCCGTATCTTGATGCGGGAATCCGGAACCTTGGACGCCGACAGCCGCACCGCTGTCGGTCGGTACTTGAGCGCCGCTATTCCCTTCATCGAGCTGTATGAGAAGAGGGAGTTTCCTATCGAATCGGCAACCCCGGAGGAAATGCTCAAGTTCCTCATGGAGCAGCACGATCTAAGCCAGTACGATCTCGCTAAGGAGCTTGGGGGCCAGCCCGTCGTTTCGCAAATCCTCGGAGGGAAGCGAAGGCTTACACGGGAGCACATCGAGCGATTGAGCAAGCGCTTCGGGGTGACGCCGGCAACCTTCTATCCCGGAGGAACGGCGGTTTAACTAGGGGGCAAGCTACTTTTGAGACAGACACGCAACCGGAAACCCAGCCTGTGCCCGCAACCAGAATCTGGCCTCGGAATTCGGACTTGAGGAGAATGCCATGAGCGACAGAAAGAGATCGTCGAATGAGGAGAGTTCATGGTCTGGTTCCGCGTCCTCATATTCGTCGTCATCGTCATCGCCCTGATCGCCTTCGCCGGCATCCGGATCAAGGGAGCTCGCCAGGTGGGCAACACCCATCTGATGACCGCCGCCCGCATCTTCTTGGGAATCTTCCTGGCGATCCTGGCGCTGTTCGCCCTCGGAGTGTTCAAGTAATCGCTACTCGGGGCCAGAGAACTTTTGTCACGCGTCAAGACGCCGGCTCCAGGTTTACGCTGAACTCCGTGCCGCCGTTTGGGTTGGGTCGAAAGATCACCTGATAGCGGATTAGCTTGCCGCATCGGTCGATCGTCCAGCGCTCTACCGCGACATACTCGTCGACCGTCGCCAGCTTGCGCAATTCCGTGTTCACGACCTTGCGCTGATCGCAACTCGCATCGCTCGCGCCGTCGAGAACAAAAATCATCTCCTGCGCCTCGCGCTGCATTCCCGGCGACGCCCGGGTATTGCCGGGCAACGTCGCCGTCGTCGTCGCGCACGCCGTTAACTGAAACACAAACAGCAGCGCCGCAAACAGTCTGCTCCACCGACAGGCTGGGTTGATCCCGGCTTTCATGCCAAAAAACTCCAAACACTCATCTTCCAATCCTCTAATTTTTAGCGACTGCGGTGATTCTCGCTGCTTCGTCCCAACTTGTCAACATTTTCCACCGGCTGTCACGTTTTCCGCTTTACGATGTTTTATTTTTCTTTCGATGGCGGGAAAAAATTCTTGAATTCCGCGCGCCAAAAACGTACTCTGAGGTTGCTATTCTCCGCTCGATTATTCGGTATGAAAGTTTCCCATTTTCGCCGCTTGGCACCGTTAGCCGTTTTGGTTGTCGGCTGCTTCATCGCCGCAACGCTCGCCCTAAAGACGGACGCGGCGAGCGCCGTCGGCGCGCTGGTATTGCTTTGCATCGGGATCGTTCTCGGCGGCATCGCGCTGTATGTTTTCATGACGCCGCTCAATGCCAAGCGCAAAGAAGCGGCGCGAACCGCCGGCGAGGAGGGAGAAAGCATCGCCGAGCCGTATGAACAGGCCCAGAAACAACTCGCGGAATTGCAACACGCCCACAGGATGCGGGCTGATTTCACCGCGATGATCGTTCACGATCTCCGTTCCCCCCTGTCGGTCGTCATGGGTGCCGCCACGACCCTGGCCGATGGCCTCATCGGCCCGATCAACGACGAGCAGAAAAAGTGGCTGGGAAAAATCGCCGCCAACAGCCGCAGGCTGATGGAGTTCGTCACCGCCTTTCTCGATCTCTCCAAGATCGAAGCGGGGCACGTCCAACTCCACAAAGAGGAAGTCGATCTCCCGCGGCTTCTCGGCAATACCATCGACGACTACCTCGTTCTGGCCAGAAACAAGAATATCTCGCTGGTGACCCGTCTCGATCCCGACCTGCTTAGCATTTACGCCGACGGCTGGCGTCTGGAACAGCTCTTGAGCAATCTCGTGAGCAACGCCATCAAGTTTACGCCCGAGGGCGGACGCATCGAAATAGGAGCGGCGCACGACCGGGTGGAAAACGTCACGCTATGGGTTAAGGACAACGGGAGCGGAATTCCGGCCCAGGATATCGAACGGGTCTTCGAAATGTACCGCAGCGCCGGCGGCGCCAACGATCCCGGCTACGAGGGAACCGGACTCGGTTTGGCCATCTGCAAGATGATCGTCGAGGCGCACAGGGGAAAAATCTGGATCGAGAGCGCAGAGCGCGCGGGCACCACCTTCTTTTGTTCCTTGCCGGCGAGCAGCCAAGAAAACACCCAAGGGCGGCTATCGATCACGGCCTGATCCCCAGCTCGATTTGCGCCTGGCGCAGAGCGGTAACGTCCGAGACTTCACTCAAAGAAATTTCGCGCGGGATCTTGGCTTCGATCTTCGCCTGCTCGACGACGAGGCGGAGCCCGTCTTCCGAAATGCTGCCGTCGGGATTGAAAAACTTCCACGACGAATCGTAGGTCGCGGCGGCGTATTCTAATTTGGTCCCGCCCCATTCGCTGAGGACCTGGATTGCGCCGTCCCGATTCTCCCGGATGTAGCGGTTGGCTTTGATCATCGCCTTGATCGTTCGCTTCACTTCGTCCGGCCGCTCTTTGATCTTTTTTACGTTGGCGCCGAGACCGACATAGGGAAATTTGAACACCTCGTCGATGCGGGCGACCAGGCTGAAACCCGCCTTGCGCATTTCCGTATCAGCGGGCGGCGCGATCACGATGACGTCCACGAGGCCGAACAGCATCGAATAGTCGACGTCGCCGTTGGTGAGGGCGATCCCGGAAACGTTCGGCGTCATGCGAATGATCTCGGGATCGAGACCCTCCAATTTGAAAAAGCCCCGCGCTTCAGCGCGACCCCGGCGCTGAGATAAGTGAGATTATTATTTGTCACGCCGATCCTTATCCGGTCCGCTGCGTGCGCGGGAGCGCCGCCAAAGCAGCCGAGCACAAAGAGAGCGAAGATCTTTTTCCAGCCGGGCATATCTAACCTGTTACATGAAGAATCGCCGGACCGTTTCAAGGATCGCTTTCCGCCCTGTTTCCGGATGAAACCAATGGATCTCCTTATCGGCGCGGAACCAGGTGAGCTGCCGTTTGGCCAGATGGCGCGTGTCGCGCTTGATGAGAGTTACCGCTTCTTCGAGACCGAGCTGCCCCCTGAGATGAAGACCGATCTGCCGGTAGCCGACGCTTTGCAGCGCCGGCAGATCGAGGCCGTAGCCTTTCTCAACCAATCCTTTCACTTCTTCGACCAGCCCGCGCGCGATCATCTCTTCGCAGCGCCGGTTGATCTGATCGTAAAGCTCCTGACGCTCGCGATTCAGTCCGATTTTCAAAACCTGGAATGCGCTCTCCGCAAAGCCATGCTCCTTCTGCCACCGGCTGATGCCCTTGCCCGTCAATTCGAACACTTCCAACGCGCGCGTGATCCGGTAGCGGTCGTTGGGATGAATCCAATGCGTCGCGTCCGGATCGACTTGCCGCAGCCGCTCGTAGAGAACATTCAACCCGCGCTCTTGCGCTTCGTTTTCCAGCCGCTGTCTGAGCGCGGCATTTTTTGCCGGGCCGACGAAAAGACCCTGAATGAGCGCGCGCAGGTAGAGGCCCGTTCCGCCGCAGACGATCGGCTTCTTTCCCCTCTCTTTGACGTTTTGAATCGCCTTCAGAGCCAGCGCGCGATAGAGCGCGGCGTTGAACTCTCCGTCGGGATCGATCACATCGATGAGATGGTGCGGCACTTGCGCTCGCGCCGAGGCCGGCGGCTTCGCCGTGCCGATGTCCATATGGCGATAGACGAGCTGCGAGTCGGCGTTGATCACCTCGCCGTTTAACTCGAACGCGGCGTCGACGGCGACTTCGCTCTTCCCGACGCCGGTCGGACCCAGGATGATGGCGAGTTTGGGCTT
>DASXRG010000171.1:0-2092 GCA_036506735.1 Binatia bacterium | reverse complement strand
ACCCGCCCTCGTCGCCCTGGGCGAACGCGACCGCATCTTCATCCACGCTTTGCTCCTGCAGATCGATCGGGATCGTCAAGTGCACCGGACCGCGCCGGCCGCTGAAAGCGAGGCGGATCGCGCGCGCGATGAATTCGGGAATCCGGCGGATGTCCTCGACCATGAACGAACCTTTGGTCACCGGCCGAGCCATCCCGATCTGATCGATCTCCTGCTGCGCGCCGCGGCCGAGATCATGCAGATCGGCGCACCCGGCGATGGAGAGCACCGGACTTTCGGTGTGCAGCGCGTTGGCGAGACCGGGAACCGCGTTGGCGAAACCCGGAGTCGTGTACATGCAAACGCCGGGCTGCTCGGTGATTCTGCTCCAGGCGTCGGCCATGTGGACGGCGGCCTGCTCGTGACGCGTATCGATGATGCGGAAGTCTTCACCCACCATCGCGTCGAGAATCGGCAGGATGTGATCGCCGGCCAGGGTGAAAATATTGGTCACGCCCGCGCGCTTGAGCGCTCGGCAGACCAGGTGGCTCCCCGTGATTCGCGCCATGAACGGCTCTCCTTTTTGTCGCGGCGGCTCACGCGCCGAAGAATTCGACGAAGCGCTTCTTGACCTCTTCGGTGCGCCGCTCCTGCTCGTCGGGATCGACCGTCAGGAGTTTGAGATCCGCGAGCTTGGGTTTGTCCGCGGGGTACTTCACCTCCGGATGGGGAACGTAAAGTCCCTCGTCGTCCGCCAGGAACTGTTGGACGTCCTTGGTGAAGATGAAGTCGGTAAAAAGTCGGGCGGCTGCCGGGTGCGGCGCGGAACCGGTGATCGCCGACGCCGTGGTGACGAGCGGCATGCCGTCCGGCGGATAGACGATTCCGAGCGGGTTGCCTTTCTTTCTCTGCGAGTAGAGAAAATATTCCGCCCCGTTCGCGCCGACCATTCGCTCGCCGGCCGCGACGACCTGCGCCGGGTCGTGGACCGATTGAGCGAGATGGGGCTTGTTCTCGGCCAACTGTTTGAAATAGTCCCAGCCGTAGAGCCTCACCAATGCCAGCATGTACGTGACGATGCTGCCGCTGTAACCCGGGTGGGCGGTGACGAGCTTCCCCTTCCACTTCGGATCGAGGACGTCCTTCCACGTCTTCGGCGCGTCCGCGCTCGCGAGCAGCTTCGAGTTGTAGGACATCACTATAAGAAATGCCCGCCAGCCGAAAGCGATGCCGTCCGGGTCCCGAAAGGCTTCAGGGAAACGGTCGGCTCCGGCGGGCGCGTATTTCGCCAGCATGCCCTTTTTTTTGAGCAATACGTAGTGGCCGGCATCGGATGAGTTGAAGACGTCGGCGATATTCAGCCCCGCGCCCGCCTCCTGCATGACGCGCTGAAGAATCCGCTCCGAGCCCGAGCGCTGAACTTCTACCTTGATCCCGGGATAGGCCTGCTCAAAGAGTCGGCCGACCCGCTCGGCGGTGGAGAGGGCCGCCCCCGTGTACCAGACGATTTTCCCTTCGCGCCGCGCCTCGGCGAGCCGCGCGTCTTTCGTGTCTTGCGACGAGCATGTCCCCGGCGCCAGAAAACCCGTCAGAACCGTCGCCACGATAAGCCGGACGCGCCAAGATTTTTTTGCCTGCATCGTCTTGTCCCTCCGTCGAAACACCGCCACTTCGCCTACGTCTTTGAGTGCCTCCTCGATTAGCCTAACGCGAGCAAAAAGTCCATCCGCCGCCGCTGTTCTCGCGTTGACATAGCGGCGCTTTATCGGGTAGGCTCGAACATCGGCGGCACGGAAACTTCGTCATTTTATCGAGGGAAAATCGCCCGCCGAGCGAAAAGTTTATGTTCAACTGGCAGTGGCCCGCATGGGCGATGGATCCGGAAAAACAGCGCAAGCTCGAGCTGCTGGCAAAGGTCCCGCTCTTTGCGGGCCTCAACCGTCATCAGCTCGGGAAGCTTCTGGTCAAACTCTTCGACAAGCAGTATCCGGCGGGCGAAATTATTTTTCGCGAAGGCGATCCCGGCAAAGCGGTCTTCATCGTTCGCGCCGGCAAGATATCCATCAGCCGCACCGGCGACGGAGTCGAAAAGCCGCTCGCGACCCTCGGTCCC
>DASXRG010000170.1:0-61152 GCA_036506735.1 Binatia bacterium | reverse complement strand
CGGCACCGGTGGAAAAAAAGAATCCCGAGTACGGGTCGGATGTGATCGTCGATTTGATGAAAACCTTCGACGTCGAGTACGCGGCGTTCAATCCGGGCGCGACGTTTCGCGGCATTCACGATTCGATCGTCAACTACGGCGGCAACTACAAGCCGGAAGTGATTTTCTGCCATCACGAGGAGATCTCGGTCGCGCTGGCGCACGGCTACGCGAAAGCCAAAGGCAAGCCGATGATCGCAATCGTGCACGACATGGTCGGCCTGCAGCACGCGAGCATGGCAATTTTCAACGCCTACATCGACCGGGTGCCCGTCATAGTCTTAGGCGGCACCGGTCCGATGAACACCAAGCGCCGGCGGCCGCGCATCGATTGGATTCACACGGCTCTCGTCCAGGGCAATCAAGTGCGTGACTACGTCAAATGGGACGACCAGCCTTACTCTCTTGAAGACGTGCCGGATTCTTTCATCCGCGGTTACCGCATCGCGACCACCGAGCCGATGGCGCCCGTCTATATCAACTACGATGCCGATATTCAGGAAGATTCGATCGCGTCTCCGATCGAGATCCCCGACGTTCGCCGGCATGCGCCGCCGGCGCCGATGCAGGCGAGCGCGGAAGCGCTCCGAGAAGCGGCTCAGTTGCTCGTGAACGCCGAGGCGCCGCTAATCATCGCCGACACGCTCGGCCGCAACCCGAAAACCGTTCCCGCGCTGATCGCCTTGGCGGAGTTGCTGGCGATTCCGGTCGTCGATAAGGGCGCGCGCTTTAATTTTCCTACGACCCATCCGTTGGACGCGACCGACGGCGCACGCGAGTTGTTGAAAAAAGCCGACGTGATTCTCGCGCTCGACGTGCCGGATCTTTACGGCTCGCTGACGACCGTGAGCAAGCAGACGCGCGCGTGCGAATACATTACCTCGCCCGGCGTCAAGCTCATCAGCATCTCGCTGCACGACATGCTGGTGCACTCCTGGGCCGGCGATTATCACGCCCTACAGGCGCTGGATCTGCCGATGTCCGCCGACACCGCGGTCGCCGTGCCCGAATTGACCCGGTTGTGCCGCGAACTGCTAGGGAGCAACGGCAAGAATAAGGCGAGCATCGAAGCCAGGCAGAAAGAGCTCGCCGAAAAGCACAAGGCGCGCCGCGCCAAATGGCGCGCCGATGCTGAAGCCAAAAGCTCTCAAAAAGTAGTATCGACCGCGTGGCTGGCGCTCGAGCTCGGCGAGGCGATCAAAAAAGAAGACTGGGTGTTGGTCAACGGCACGTCCAACGGCTGGGCGCGGCGCCTGTGGGATTTTACCAAGCCCAATCAATATCTCGGCGCGAGCGGCGGCGCCGGCGTGGGCTATGGCTCGGGGGCGGCGATCGGCGCCGCTCTGGCACTGAAAGACAGCGGCAAATTATCGATTGACATCCAATCGGACGGCGACCTCCTGATGACTTCGAGCTCGCTCTGGACCGCGGCAAAGCACAAGATTCCGCTGCTCATCGTCATGCACAACAACCAGTCTTTCTACAACTCCGAGGAGCATGGCATCGAGGTCGCCAAGTTCCGCAAGCGGCCGGTCGAGAACGCCGGCATCGGCACGCACGTCGACGATCCCGCCGTCGATTTTGCCAAAGTGGCCGAGGGTTTCGGCGTCCACGCCGAAGGGCCGATTGCAAACCCGGCGGAGGTCCGCCCGGCGATCGAGCGCGCGCTCAAGTTCGTCAAGGAGAAAAAACTTCCGGCGCTGGTGGACGTGATTTCGGAGCCGCGTTAAAAAAGATTCCCATGGCGGATGACGGCCACAGCATTTTTCGCCAAGCCGTCGAGCGCCCGGACGATCACATCGATCTCGGCCGAGTTGCTTTGATCATCGGTCGGGAAGAGTATCCGACGCTACAGATCGACACTTATCTCGACCGCTTGGACCGGCTTGCGGCGACGGCGCGCGACCGGGCCGGCGACGAGAACAGCCCCTATCGTCTCCTGGCAGCCATCAACTACGTCCTTTTCACCCAGGAAGGCTATCGCGGCAACCGCGACGATTATTACGATCCCAGGAATAGTTTTTTGAGCGACGTCATCGAGCGCCGGACCGGAATTCCGATCACGCTCTCGGTTCTCTATATGGAGGTCGCGCGGCGGATCGGTTTAAGGCTCTACGGCGTCGGCTTCCCGGGCCATTTTCTGGTGAAATATTCCGGGAACGACGAAGAGATCGTCGTCGATCCTTTCGACGAAGGCGAGGTGCGCACCGGCGACGAGCTGCAACAAATGCTCGATAGTCTCTACATCGGCAAAGTTGTTTATCAGCCCGAGCTTCTCGCTCCCGTTACCCACAAGCAGATCATTCAGCGAATGCTCTACAACCTAAAAGCCATCTACGCGCGGCAGGCAAATTATCGCAAGGCGCTTTCAGTGGCGGAGCGGCTGGTGATCTTGGATCCCACGTCCGCGCCGGAAATCCGCGACCGCGGGTTACTCTATCTAGAAGTCGAGCGCTTCCCCGAAGCGATGGACGATCTGGAGACCTATCTCAGACTCGCCCCGGACGCGGCGGATGCGGAGAAAATCTCAGAGCAGCTTGCCAACCTCAAAAAGCGCGGGGCGCGGGTCCACTAAAATAATCGTGGCCGCCGTGAGAGACGACTCTTAGAAACGCGTCGAGCAGTCTACTCCGTCCGGTTGGCGTGCTTGAAGGTCGTGGCGAACGAGGTGGTGAGGTAGAAATCTTTGACTAGGTTGATGACGAGCTTCACCGGGCGGATGTGCCAGAGCTCCATATACTTTATGCGCTCCACCGTGCTGGCCCAGAAACGCTCGCGGTCCTGGTGCGAGAAAACGGCGCGGTTGCGAATCTGTCGTACTTCACGAATCTCTCCTTTTCTGAGGATTTGTCTCTACAAAGAGCCTTTCGTTGCTTTGTAAGGGTGCGGTGACCCTGGTATATTCTCAAAAACAGAGGTGGCTACCATGAGTAAACCGGCAAAGAGAACAAACGGTGGATATATCGAGGCAGGGTATCAGGACAAGGTGATTTTTAGATCGAACAAAAAAGGCAAACGAGGCACTCCAGCTTTAGCCGCATGGAAGAAGAGTCAAGGCCTGTGGACCAACCATCCCATCTTCCAGAACATGACAGCCAAGGAAGTCATTGAATATCTCAGAGGCGCGGACTGTGACGTATAAGATGAGCTTGGATTCAAGCGTCATCATTTCTCACTTATCCGGCGATGTTCACGAAAACGATGTGCTTGCCGCCATGGAGCGGTTATTGCTGTTGGAAGCCGAGCTTTTCCTTCCGTTAATTTGTTATACTGAAATTTGGGTGGGCATAGAGCTACTGAAAGAGCGGGAGGAACAGAGACGGACATCTAACGCGCTTCAAAAAATAATTCAAAGCAGCGCGATCATGCTTGTATCGGATAACGTTGCTATTGCGAGGGAAGCTGCTCGTGCTCTGGCAGAATACCGGCGCCGTGGTGGGCGGCGAGAAATTCTAATTCCCGATTTTTTAATTGGGGCGAATGCAGCCTACTACGCAGGACAACTACTTACCACAAATCCGCGAGACTTCCTAAAATTTTCCCCCAAGCTGAAGGTTTTTACACCTAAGACACTGCTGGCCGAGATATAGAATTCACCGGATCTTGGCGTTCAATTGGAGTCGTGGGTCAATTTTGATACGTGGAGCGGCGGCAAAAGACGGGCCGGGCGCTGCTACTCCGTCCGGTTGGCGTGCTTGAAGGTCGTGGCGAACGAGGTGGTGAGATAGAAATCTTTGGCGAGATTGATGACGAGCTTCAGGGGACGGATGTGCCAGAGGTCCATATACTTTATGCGCTCCACCGTGCTGGCCCAGAAACGCTCGCGGTCCTGGCGCGAGAAGACGGCGCGGTTGCTGAAGACGTCGAACTTGACGTTCGGCAGGCGAAATTTCGGCGGCAAAACGTGGCGCAAGCGCGCGTAAGATTCCTGCCATTCCTGAATCTTGTTCCGCGACCAGCTGCCCTTTTGAACTTGCGCCATCTCGTCGAGCCAGCGTCGCGCGGCTTCGCTCTCGTGCGCGACGTGGCGGCGCAACCGGTTGAGTCTCCGCTGCAAGGTCGCCCACTTCCTTAAGAAAGAATTCAAGTCCTTTCGGCTGACGAGAACCTTCGAGGATAATTCTTCAAACGGATCGAGCAGGGCTTTGGCGCGCGCGGGAAGCGCCGCTTTGGCGTTGTTGTAGGTCTTTTGCCATTCGGCGATTTTCAACGACTGCCAGATCTCTCCCTGGATCCTTTGAATCTCTTGCAGCCAGCGTTCTTCGCGCTCGCTCTTCTTGCGCGTCTGGAGCCACACTTCTTCCATCTCTTTGACGAACTTGACCCAGGAGATGAGCAGGCGGATCACCTCGCCGGTCCGTTTCCAGAGATGGACCGGCAGAGACTCGACGGCAAAACCCGGACGGCGCGCGGTCCTGTCCTTCAGGCGGAAAAAGCCCGCGATCATCGGGTGTTCCTTTTCGATGATCGCCGCGTTCTTGTACCAGAAAAATACCGACATGAGATTCCAATAAACTTTGGGTTTGTGACTCCAACGGGAGAGAATCCGAATCATGTTCTCTTTGCTGTAGAACGTCTTCCAGGCGTTTTCGTAGGCCCGAGTCCATTCCTCGGCGCTCATGTTGGGATGATGGATCGTGGGGTGAAACGAATCGCGCTTGTTGAAGTCCGGGTCCATCCACTCGCCGCGCTGCTTCATCTCTTTGTGATCCTGAGAACCGGGAAGCGGCGTCAGCATAAAGAAAGAAGCCTGGTCCGGCTGGATCACATCCATCAAATAGTCGGCGTCCCGCTTCACGCCCTCGGTGGTGTCCCACGGGAGACCGATGATGTAACCGGTGTGAACCACGATGCCCGCGTCATGCCATTCCTGGATGATGCTCTGATACTCTTCGACTTTGTTCTGCGCCTTGCCTTCCGCCTTGAGATTCTCCGGATTGACGCTTTCCATGCCGATAAAAACTTGCGTGCAGCCGGCCTTGGCCGCCAGCGCGACAAAATCCTTCGGCTTCTTGGCCAGATCGACCTGCATCATGAAAGCGATCTTGATGCCCTCTTCCCGGAGCTTGATCAGTTCCTGGAAGGTCTCCTTCCAAAGTTTCTTGCGCGCGAAGTTGTCGTCGGTGAAGAAATAAAATGAAACGCCGTGCTCGAGATAATTTTTCCGCGCCAGCGCCGCGATGCTCTCCGGGCTGCGCTCGCGCATCTTCCGCCCCTGCACGTTGATGATCGTGCAGAACGAGCAGGCAAACGGGCAGCCCCTGGAAGTGTCCGCTGTGCCGAACGTGGGGCTGGCGAAATGCTTCATGGTCTTGGGGCTCGTCACCGGCAGCGGGGCGTCGCCAATGTCAACTAAATTTTGCAGATCTTGAGCGTAGTGGTAAAGCGGCTTGAGCGTTCCGTTGAGGCAATCGGAGAGAATTCCCTCCCACTTGCCCTCGACCTCGCCGGAGACGGCCGTGATGCCCTCCCGGTACAACTCCTGGATGTCGGGCTCCTGCTCGCCCAGCATCGAGATCGTGCCGCTGGTGTGAAAGCCGCCGATCATGACGTCGATGCCGTGCGCGCGGAACTGCCTGGCCAGATCGAGCGCGCGTGGAAACTGATTCGTCTGGACGCCGACGAGGCAGACGAGCAGTTTGGTGTCGGCGCGCCGGCTCCAGCGGATAATTTTTTGGACCGGCAATCGTTCCGCCGTCTCGTCGAACGTCACGACTTCGAGCTCGATGTCGCCCAGCGCGGCGCGCTTTTTCACGTCCTCGGTCAATCCATGGAGAACGTTCAAGGTGTTGCTCGGCAGCACGCCCTTCCAAAAGCGAATGACGTAGCCGTCGTCGTCGTACTTGGAGGGTTTGATCAGGACGATTCTGAATTTATTGAAGGCGGATTTGTTTTCCGGCCGAAAGGCTTCACGGACAGTTGTAAGTTGTAGGGACATAACCTAGAATGGCCAGAGGTATCGGAAGTCGATTGTGAAACTCTAACAAGGGCCCTGAGGCATGTCAAGCCGATTCATCACCCAACAAATGTCAATCGCTGTCCGTGCTCCGCTGGCGGCTGTAGCCCGACCGCTGACGGCTCGTTTTTGAATGATCCACCTGTTTCGCGTCGCCAAGATCTACCCGCCCAATCATTCCGCGCTGGCCGATATTCATCTCGATATTGAGAAGGGAGAGTTTGTCTTTATCACCGGGCCGAGCGGCGCCGGCAAGACGACTCTTTTGAAGCTCCTGGTCCGCGGCGAAGAGGCGACCGACGGGCAGATCGTCGTCAACGGCCGCAACGTCGGCCGCTTGAATGCGCGCGGGATCGCCGCGCTGCGCCAGGAAATAGGCCTGGTCTTTCAAGAATTCAAGCTTCTCTCCACCCTGACGGTGCTGGACAACGTCGCGCTCGCGGCCGAGGTCGTCGGGACTCCGGCGCGCGAGAGCCGCAAGAAGGCTTTCAGCCTGCTGCGCGAGCTGGGCCTCAAGGACAAGCACGACGCCAGGCCTCCGATGCTGTCCGGTGGCGAGCAACAGCGCGTCGCGATTGCGCGCGCGCTCGTCAACGACCCGATCCTGGTTCTGGCCGACGAGCCCACCGGAAATCTTGATGCCGAAGTCGCGGACGAGACGATGCGGCTTTTCGCCCGGATCCACGAGCGCGGCACCACGATCGTGATCGCCACCCACGACACCGGATTGCCCAAGCGCTTCCCGTATCGGACGGTTTTTCTCCAGCGCGGCCACTTGCGGAGCGACCCGAGATACGTCGCCGGAGCGGTGCCATGAAATTGTCGAGGATAGGGTTCGTTTTTCGCCGCGCCTTCAAGAGCCTTCGGGAATTGCTCTGGACTCACGTCCTCACCTCCGGCACCATGGCGATGACCTTGTTTATCTTCGGCGGCTTTCTCCTGGTGCAGGAAAATCTCCATGGCATGCTCAGGGGTTGGGGCAGCCGGGTGCAGATTTTCGCTTATCTGGACAACCGGCTCGCCGCCGCGGAAGTCGAGCCGCTCGTTAGCCGGCTCAGCGCTTATCCTGAGATCGAAAGCGTCCGCTTCGTTTCCCAGTCCGAAGCTTGGGAGAATTTCAAGAAATCGCTCGGTTCCCAATCCGGAGTGCTCGAGGGATTGTCGGCCGACATTCTGCCGGCCTCGCTGGAGATCGCGCTCAAAGCGGGCTATCGCGACCATGGCGCGCTCGCCGGCGTGGCTGAGCGCATCCGCGCGGAAAAAGGCGTCAGCGAGGTCGAATACCCGGAAGAGTGGATGGAAAAATTCACCCTGCTGGTCGTCGGAATCGAGTGGGCCAAGTGGATTGTCGGCGGTTTTCTCTTGCTGGCGACCTTGTTGATCGTCGGCAATACGGTCAAGCTCGCGATCCTGGCGCGGACCGAGGAGATCGAAATCATGCAGCTCGTCGGCGCGCCGCCGGGGCTGATCAAGATGCCGTTTGTGATCGAGGGAGTCATTCAGGGAACTCTCGGCGCCGCGCTGTCGGTGCTGTTTCTGTGGTTATTTTTTCTGCTCGTGAGGTCTCAACCGGCTTATGCGCTCGGCGTCTTCATCGACCGGGCCCAGTTTCGATTTCTCGAGCCGCAGAGCCTTACCCTGCTGCTTGTCCTCGGCTGGGCGATGGGAGCTCTCGGCAGCCTGCTTTCGCTGCGCCGTTTTTTGCAACGATGGTAACGGGAAGGCAATAGGCACGAGGCGTTAGGCAAGAGGAAGATCGCGGACCGCATTTAAGACGGTGGTTTCGCCATGAACCGGAGGCGCAATTTTTTCGTCGTGCTACAGGCCGCGGCGCTTCTATTTCTCGTCGATGGCTCTGCCGCGCACGGCGCCGAGACCGAGCGGGAGCTGGAGGGAATCAAGAAAAAAATCGAGCGCGAGCGGCGGGGAATCACCACGGTCAAAAAAAAGGAAGGCTCGGTGCTCGACAGCCTGGCTAAAATCGACGGCCAGTTGGAGAAGAAAAATAAAGAGCTCAAGCGAATCAACTCGACGCTGGAATCCATTTTAGCCGATATCAAAAAGAAGCAAGACGAGACTCAGAAGCTCAACTCTAATCTCGGCGTCAGGCGAGAGCTGCTGCGACAGCGCGCGCGCGCGCTTTATAAATGGCAGCGGACCGGCAGCCCCTTTGTCTTGCTCAACGGCGCGGACTCGGTGGCCGATCTCATCCAGCGCCGGCGCTATCTCGAAGTCACGCTGGCTTATGACCGCGGGCTGGTGGCCGATTTGAGCAACCAGTCCGAACGCCAGCAAGCGCTCAAAAAAGAGCTGGAGCAGAAGCGGGAAGAGGTCAACCGACAAAAAAAATCGCTGACCGCCATCCAGGAATCGATCCACGTCGACAAACAAAAAAAGCAGGAGATGCTCGCCAGCCTGCGCCGGGAAAAAGAGGGGCGCCAGCGCGCCCTCAAGGAGCTCGAGCAGGCGGCGCAGAGGCTGCAAAAGATGATGGACGAAATCAGCCGGCGCTCCGCCGCGCTGCCCAAGGAAGCGCCGTCGGGCACCGGCTTTGAAACGATGCGGGGCAAGCTCGAATATCCGGTTCGGGGCGCCGTGATGGGCGGGTTCGGGAAGACCCAGCACCCCGAGTTTTCCGCCGAGCTGTTTCGCAAGGGAATCGACATCGACGCGCCGCTGGGGGAAGAGGTGCGGGCGGTCGAGGCGGGCAAGGTCGTCTTTGCCGACCGCTTTTCGGGCTACGGCAAGATGATGATCGTCGATCACGGCCAGCGCTATTACACGATTTATGCCCACCTGGCGGAACTGTTCAAGAAGGCCGGCGACCCGGTCCGCCGGGGGGAGCCCATAGCCGTGGTCGGCGATAGCGATTCGCTCGCAGGGGCGCGGCTTTACTTCGAAATCCGCAAGGACGGGCGGCCTTTAGACCCGGCTCCGTGGTTCAAAAAATGACAATTTGGGCCAAATAACCCGAGGCACCGGGTTCGGTCGGTCACTTCATAACTCAACTACATCGGGTGCGCTTCGGACGGGACGACCGGAAAGTTATGGATATTTTTTTTCGTTTGAGATAGAGTAAGCGCTTATTAGATCTTTTCTGAGGAGAGTGCCATGACTTCGTTCAAGAAACACAGATCTTCGTTGCTGCTCGTCCTGTTCTGTCTCGGCTTGGTTTTTGTTCTGAGCGGGCAGGTCGTGACCAGCGTTTCCGCGATTCCGCGCGAGGACTACGAGAGCCTCGAAACCTTCACCAGCATCTTGTCTATCGTCAAAAAGAATTACGTCGACGACGTCAACGCCAAGGACCTCGTCGCCGGCGCGATCAACGGCATGTTGAGCTCGCTCGATCCGCACAGCGCCTACCTGACGCCCGACCTTTACAAAGAGCTCCAGATGGACACGCAGGGCAGGTTCGGCGGCCTGGGAATCGAAATCACCATCCGCAATGGTATTCTCACCGTGGTGTCTCCGATCGAAGACACGCCGGCGTACAAGGCCGGGGTCAAGGCCGGCGACCAGATCATCAAGATCGAGGACGAATACACCAAAGACATGACCTTGGTGGAAGCGGTCAAGAAGATGCGCGGCGCCAAGGGAACCAAAATCGCCATCTCGATCAAGCGCGAAGGCGTGCCGGACCTGCTGACTTTCAATCTCGTGCGCGACACCGTACGGGTGCAAAGCGTCCGCAGCCGCACGCTCGAAGACGGTTACGGCTACATCCGGCTGGCGCAATTTCAAGAACGCACCGACCGGGACCTGCAGCGCGCGCTGGAAAAACTGAGCCAGGAAAAAGGCGGCCTGAAAGGGCTCGTGCTCGATCTGCGCAACAATCCGGGCGGGCTTCTCACCCAGGCGGTCAGGGTGTCGGATATGTTTCTCGATTCCGGCATGATCGTGTACACCGAAGGCCGGCTGGAAGCGCAAAAGCAAAAATACTTCGCCCACGCGGAAGGCACCTGGAGCAATTTTCCGATCGTGGTCCTGGTGAACGGCGGCAGCGCCAGCGCCTCGGAGATCGTCGCCGGCGCGCTCCAGGATCACAAGCGGGCGGTGATCCTGGGGACCAAGACCTTCGGCAAAGGATCGGTCCAGACGATTCTGCCGCTGGACGACAACTCGGCGCTCCGTTTGACGACGGCGCGCTACTTCACGCCCAAGGGCCGCTCGATTCAAGCCACGGGCATCGCGCCGGACATCATCATCGAAAATCCGACGACGCCGCCGGAAACGAAAGTCGAGGAGAAAAACCGGCCGGGTCTAAGAGAAGAAAATCTGCCGGGTCACCTGCAGAATCAACAACTCCTCCAGGATCAGAAAGAAAAAGAGAAGAAGGATAAAGACCAATCGAACAGCGGCGAGAAGGAAAAAGAGGTCGAGAAAGTCGTCCAACCGCCGCCGCCGGAGAACGCGGAGAACGACGTCCAGTTGAGACGCGCGCTCGAGCTGTTGAAAGGTTGGGACGTCTTCAAGCAGTTAGTGCTGCAAAAGCCCAGTGAAGCGGCGGCGCGTTAGTCGCAGCAGGCCATTACACAAACAATGGGTAACAAACTAGCCCTCCTTTTGGAGGGCTAGTTGTTTTATAGTGTCTGTATGGGCAAAAGGGAAAGCGACCTGCCCCTGTTCGCCGCCGCGCCGCGCCCCTACCTGACCGTCACCGAGCTGAGTCAAGCGATCAAAGGCACCCTCGAACGAGAGCTGGAGGAAGTGTGGGTGGTGGGCGAGATCTCCAACTTTCGCGTCCCGCCTTCCGGCCATCTTTATTTTACCCTCAAAGACGACAAGAGCCAGATCAGCGTGGTCATGTTCCGCCGCCAGGGGATGAGCCTCGCGTTTCAGCCCGAGGACGGGATGGAAGTGCTCTGTTTCGGTCGGGTGAGCCTTTATGCCGCCCGCGGCGACTTACAGCTCTATCTCGAAATCATGGAGCCGCGCGGCAAGGGCGCGCTGTATCTCGCGTTCGAGCAGTTGAAAAAACGCCTCGGCGACGAAGGGCTGTTCGCCGCCGAGAGAAAAAGGCCGCTGCCGTTCTTGCCCGGCTCGATCGGCATCGTCACGTCGCTCCACGGCGCGGCGCTGCGCGACATGCTGCGCATTCTCGACGACCGTTTTGCCGAGCGCCGCGTGGTCGTCCGGCCGGTCAAGGTTCAGGGCGACGGCGCCGCCGCGGAAATCGCGCAAGGAATCGCCGAGCTGGGCCAATCCGGACTCGTGGAAGTCATGATCGTCGGCCGCGGCGGCGGATCGCTGGAAGATCTCTGGGCGTTTAACGAGGAAGTCGTCGCGCGCGCGATTTACGCGGCGCCGGTGCCGGTCATCTCGGCGGTCGGCCACGAGGTGGATTTTACCATCGCCGATTTCGTCGCCGATCACCGCGCGCCGACTCCCACCGCGGCGGCGGAAATGGTCGTGGCGCGGCGCGAAGATTTGGCGGAGCAACTGCGCGAAGTGGGAGCGCGATTTCTTCGTTGCATTCAAAACAGGATCGAATCCGAGCGCGACGCCTTGAGG
This sequence comes from Binatia bacterium, assembly GCA_036506735.1. Classification (GTDB taxonomy): domain Bacteria; phylum Desulfobacterota; class Binatia; order UBA9968; family UBA9968; genus JAJPJQ01. Next base: position 49,646 of record DASXRG010000170.1, on the reverse strand, counting down.
AGCCTGGCCCGCAGGTTGAGCGATCCGCGCCGGCGGCTCAGGGAAAATCAGATGCTCCTGGATGAATTGTCGCTCAGCTTGTGGCGCCGCTTTCAGGATACCGTGGCGCGCTGCCGGCAGCGGCTGGCGCACGGGTCGGAACGGCTCGGCGGCTTGAGCCCGCTGGCGGTGCTCGAGCGCGGCTACAGCATCGCGCACAAAATGCCCGAGGGGCTGATCGTAAAAGACAGCTCCAAGGTGGCGATCGGCGATCGGCTTCAAGTCAGGTTCGCGCGCGGGAAAGCGCTGTGCAAAATCGAAGAGAAAGAATAAAAGCGGCGTGGAGCGTGGCGCTCCTGCTGATACTCCCGGTTTCGTCGTCTTTCGCCGCGGAGCCGGACTGGATGATCATGGTCGTGCCTTCGGAGGCTTCTCCAGGCGGAATTGCGCAGCTCCGGGTCTCCGGCAACGATATCGCGGCCGTGAAAGGAACCTACGGCAAGACGGAAATTATGTTTTTTCCCGTCGCGGACGGCGGCTATTTGGCGCTCGTCGGCTTGGATCTGGAGCAACGGCCCGGGCCGCTGGAGGTTCGCCTCGAGGGCAAGAGCGTCCGCGGCGCGAGCTGGAAGCGGCCGGCGACGGTTTACGTGCAAGCCAAGGAGTTTCCCACCGAAACCTTTTCCGTTTCGACGACTTTCGAGCCCGACCGCGCGGCGCTCAAGCGTATCGAGAAAGAAAAGGCGGAGTTCACCCGGCTGTGGAAAATTCAAACGCCGGGCCGCTTATGGGAAGGGCGATTCGTGGCGCCGGTTCCGGGAGCCAGCAGCGCGAGCTTCGGCGTCCGCCGGATAGTCAACGGCCTGGCGCGCGCGCCGCACGACGGCGTCGACATGAAGGCGGCGTTGGGCACGGAGGTCGTCGCGGCCAACACCGGCCGCGTGGTGCTCCGGGATAATTTCTTTTTCAGCGGCAACAGCTTGGTTCTCGATCACGGCGGCGGGCTCTACACGATGTACTTTCATCTCTCCGAATTCCGGGCCGAGAAGAATTCTCTGGTGCGCAAAGGCGACGTGATCGGCCTGGCGGGAATGACCGGCCGGGTGACCGGCCCGCACCTCCATTGGGCCGCGCGTCTTAACGGCGCACGGGTCGATGCGCTGGAGCTGTTGACGATCGAAGAAGGCGCGCGGCGCGAGGCCACAGGCGTGAGCGAGCGAAAGAACTGAAAACGACTATGGCGCAGAAAGAGCTGGAAAAAAAATTCGAAGCGTGCCTGGACGAGTTGGAGAAGCTGGTCGAGCGCCTGGAATCGGGCGAGCTTTCGCTGGAAGAATCCCTGGCGGCGTTCGAGGAAGGCGTCCGCCTGGTGAAATTTTGCAATCAGAAGCTCAACGAGGTCGAGAAGAAAATCGAGCTGCTGGTGAAAGACAAAGACGGCAAGCTCCAGCTAAGAGCCATGCAGCGCGCGGCGGACGAAGAGCCGGAGGAAGAGGAGCCGTAGAGCGTGTCCGAATTCGACGTCCGGGAATACTTGAAAGACCGCAAAGCCCTGATCGACCGCAGCCTCGATCGCTATCTCAAAGAATCCAAACAACGTCCCCAGACCATCGCCCGGGCGATGCATTACGGGCTCTTCTCGGGAGGGAAAAGGCTGCGCCCGATCTTGACCCTCGCCGCCGGCGAGCTGTTCGGCGCGCCGCACAAACTGCTGTTGCCGTTCGCCTGCGCGATGGAGATGATCCATACGTATTCGATTATTCACGACGATCTGCCGGCGCTGGACGACGACGATTTCAGAAGGGGCGAGCCGGCGAACCACAAAATGTTCGGTGAAGGGATCGCGCTGTTGGCCGGCGACGCGCTGCTCACCGAAGCGTTTCACCTGATGACCAAACCGCAGCTCGCGCGCTCGCTCAAGCCCAGCCTGATTCTCGAGCTGATTCACGAGATTGCCCACGCCGCCGGCGTCGGCGGTATGGTTGGGGGCCAGGCCGTCGATCTCGAAGCGGAAGGACGCGAGGTCGACGTCGCGACCGTCGAGTACATTCACGTGCGCAAGACCGGTGCGTTGATCCTCGCGTCGGCGCGGATCGGCGCAATCGCCGGCGGCGCGGCGCCGAAAGAGTTGCGCCGGGTGAGCCGCTACGCCAGGTTCTTGGGCTTGGCATTTCAGATCGCGGATGACATCATGGACGTGGCGGATCATTCCGGACGCGACGGCAAGGGGAAGAAAAAGGCCACGTATCCCGCGGTCGTCGGCATCGCGGCGGCGAAGACGCGCGTGCGGGAGCTGCTGAACCAGTCCTTGAAGGAGATCGATGTTCTTGGTAAAAATGCAGAACCGCTCAGAGGCATCGCGCGCACCATCGTCGAACGAGCCGTGTGATGGTACCAGGACTGAGGACTGAGCTATGAGGACTGAGCGCGAGCAGACCACGAAAATAACTCAGTCCTCAGTCCTCGGCACTCAACACTGTTCTTAAGATGTCCAAGCTGCTCGACGCGATTCACACCCCCGAGGACCTGCGCAAGCTCACGCTCGACGAGCTGCCCGCCCTGGCGCAAGAGGTGCGCGAGGAGATTCTCTCGGTCGTCTCCGAGGTCGGCGGCCATTTGGCGTCCACGCTCGGCGCCGTGGAGCTGACCCTCGCGCTGCACTACGCCTTCGAGACTCCGCGCGACCGTATTGTCTGGGATACCGGTCACCAGGGCTACGCCCATAAATTGATTTGCGGCCGGCGCGAGAAGCTCGCGACGATTCGCCAGCTCGGCGGCCTCAGTGGATTTTTAAGCCGCGATGAGAGCGAGTACGACGTGTTCGGCGCCGGCCACGCGGGCACCTCGGTGTCGGCGGCGCTTGGAATGGTGGCGGCGAAATCGCTCTCGGGCGCGAGTCACAAAGTCGTGTCGGTCATCAGCGACGGCGGCCTCAGCGCCGGCCTGACCTTCGAAGGACTCAACCAGGCGGGCCATCTCGGCAAAGACCTGATCGTGGTGCTGAACGACAACGAGATCTTCATCGATCCGCGCGTCGGCGCGTTCTCTTCCTTCCTCAGCAAGCAGTTGACCACCGATCTCGCGCTTCGATTGCAACACAACCTTGTGAGCCTCATGCGCACTCTGCCCAAGGTCGGAGAAAATCTCTATCACGTCGCGCGCAAGCTAAAGGAATCTTTTCTCGGCCTGGTGACGCCGGGTTTTCTCTTCGAGGCGTTGGGCTTCCAATACGTCGGTCCGATCGACGGCTACAATATGGCCGAGATGATCCAGACTTTTCACAACGTAAAAAAAATAAATCATCCGACCCTGGTCCACGTGATCACGATGAAAGGAAAGGGATATGCGCCGGCGGAGCGGGACCCGATCAAGTATCACAGCGTGACGCCGTTTCACGTCCTTACCGGCAAGGCGAAAAAAGAGAAGGGACCGGTCCCGAGTTACACCGACGTTTTCGCCGAGGCTTTGATCCGGCTCGCCAAGGAAAACCGCAAGGTCGTGGGCATCACGGCCGCCATGGGCAGCGGCACGGGCATCGATAAATTTTCCCGCGAGATTCCCGACCGCTCGTACGACGTCGGCATCGCGGAGCAGCACGCGGTGACCTTCGCGGCGGGCATGGCGACCGAGGGCTGGATTCCGGTCGTGGCGATTTATTCGACCTTTCTCCAGCGGGGGTACGACGAGATCCTTCACGACGTTTGCCTCCAGAATCTGCACGTCGTCTTCGCGCTCGATCGCGGCGGCCTAGTCGGCGCCGATGGTCCGACCCATCACGGGGTCTTCGACTTCGCCTACCTCCGATCGATTCCCAACATGGTCGTCATGGCGCCGAAGGATGAAAACGAGCTCAGGCGCATGCTCAAGACGGCCATCGAGCACAACGGTCCGATCGCGTTGCGCTATCCGCGCGGCGAGGGTTGGGGAGTCGAGTTGGAAAAAGAGATTCGCCCGTTGGAGATCGGCAAGGGGGAATTGTTGCGCCAGGGGAAGGACATCGCTCTCATCGCCGTCGGCAACACCGTCATGCCGGCGCTCAAGGCCGCGCAGGATCTTGCGCCCTTGGGCATCGACGCGGCGGTGGTCAACGCGCGCTTCGTAAAACCGCTCGATCGCGACCTGCTGGCGGATCTCCTCGCGCGGATTCCGCGCGCCATCGTCGTGGAAGACAACGTGATCCAGGGCGGCTTTGGCAGCGCCGTATTGGAGCTTTTAGCCGACGAAGGAATCGCGGGAGTCAACGTACGGCGGCTGGGCGTCCCGGACCGGTTCATTCCCCACGGAACCCAGGACGAGCTGAGAAAGATCTGCGGCATCGACAAGGACGCCACCGTGCGCGCGGCGCTCCGCCTGGTGCGGGGCGAGAAGAAAAGAAAAAAGGAGGATGGGAAAGAGGGAGCGCTTAGATAAGTTGCTGGTCGAGCGCGGGCTGGTCGCGAGCCGGGAAGAAGGCCGGCGGCGAATTCTCGCCGGCGAGGTGCTCGTCGACGATCGGCCGTTCGCCAAGGCCGGCAGCTTTATCGACGCCGATGCGCCGATCCGCCTGAAGGGCAGGGCCCTTCCCTATGTGAGCCGCGGCGGCGTCAAGCTGGAAGGCGCGCTCAACCATTTTCACATCGACGTCAAAGACAAAGTCGTTCTCGACGTCGGCGCTTCGACCGGCGGTTTTACCGACTGCCTGCTTGCTTTCGGCGCGCGGCGCGTCTACGCGGCGGACGTGGGCTACGGGCAGCTCGACTGGAAATTGAGGAACGATCCGCGCGTCGTCGTCCTGGAAAAGACCAACATTCGCCATCTCGAAGCCGGCAAGTTACCCGAGCCGCCGCAATTCGCCACTATCGATGCCTCTTTCATCTCGCTTCGTTTAGTTTTGCCCCCGGTTCAGAATCTGCTCACTCCCAAGGGTGAAATCCTGGCCCTGATCAAGCCGCAGTTCGAGGTCGGCAAGGGTAAAGTCGGCAAAGGCGGCATCGTGCGCCGGAGCGAAGAACACGAGCGGGTGATCGAAGAGATCAAAGAATCCGCGCTCTCTCTGGAGCTCGAAATCGCCGGCGTGACCGAGTCGCAGCTTCTGGGGCCGAAAGGAAATAGAGAGTTCTTCATCTATTTGCGGAAGGCGGCCTGACGATTGTAGATTTCAGCCCCAAGGCTGATCAGCCCCTCTTTTTTGAGCCTGAGGCTCATCAGCCTTTCTTTTTGGCTGGGGCTGAGCCGATTTTTTGGTTTTAGATCGAAGATCTTTGCCCGATTAATCCAAAATCCAAGATCGAATGACGTTCGCAAGAAAAATCGTCTGCCCGCGCTGCGCGAAAAACTTCTCCCTCGGAAAACCCGTCAATCTCTGCCCGTGCGGCTCGCCTTTGTTCGTCGAGTATGATCTAAAAAAGCTAAGGCGAGCGTTAAAAAAGCCGTTTCTCAAAGAGCGGCCGTCCACTTTATGGCGCTACCGTGAGTTTCTGCCGCTCAGCGCCGAAAAGAATCGCGTGACGCTTGGCGAAGGGTTCACGCCGTTGTTAAACACGCCGCGCCTGGCTGCCGAGCTGAATGTGAGGCGAATTTGGCTCAAAGACGAGGCGCAAAATCCGACCGGCTCGTTCAAAGATCGAGGGCTCTCTGTGGCGATCTCGCGCGCCAAAGAGCTGGGAATCAAAAAGGTCGCGATTCCGTCCGCTGGCAACGCCGGCGCCTCGTTGGCCGCTTACGCGGCCCGCGCCGGCATCGAAGCCCATGTGTTCGTGCCCAAGGACGCGCCGCGCGCCAATATTTCCGAAGTCGAGAAATACGGCGCCCGGCTCACCTTGGTCGACGGGCTGATCGACGACTGCGGCAGAATCATCGCGGAGCGGAAAGACGCCGAAGGCTGGTTCGACGTCTCGACCTTGAAGGAGCCCTACCGTCTCGAAGGCAAGAAGACCCTGGGGCTCGAGATCGCCGAGCAGCTCGACTGGAAGCTTCCCGACGTCGTCGTCTACCCTACGGGTGGAGGCACCGGGCTGCTTGGCATGTGGAAGGGTTTCGCCGAGCTGGAAGAGATCGGCTGGATCGGCGCTGAGCGGCCACGCATGGTCTCCGTGCAGGCGGAACGGTGCGCGCCGATCGTGCGCGCGTTTATCGAAGGTAAAGAAAAAGCCGAGCCGTGGGCGAACGCGCAAACCATTGCGTCGGGACTGCGCGTGCCGCAGGCCGCGGCGGACTTTCTCATGCTGAGAGTCATCCGCGAGAGCGGAGGAACGGCGCTCGCCGTGAGCGATCAAGAGATGATTGCGGAGATCCAACGCGTGGGCCGGCTGGAGGGAATTTTCTTCTGTCCCGAGGGCGGCGCCGGCATGGCCGCATTGCGCCGGCTCGCCGCTCGGGGCTGGATCAAGCCGTCTGACAGCGTGCTGATCTTCAATACGGCGGCGGGTTTGAAGTACCTCGACGTCCTTCCAGAGAGGCGGGCGGGAATTGGCTAATTTTATCAAAGTCGCCCACCGCGGCAGTTCGGGCTCGTACCCGGAAAACAGCCGCGTTGCCATTGAAAAGGCGATCGAGACCGGCGTGGACATGGTCGAGGTGGACTGCCAGCTTTGCAAGGACGGTCACGTGGTGGTTTTTCACGACGAGCGGCTGCAGCGCACCGCGGGCGCGAAGGGCTATGTGCGGGGAAAAACTCTCAAGGAGCTGCGCCGGCTCGACATCGGCGCGTGGTTCAAAAAATCGTTCAAAGGCGAGCGGATTCTCACGCTCGAAGAAGTGCTGGAGATTCTGGACGGCAAGGTCGCGCTCAACCTCGACGTCAAATCGGCCGGACTCGGCGGCATCGAGCTCAAGCTCTTGTTCATCCTGAGCCACTACGATTATCTGGAGCGCTCCATTTTTTCGTCCTTCGATTACCGCTTGCTGCAGCGCATACGCGAGCTCGCGCCCGAATCCCGCATCGCAATTCTGCACGGCGCCGGGATCAAAGAAAACCCGTTTCAATTGGCGCGCGAAGTCGGCGCCGAGTCGCTTCACGTGCAAAAAGAACTGGCGACGCTTCCTTTGCTCGAGCGCGCCGCGCAGCTCGGCTTGAAGACTCTCGTCTGGACCGTCAACGATCTCCGCGAGATGGAAAAATTTCTCGCGCTCGGCGTGGACGGGATCATTTCGGATTTTCCGGAGAAGTTTTGGAAGATCAGGCAGAAGAGGAAATGAGACGCAAAGCCGGGACGGCCGCGGCGAAGGATTGGCAGCGCGCCGACCGGTTTCGGCGCGCTTTGACTGCCGCCGTCGGGGCCGGTGAATTCGCTCGCAGGTCCGGCAATTCTCGCCGGGGCCGCCGCTGCCGCTCAATTCATTTGCCGGCACGATTAAAAATGGCGAAAAAGATCGATTCGACCAACACTTTGCTTGACTTGAAACGCGAATCGGATAAAATTGTCGTTTTAGGGGATGTGGAGGTGGTAATGGCGGAGCGGGGGGGTGATCCTACAATATGACGGGAATCAGAGTTAGAGAAAACGAATCCATCGAAAGCGCCATTCGGCGCTTCAAGAAGCTGTGCGAAAAGGCCGGCATCCTGGCTGAGCTGCGTAAGCGCGAGCACTACGAGAAGCCCAGCGTCAAGCGCAAAAAGAAAGCGATCGCGGCAAAGAAGCGCGCCTTGCGGCGGGCACGGAGCCACTACTTTTAGGCTCCGGCCCGGGACGCTCGGTTCACGAGAGTGGGACTCAAAGCCGAAATTCAAGACGGGATGAAGGCGGCCATGAAGGGCGGCGACCGGGTCGTCCTCTCCACCTTGCGGCTTTTGTTGTCGGCTCTTCACAACGAAGAAATCAAACAGCACCGCGAACTCAGCACGGATGAAATTCTCAAGACCGTAGCCTCTCTTTGCAAACAGAGACAGGAATCGATCGAGTACTTTCGCAAAGGCGGAAGGACCGATCTGTGGGAGCAGGAGGAGGCGGAGCTCGCGGTCCTGCGCCGTTTCTTGCCCGAGGGTCTCAGCGAGGAAGAAGTCCGCGCCGCGATCCAAAGTTCCATCGAAGAGGTGGGCGCCAAGGGCATGCGGGATCTGGGGCGGGTGATGAAGCAGGTCATGCCCAAGGTTACCGGCCGGACTGACGGGAAGCGAGTCAGCGACTTGGCCAAAGAGATCCTGAGCGGTAAGTAACGCGCGGCGGTTCAATTGACCGCGTGATCGGCGTCATTTTGGAAATAGCCCGCCGGTGAATATCGTCGATTTGATCCTGCTTGCGCTCCTCTCGCTCTTTGCCTTGAGAGGCTACTTCAAAGGACTGTTCCGCGAGACTTTCTCCCTGCTGGGGCTGTTTGTCGGATTCATCGTCGCGGCGCGCTACGAGGAATCGGTCGCTACTCTCTGGATCGAGACCTGGAAATCCTCCTTCATCGTACTGCGGGCCGCTACCTTCGTTGCCCTTTTCTTTCTCTGCTATTTCAGCTTAAATCTTATCGGTTGGGTGCTCCACCGTTCCGCCTCGTTCCTCTTCCTTCAAGGCATCAATCGGATCGGAGGAATTGCGGTGGGGCTCGGCAAAGGCGCCGCGCTCATGGCCCTGGCGATTTTTTTTCTCGTCTCCACCCCGTTCGTTCCGCGTAAAGCGAAGGAAAGCATGGGCCGTTCCTATCTCGCGCCCGCTTTCAATCAGTTGGCTCAGGGTCTCGTCGGATTGAGCAAGACTGCATGGCTGGCGCCGAGCGAGTCCCGAGCGGGCGACCGCTCAGGCATGAAACATCCCTAGCGCATGATCCCGGAAGAAAAAATCATCCAGATCCGCGACCGCGCCTCGGTCGTCGAGGTGATCTCGGATTATCTGACGCTCAAAAAGGCCGGCCGCAATCATCTCGGACTGTGCCCGTTTCATTCCGAAAAAACTCCTTCCTTTACGGTCAACGAAGAAAAAGGGATTTTTCACTGCTTCGGGTGCGGCGCGGGCGGCAGCGTCTTTCACTTTCTCATGCAGTACGACCATCTGACCTTTCCCGAGGCGGTGGAGCGCGTCGGCAAGCGCTATGGGATCGCCGTGGAGCAGCAGTTCCAGGCGCCCGGGGCCAAGCGAGACGCGGAGCAAAGAGAGTCGCTCTACCGTCTGAACGAGCGCGCGGCCGCCTATTTTCATGATCTCCTATTCGGCGGCGCCGAGGGCAAGCGCGCGCTTCAGTATCTCAAGGCGCGCGGCGTCGATGATCAAACGGCGCGGCGCTTTTATCTCGGCTACGCGCCCCAAGCGGGTCCGGGACTGGCCGGCTTCTTAAAAAAGGAGGGGCTTTCGCTCAAAGACGCGGTGCGCCTCGGTCTCGTCGGCGAGCGCGGGCCCGACCGTTACGGCGATAAATTTTTCGGCCGGCTCATGTTTCCGATTGCCAATGCGGCCGGAAAGTTCGTGGGCTTCGGCGGCCGGGTCATGGGACCGGAAATGCCCAAGTATCTCAACTCGGCCGAGACCCCTTTGTTTCATAAAAGCGCCACCGTGTATGGCTTGTTTCAGTCCAAAGAAGCGATCCGCGAGAAGGATCGCGTGTTGGTCGTCGAGGGTTATCTGGACGTGGTCGCGCTGGCGCAATTCGGCATCGCCGACGTCGTGGCGACGCTCGGAACCGCGCTGACCCCGGATCACGTGCGCGTCTTGGGGCGCTACACGAAAAACATCATCGCGCTGTTCGACGGCGACGAGGCCGGGAAGAAAGCGGCGCACCGGAGCTTTGAGATTTTCGTCGAAGGCGGCTTGCTGGGACGCGGCGCTTTCTTGCCCGAGGGAGAAGACCCGGACACATTTGTCCGCGCCAAAGGTAAAGATGCGCTGGAGAAGATTATCGCTCAGGCCATCCCTCTTGCAGATTACTATTTTACCTGGTTAGAACAACGCTACGGGCCACGTATGGAAGGGAAGAGCCAGATTGCCCAGGAAATCGCTCGAGTTCTGAAGAAAGTGCGGAATCCGTTGGAGGCCGATCTGCTCGCCAGACGGGTCATCGATCTCGGTGTTCGTGAGGATCTGCTGCGCAAGGAGTTGCGCGCCGCCGGCGAGGCGCGCGGGCCGGCCGCGCCCCGGCCGCCTGTGGCGACTCCATCCAACCACGACGTGGCGGAACGGTCGCTGATCGGGCTCATGCTCCGTTTCCCTTCGTCGATGGTGCCGCGCGTGGAGCTGGAAACGGAGTTGGAGCGGCTGGTGAGCCCGCCGTGGAACGAGTTTCTTCAGGAGATCCTCTCCCAGTGGCGGACGTGGAGCCGCGTGGACGGCGCGAGCCTGGCCCAGAGATTTTCTCCCGAACGGGCATCTCAGATTGCCGGCTTGATTCTCGAAGGAGAGACGATCGTGGAGGATGAGGCCGGCAAGATGCTGGAAGATTGCATCGCGCACCTGCACCGGCGGCACCTGAAAGCTTTGGAACGAGATCTCAGACGCGCGATTCGCATCGCCGAAGAGAAGAACGACGAGAAGACCAAAAAAGAAAGGATGATCGAATGGCAAGAGGTCGTCCGAAAAGAGCGCCAGCTAACGCGCCCGTAGCACGTGCCCAGACCCGAGAGCCGGCGAAGCACGAAAAGGAAACCTCCGTCTCCGATCCGGTCGCCCAGAAAAAGGAGATCAAGGAGGTCAAGAAGCTCATCGATCTCGGCAAGGAGAAGGGCTATCTCACCTACGACGAGGTGAACGACATGCTCCCGGCCGACGTAGTGTCGCCGGATCAGATCGATGATGTCATGTCTCTGTTCGGAGAGATGGACATCGAGGTCATCGATTCGAACCAGAGAGTGAGCCTTGCGGGCCAGGCGGAGGAGCTGGCGGAGGAGGAGGAAGAGGAGAAGGAAATCGAATCCGAGGTCGATGGCGATATCGCCGGCAAGACCGGCGACCCGGTCCGGATGTATCTCCGGGAGATGGGAACGGTTTCGCTGCTGAGCCGCGAGGGCGAGGTCGAGATCGCCAAGAAGATCGAAGAAGGAGAGAAGCAGGTCATCGGGGAGGTTCTCTCGAGCCCCCTGGCCCTGCGCTACGTTCTCGAGCTGGGCTTGCAGCTCGCCGAACACGAAATCCGGGTGCGCGAGATCATCAAGGAGGAAGGCGAGGAGGACCTGGATTATCTGGAAGACGAAGAGGTGCACGAGAAGCGGTTGCTCGACCAGATCGGCAAGCTGCGGCGCTTGTCGCGCGAGAAGGAAAAAATCGAGAAGCAGCTTTCCGCCAAGCGCGTTTCCGCGCGCAAGCGCAGGGTTTTGGACGAGGCGCTGGCCAAACAACGAGAAAAGATTTTTGCCGCGCTGCAGGCGCTGCAATTGAATCGGCGGCAGACGGAAGCGATTGTCGAGGGGCTGAAGCAAGCGATGAGCCAGGTCCGCGCCATGGACCGCAGGATCTTGGAGTTCGAGCGCAAGACCGGAAAAGCGACGAAGCAGATTCTCGAGATCGTTCCCAGCAACGGTCGCAAAAAGGCGTGGCAGAAAGCGATCGGCGCGCTCCGCATGGGCCACGAGGCGATTCAGAACATGGTCGAAGCGATTCGCAGCTCCCGCCGCGAGGTGCGCAAGGTTGAAAAGGAGCTGGAAATGCCGGCCGATGAGATTCGCCGGCGCGTGCGCTCGATCGTCGACGGCGAGACGCGGGCGAATATCGCGAAGAAAGAGTTGATCGAGGCCAATCTGCGTCTCGTGGTCAGCATCGCGAAAAAATACACCAACCGCGGGCTCCAATTCCTCGATCTGATCCAAGAAGGCAACATCGGCCTGATGAAGGCGGTGGACAAATTCGAGTATCAGCGCGGCTACAAATTCTCCACCTATGCGACCTGGTGGATACGCCAGGCGATCACGCGCGCGATCGCCGATCAGGCGCGCACGATTCGTATTCCGGTCCACATGATCGAGACGATCAACAAGCTGATCCGCACGTCGCGCTATCTGGTGCAGGAGATCGGCCGCGAGCCGACGCCGGAAGAGATCGCCTCGAAGATGGAAATTCCGTTGGACAAGGTGCGGAAAGTCTTGAAGATCGCCAAGGAGCCGATCTCGCTCGAGACGCCGGTCGGCGAAGAGGAAGACAGCCACTTAGGAGACTTCATCGAGGACAAGCGCATCATGACGCCGTCTGACGCGGTGGTGAACATCAATCTGCAAGAGCAGACGCGCAAGGTGCTCGCCACGCTCACGCCGCGCGAAGAGCAGGTGCTGCGCATGAGGTTCGGCATCGGCGAGAAATCGGACCACACGCTCGAAGAAGTCGGGCAGAAGTTCACCGTCACGCGCGAGCGCATCCGCCAGATCGAGGCCAAGGCGCTGCGCAAGCTGAGGCACCCCAGCCGCAGCAAGCGGCTCAAAAGCTTCATGGAGAGTTGACCTTCCCGTTTCTTCAATTCAAAATTCATAATTCAACATTCATAATTATTCCTCGCGGGCCCATAGCTCAGTTGGTTAGAGCCACCGGCTCATAACCGGTAGGTCCCTGGTTCGAGTCCAGGTGGGCCCACCAAATTTTTGCCGGAGCAAAACAATTTAGGGCAAAGGAGCAGTGGACAATGGACTATTGGACTAATGCGACAATGCGGTCCACTTTTTGCCTGTAATCCGACTCCTGAGGATTTCGGCCAAAACCAAACTCGTCACCGTATAGGCTTCCTGATTATTCTTGCAATATTCGAAGACGACCTCGCTGACGGCTTCGATGAGATCACCGAGAGTCGTGTCGATTCTATTTTGGTAGTGATAGTGCTTCACGGCTACCCCTTTCCACCCAATCGCTTCGCGACGCTCTCCTTTGCGCCTATGTATTAGAGGCGTCGACAGCGCGAAACGTTGCAAGACGCCGGCCGATAGTAAAAGCCATGAAAGTTACAAGTTCTTTAACGGTGGCTGAATTGTAGAGGCACCCATGTGCGCTCTGTTGGAGCGGCACTTTTTGCCCGGGTCGGCAGAAGTTGCCGCGTTTGACCGCGATTTTGCGTCTGTCATTCGACACATTTCGAATTTCTCCACGTATGTCGCGTGGCACGAGAACTGCTTTCGATCTTAGACACCCATGATGAATATCGGCATATGTCCCGGCGTCAGCATGCCGGTGGTGAAACAGGTGTTGCCGCCTGTGCCCCCAAGCGCGGCCCGGCCCGTCCCTTCCGTTACCGAGTTGGCGGAGGAAGGTGAAATCGCCCCCGCGGAAAAAGTAAATCCGCCGGCCCAGACCAAAGAGCCGATCAAGTGGTGGAGCGGCGACAGTTTCAGCCTCAAAGATCTGTGGGACATGATCAATCCGTTGCAGCATCTACCGATCATTTCGACGCTCTATCGAGCTTTCACCGGTGAAGGCATCGGCGGAGTGGCGCGCATCGTTGGCGGTGCCATCTACGGCCGAGTCGGCGGGATTGCCGGCATGGTATCTTCGGTTGCCAACGCGGTCTTCGGCGCATTCACCGGCAAGGACCTGGGCGAACGCATTTATGCCGCGGTGTTCGGCAACTCCAAACCGGCGGAAACCCAGGCGTCGGTTGCGCGCAGCTCTCTCGCGAATTTCCCAGTGCTGGGCTCGGTTGCCAAATCGATTTCCGCCGACGCGGAGAAACTGACCTACCGCCTGTTGAGGGGCGAGAGCGGTCCCGCCGCCGTACGAACTGTCGGCTTAACCAACGCGACTCCGGAACTCGACTCTTCCGTTGTGGTCGCGCGGGACCCGATTGCTCCTCGGCGCCGCAGCACGTATGACGCGGTCGCCGCGCTCGATCTATATGATCGGCTGGCGCCCGTGGCAACGACCACGCGAAGTAAGATCGACCGCGACTGGGGCAACGATTGAAACCAGCCGCGCGGCCCGCCGAAATTTCGCAGTTTACGAAATCGAGTAAGGCAGGGTGAAGGTGAAAGTCGCTCCCTTTCCCAGCCGGCTCTCGACCGCGATCTCGCCCTGCATCAGCGAAAGATACTTTTTCACGACGCTCAGCCCGAGACCGATCCCGGTGCGGTCGGATTTCGCCTGCTTCGCCTGGTAAAACTCGTCGAAGATTTTTTCTCGATCGTTTTTGCCGATGCCGCATCCGGTGTCGGCGACGGAAAATTCGAAGCGGTTTCTGCTCCGGAGATTGGCTACCCGGACCTCGATTTTGCCTTCCACGGTGAACTTGCAGGCGTTGGCGACGAGGTTTTGCAGAATCTCGTAGAGCTTGGCGAGGTCGGTATCGATCGGAGGAAGACCCTTTTCTATTTTCCAGCAAAACTCGATGCTCTCGTTCGGGCGCAGCCGCTCGGCATAGCGCCGGACCTGTTCGATGACCGCCTCGATCGAGGCCAGAGAGTTGTCCAGGGCGGTCTCCTTGATTTCGGCTTTGGTCAACGCCAGGACGTTGCCGATCAGACGATCGAGCATTTCGGCGTTCTGCGCGATGGTTTTGAGAACGTGCCCCGACTCTTGCTTCGATCTTCCGACGACGCCGTCCTTGAGCAAATCGGCGTAGCCGATGATCACCTGCAGAGGCGTGCGCAATTCGTGCGAGACCGTCGAGATGAACTTAGCCTTGGCGCGCCGCGCCTCTTCGAACTCCTGACTCGTTCTTCTGAGCTCGTCAGCTTTGGCGCGGGACTCCTTCGCGGCCGTGCAATTCTGAAACGCGATAACCGCTTGATCCGCGAGAGCCGTCATCAAGCTGATTTCGTCCGGTTGAAACTCGCGCTGGCTTTTCGCTATGCCGACGACGGCGCCGATGACCCGGTCGCCGGCGCGCAATGGAACTCCCAGCACGGACTGGCAGCCCTGCTCGCTCAAGAGCGCGAGATAGCCGGCTGCCAAGGTCGCCTCGTGCGCGACGTTATTGATCGCGAGCGCGAGGTTTTCCTTGACGACTGTTACGCCGAGGCTTTCGTCCCCATCGAGCGCCACACTCGGCGGCGCCAGATCTCCGCTTCCTGCCTGGGCCGCTTTTATCAGCGTACCACCCTCGATGAGGCGGATGGCGACGCCGTCAAACTCCAACAGGCGCCTTGTTTCGGTTGCAATAAGCGCGAGAAGAGCTTCCAGGTCGAGCGAGCCGGCCATGCTTCGATTAATTTCGACCAGCGCCTGCAGCTCCCGGCTTTTCTGCGCGAGCATCCGCTGGAGCAGCACCGGCAGGGAATGGCCGGAATTCAAATTCAAAAGGCTCTGCGACAGTTCTTGTAAGACAGCCATAGGCACCCGAGCGTATTATTTGGTAGGAAACCGAGCAAAAGCCGCGCCAGTTTGAACCGGCTAGGCTTTAACTTCGATTTTTCCAGGTTCCGCCTGCGCGAGCCGGGTGACGCTCGCCACAGTTCGCTCCATTTCCATCTCCCACTGGCGGATAGAGATCTGGACCTGGACGCGCTGCAGCAAGTCTCGATTGTAGATCGGCTTGGTGACGAATTCGCTGACGCCGAGCGCCATAGCTGCGGCACGGGTTGCGAGATCGTCCTTGGCGGTCACGAGGATAATCGGCAGCGACGGCAGAAGGCGCTTGAGCTCCGCGGTGACTTTGATTCCATCCATTTCGGGCATCATGACGTCGAGGATCACCAGGTCCACCGGCTGCCGCTGCACGATCTCCAGGCATTTGTGGCCGTTTTGTGCGCGCAGGACGCGCAGGCCGTGATTGGAAAGGAGCAGCTCGAGAAGGTCGAGGATGGTTTCGTTGTCGTCCACGATGAGCAACGTGGGTGAAAAGACGGTTTTCGCCTGAATTTCCATCATAGAGGTCCCTATTGTGCGCGCCGGTATCGCAGCGGCACCACTCGTTCGCCATTCCCGCCTTCGGAGTTTTGTGTTTCGTTTTCACTTTTATCTCGGGCGTAAAATCCGGTTTTCTGAAGGTTGTGGAGGCTGTTGGCGGAGAGCGCGGCGGGAAGCGGGCCCTGTCTCCTGCGGCGCAATTTGGCTACCAGGGTCGTACGTTTGAGCCTGAGCAGTTGCGCCGCTGCGCTCTTCTTTCCCTTTGCCAGCCGGAGCGCTTCGTCGATCAGGTGAAATTCGAGTTGCTCCAGGGCCTGCTGCAGATCCAGACCCTCGTCGTCGATCGGCCAACAGGGGTTCGTTTTTTGCGGTTCCGCTATCTTCGCCGGGAGCTCTTCCAGATTTTCATCGTCGATCGACCAGGAAAGGTTTGAAGCTCTCGTCTTGTCGGCTCCGACGCAGGCGGGCAGGTCTTCGACGTCGATGCGGTCCTTGCTGCTCAGGATGACCAACTGTTCCACCATATTCTCCAACTGGCGCACGTTGCCCGGCCAGTCGTACTCCCACAGATGCACCATCGCCTCGGTCGAGATTTGCACCGAGTCGTTGTAGCGGCCGTTCGTTTTCGCCAGAAAGTGATGCACCAGAAGGGGGATGTCCGAGCGGCGCGCTCGCAGCGGCGGCACGATGATCGGGATAACTTGGAGGCGGTAGAACAGATCTTGCCGGAAAGTGCCTTTGGCGACCTCGACCTCCAGATCTTTGTTCGTGCTGGCGATGACCCGCACGTCGACCGGCACCGAACGGTCCGCGCCCAGAGGTTTGATCTCGTGGTCTTGCAAGACGCGCAGCAGCTTGGCCTGTAAGGCCAACGGAAGTTCCGCCACTTCGTCGAGCAGCAGTGTGCCGCCCTTGGCCAATTGAAAAAGTCCCGGCCGCGGCGCGACCGCTCCGGTGAACGCGCCGCGCGCATGGCCGAACAGCTCACTCTCGAGTAGCTCTTGGGGAATCGCGGCGCAGTTGATCGGGACAAAGGGTCCCTGCGAGCGGAGGCTCGTCTCATGGATGGTGCGGGCGACCAGTTCTTTGCCCGTGCCGGTTTCGCCGGTGATGAGGACCGTAGCATCGGTGGGCGCCGCGCGCAGGATAAGCTCGCGCAGCTTGAGCATCAGCGGATCGCCCGCGATCACACCAAAATCGCCGGCCTCTTTCCAATGATTCATTTCCGGCGCTTATAGCATCCGAGCCGGGTCGGGTTTCAACCTGTTTTTTTTCTAGGGGAATTTCCTAGGGGACGGAGGGGAAAGACCGGCGTCCGGTTAAGAAAGGCATCGGCACTTGAGGTTTCGGATTGACACCTGCGTGTAGGACTACAACCTATGTGCTTTGAGAGAGTTTGGCTGACGGCTGAAGCTGAACTGCTGAAACCGATTCTCAAGCCGGCTCGGCCATTTTTCTGCTCTTGGGAAGAGAGTCGGTCTGAGCCCAGGAAATGGCGTACTGCACCAGCTCGGCGGCGTCTTGCAGTTTTAGTTTCCGTTTTATGTTTTCCCGGTGCGACTCGATCGTCTTGATGCTCAAACGCAGCATTTCCGCGATCCGGCGCGTGCTGGCGCCCTGGCCGATCAACTGGAAAACCTGCAATTCGCGATCGCTCAGTTCTTCGAGCGCAGACCAGGTCGTTCCCGGTTTCATTTTGGCGACCCGCGACAAAAGCTTGGCCGTGACGTTCTCGCTCAAGTAGATGCCGCCGGTCAGAAGCTGGCGCGCCGCGGTCAATAAATTCTTCGTCGCTTCCTGCTTCATCACGTATCCGTTGGCCCCCGCGCGCAGCGCGCGCTCGGCGTAGAGCGTCTCGTCGTGCATGGATAAGGCCAGGACGGGCAGATCGGGGTATTGCGCCTTCAGTGCCTTGATGATTTCAAGACCGTTCACGCCCTTGAGCGAGATATCGATGATCGCAAGATCCGGCCTGAGCCGCGCGACGGTTTGCAAGGTTGCCCGGCCATCGGCGAGCTCGCCGCAAACCATCAAGTCCGCTTGCTGCTCGATGAGCTGTTTCAGCCCTTCGAGCACGATCGGATGGTCATCGACTAATAGAATGGATCTTTTTTTGGACGTTGAATGCGATGGGGTCGTTTTCGCCATCGACCTTACCCTCCCAGCCGGCCCGTCTTTGGAACGAGCATTCTACCGTAGTGCCCCGCAGGTGTCCTTTGCGCACTTGCAGGATCCCACCGATCATCTCCGCGCGATACTTCATGATGCGCAGCCCCATACCGGGATTGTCGCGCGGCACCCCTGAAAAGCCGGTCCCGTCGTCGACCACCGACATGATGCCGATGCCATTTTGATCCCACAGCCGTATCCAGATGTGCTGCGCCTTGCCGTGCCGCACGGCGTTATCGATCGCCTCCTGCGCGATCCGGTAGAGGTGAATCGCAATATCGTTCGCCGGGACCGATACTGTGGGATCGGATTTGAGCTGACACGAGATGCCGAAGAGACTCTCGGCGTGGACCGCCAGCTCCTGGAGCGCCGAAATCAAGCCGTTGGCCTGAAGCTCCACCGGGTAAAGGCCGCGGGCGAGCGAGCGGGTCTGTGTGATCGCCTCGTTGGTAAGGTCGGCAATCTGCGCCGCGGTCGCGGCCTCGCGCAGAGACTTTTGCTCGAGCTCTTGCGCCAGGCTGGTGCTGATGCAAGCAATCCCGGTAAGGAATTGGCCCAGTTCGTCGTGCAGGTCCTGGCCGATCCGCTGGCGCTCACGTTCGCTGATCTCGGATATCTCCCGTTCCATCCTGCGGCGCTCGGTGATGTCGAAGCACACGCCGCGCACTTTCGCCGGACGGTTATTTTCCGCGACCACCGTGACGATATTTCTCAGCCACACGACACGGCCGTCGGCGGCGATCATGCGATATTCCAGCTCGTAAGGGCGCATTTCGCGCGTCGCCTTCTTGAAGAAATCCGTCGCCCATCTTCTATCCTGCGGATGAAGGCGGTGGACCCAGAAATGGGGGTCCTGGAGCCACAGCGCGACCGGAAAGCCGAGAATTCTTTCCGCCTGGTGGCTGACAAAAGTAGTTAAAAAACTTTGCGCGTCGGCCTCCCAGACGATACCCTCGATCGACTCGACCAGGTTTTCGTATCGGTGTTGCGATTCCCGAAGTTTTTGCTCGGCCTGCGAACGGTCGAACGCCGTGGCCAAGATATAAGCGAACGACATCAAGAAATGAATTTCTTCCTCGGTAAAATCCCGCGGCAACCCGGAATAGGCGCCGATCAAGCCGAAGGGCCGATCCTGACCGACGATGGTCATGCTGAGGCCGCTCACGACTCCATGCTCGCGGAGCAGCAGCGCGGCTGGAAACCGGCGTTCGCCGGCGAACTCCTTGACGACGACGGGCTCGTTTTGCTCGAGCGTGTAACCCGCGTGAGAGTCTTTTCCACCGGCGACCGTCGCATGGCCCACGCTGCCTTTTTTCCAGCCTGTGCCGGCGCGCAGGATCAAGCGGTCGCCTTCGGGGAGCAGTTCAAACACCGCGCAGTAATCGACCTGTAGAACCAGAGAGATTTCCAACGCGGCTTCGTCCAACAACGTCGGAATCGCCTTCGACGACAAGGCCAACTGCCCGAAGTGGTTCAACACCGCCTGTTGGATGGTCCGTTTCTTGAGCCGCTCGTTGGCCGTTTCCAGTGAATCCCGGGCGCATTTAACCTCGTCGAAAAGGTCGCGGTTTTCGAAAACGATCTCCACCAGTCGCGAGAGCGCGAGCAGGTGATCTTTTTTCTCCTCGCTGAAAAAGCCGGCGGTGCGGCTGGCGAGATGAATGACGCCGCGGACCGTGCCCTTGACCTTAAACGGCAGGAAGGCGCAGGAGCGAAAGCCCGCTTTGAGCTGTTTTTTTTCTTTCAGCCGCGGGTCCGTGGCAATGTCGGCGGCGATCAAAGGCTCGCCGGTCTTATAGACTGCCTGCGCGTTGGTGATGCGCGCCGGCTCCCGCGTTGATTCCCGATACTCGTCGGTAAAGCCGCGGTCGACGACCCAGACAAACGCGGCGGTGCCCTCGTCGAATATGCGGAAAGAAACGGCGTCCGCCTCTGTCCCCAGGCAGAAGCGGTCGATAAATTCTTCGAACATCTGCGACGGATTCTCCGACACGCCCAGAGGCGCCAATGCGGAGTAGAGGCCGGTGATCTGATGCAGCAGTAGAGATAGCCGGCGGTTGGCGTTTTCTTGTTTTTCCTTGGCCGCGTTGGCTTCGTGATAAAGCTGCGAATGGTGAATCGCCGTGGCGCCGTGGCTCGCCACTGCCGTAAGGAACTCGATCTCCTCCCTGCTGAACTCGCGCTCCTGTCGGGTAAAAAGCGCGATGGTGCCGAGGATTTCTTCCTTGGCGATGAGCGGCAAGCCTAAGTAAGAAATCAGTCCGTTGTCTCTGAAGAACTCGGGAAACCGCGTGCGCGGATCTTTCAGCGCGTTGGGAATCACCACGGGAGCTCTCTTTTCGATGGGAATTCCGCTTAGACCCTTGGCGCCGTCAGGGACGGTTTTCCGGCATTCTTCGAGTGTGATGTTCCGACAGGCGAGTAGATCCGTCGTTTGGCTGTCCTTATTGAACATCCGAACGGTGGCGACAATCGGAAAAGAAAGCGACTCCTCGATCTTTTCGAGCAAGGTATCGAGCACCGACTTCAAGTCGAGGGTGGAAGTGACCGCCAAATTAATTTCGTGAAGCGCGCGGATGCGCTCGAAGTTTCGGCTGGTCTCCTCGAACAGCCGGGCCTTGGTGATGCCGATCCCGACATGATTGGCAATCGTCTCCAAGAGCTGAACGCGTTCGGGACTGATCTCGATTAGCGAGCGACTTCCGAGCACGACACAGCCCAACACCCGATCGGCGTCGCAGATCGGCAAAAAAATGGCAGTTCGAATGCCTTCGCGCTTGGCCGTGCTCAAATTGGGAAAGGAAGAGACATCGTTGATCACGCGCGCACGCTTGCCCTCCTTCATCACCTCGCGGACTACTCTCAGCAGCGGCTCACGAGCGGTCTCGCAATTGTCGCGCGGCACGGTGCAACCTATAGAGCCGGCTAAAGTGGTCTGATCGGTATTGGCATCCAGCAGCCGGACCCGTCCGATATCGAATGGACCGAGCGGCAGAATCATTTCCAGGATGTCTTGGATCAGCGGCTTCACGCTCATATGATTCAAGACCGCCTGGCTGATCGCGTCGAGAACCCGGCGGTTTTCGACGGCTTCGGTCCCGTGCTCTGCGTGTTCTAATTGCACCATCGTGCTCCAGCCTTCACTCTGAAATGCGCAGCTTACTCTCAATTGTGGAAATTGACGGACGGACCGACCCGGCGCTATGCGACAATTCGATTTCAATCATGCGAACACGAGCAAGCCGCGATTTTACCAACGTCCTATTTTCCTTTCAAGCCTTATCGAGAAGGCAAATGACCGCACTCCGGCGTTACAATTTTAACGCCGGCAAGGCGCGATGCTAATTTTTTGTCGCGCCGCAGGCGCCGGCCTTGCGCCGGGACCCATCCGTAATCGGCATCCGCAACAAAATTTTCCAGCGCTCGCCGTAGCGCCGGATTCTCATCAAAGCGCGCGGCGCGAAAGCCACGGCGTTGGCGCAACTTATCAATGCGTCGCGCAGCCGGCCGCTCGCTCGACCGAGCGTCTATTTCGCGGGCGCGAACGAAGTCGTCTGCGCCGCGGCAAATATTTTCTGGCTTCGAAATTGCAAACGCGAGCGCTCACCGTGCGGAAAATTTTTCCCTCGATTGTGCTCGATAGCGTGATTCAACGTGGAGGTCTCAAGTCCAAGGAAGGAAGGCTATGAAAACAACCATCGATGACCTACTGGATCAGGCCGCGGAGAGCGCCCCGTGGCAGGCGATCGGCATGGTCGCCAACAGCCCCATCATGCGCGAAATCTTTGATCTCATCCTCAAACTCGCCAACAGCGACGCCACTGTGCTGATTATGGGCGAGAGCGGCACCGGGAAAGAAATGGTCGCCAACGCGATCCACAATCTCGGCGCGCGGACCGCGCAGCAGTTCGTTCCCGTCAACTGCGCCGCGATTCCCGAGGAGCTTTTGGAAAGCGAACTCTTCGGCCACGTGCGCGGCGCCTTTACCGGCGCGGTCAACGCACGCCAGGGACGTTTTCAATTGGCCCACGGCGGCACGCTCTTTCTCGATGAAATCGGTGAGATGAGCCAAAAGCTGCAGGTCAAACTCTTGCGCGTGTTGCAGGAGCGGGTCGTGGAGCCGGTCGGCAGCGACAAGCCGGTGCGGGTCGATGTTCGCGTCGTGGCGGCGACCAACCGCGATCTCGGCCAGGCGGTAGGCGAAGGCCGTTTTCGCGAAGATTTATTTTATCGTTTGAACGTTCTGCCGGTTTACCTGCCGCCGCTGCGCGAACGGACCGAGGACATTTCGCTTCTCGTCGGCCATTTTTTGCGCCTCCACAGCCGCAAGAAAGGCAAAGCGATCGAGGCGATCGAAAACGAAGCGCTGGCTTTGCTCAAGCGCTACCCCTGGCCGGGCAACGTGCGCGAGCTGGAGAATTTGATGGAACGGCTCGTGGTGCTCAATGAAGACGGCGTGATTCGCGCCAAGGATCTCGCCGTCTATCTCGCCGAGAAGCGCGGCGCCAAAAAGGAGTTGGGTTCATCGGTGTCGTTGCCCAGCGAGGGAGTGGATTTGGACGCGTTTCTTAAAATCATCGAAGTCGAATTGATGCGCCAAGCGCTCCAGCGCACCGGCGGGAACAAGAGCCGGGCCGCGGGGCTGCTGCGGCTCAACCGCACGACCCTCGTCGAGCGCTTGCGCCGCCAGGAGCCTCCGGCGTCGTCCGTCGAAAACTTGACGCCAGATAGTTTTTCGTTGACGCAAGGCCGGCACATTTTTCCCAGCGCCGCCGCCTCGGGGATTCCAAGTTATTGAAGAAAATGCGCCGATGCGCGCGCATTACGCGCGGAAAAAATTGGCATATCGATTGCTCGTTCTTAGTCGTAAATTTTTTGAAGCCGTGAGTGCGAGAAACCATGCCGTCTCTTTCTGAGCAGAGTTGTCACATCACCGCCGACGCGGATGTCGGGGTCCTTGCGGACCTGATCTCGCGGTTCCATCAGAGCAGTGTGGAGTTGACGGAAGAATACCGCCGGCTCCAGGTGCGCGTTGCCAGCCTCGATGGCGAGCTGGAAAGAAAAAATCACGAGCTGGAAAAAAGTCTCTACGAGCGCGAAAGAGCGCGCGCTTATTTGCTCTCGATTCTGGAGAGCCTCAAAGCCGGAGTGTTGGTCGTCGATCCAGAGCTCAACCCGACGCTCGTCAATCGCCGCTGGACGGAACTCGCCGGGGCCCCGCGCGACGAACAACTCGCGCAGTTGGTGGGCGAAAGACTGCTGCTTTGTCTACGGCAAGGCTGGCGCGACGTGCTTCCCCTCGAATGCGAGCGGAGCATTCAATTGCCCGACGGGACGGCCACGCCCGTGCACCTCACGATCTCCGAGATCATCGTCAGCGACAATCAGCGCAGCGGCTACGTGCTGGTGCTCCAGGACGTCGGTCGCCTGAAGCGGCTGGAAGCGGAGGCGGCGCGCACGCGCCGGCTGGCCTCGCTGGGAGAAATGGCGGCGGAGATGGCGCATCAGATTAGAAGCCCGTTGGGCGGGATCGAGCTTTACGCGTCGCTGCTCAAGGAAAAAGGCGGCGACGACGGCCAAAGAGTGGCCGGCGAAATCCTGAGCGCGGTGCACCGGCTTTACACCACGATCTCGCACCTGCTTTCGTTCGCCACCGAGCCGTCGATCGCGGCGGATTTGGTGCCCGTGGCGCTCCTGCTGCGCGACGTAAAAGAATTGTCCAGCGCTCTTTTCCAGTCCGAGCGCTGGCTTCTCACGATCGAGATCGAACCGGGGCTGCCTCCTCTGTGGGGCGACCGCGGGCTGCTGGCGCAGGCGTTGCTCAATCTCGTGACCAACGCCAAAGAGGCGATGCCCGACGGCGGGCAGGTGCGCGTCATCGTGCGCCAGTCGCCGCGCTACACCGTGAACGGGCGCATCCATCGTAATTTGGAGATCAATATTATCGACGACGGGATCGGCATCGCGGCGGAAAATCGCGAGCGAATTTTCGATCCCTTTTTTACCACAAAGGCGGCGGGAACCGGCTTGGGTCTGGCTCTGACCCACAAGATCATCCGGGCGCACCACGGCTCCATCGAAGTTATTTCGGAGCTGGGCCGTGGAACTCGCTTCGTTCTTTTGCTGCCTGTTGCGGGTAGCGTGGAGGACCATGCAGAAACAAATTCTCATAGCAGATGATGACCCGACGATGCGCGCCGCGCTCGACGAAGCGCTCCAGACCGCCGGTTACCAGGCGACGGCGTGCGCCGACGGGGAAGAGGCCGGCCGTTTCATCGCTCAAGGCGGGGTCGACCTCGTCGTCAGCGACGTGCGGATGCCCGGCGTCGGCGGGATGGAATTGCTCAAGCGCTTTCAGGGCATTCCCTTCATTATGATCAGCGGCTACGCCACGGTGCCGGAAGCGGTCGAGGCGATGAAGATCGGCGCCTACGATTTTCTCGTCAAGCCGTTTTCCTACCGCGAGCTGATTTCGCTGGTGGAGCACGCTCTCACGAACGGCGCCGAAGACTCCTCGCGCGAACGAGAGGCGGGCAATATCGTCACGACGCACCCGCAGATGCTCGCGCTGCTCAAATTTGCGGCGCAAGTCGCGAAATCCCATGCTGCGGTATTGATCACCGGCGAGAGCGGCACCGGCAAAGAGCTGCTCGCGCGCTACATTCACGCGTGCAGCCGGCGCGACAGCGGACCGTTTGTCGCCGTCAATTGCGCCGCGCTGCCCGAGGGTCTTTTGGAGTCGGAGCTGTTCGGCCATGAGAAAGGCGCGTTTACCGGCGCGGTGGCCGCGAAGCCCGGCAAATTCGAGCTGGCCCACAAGGGAACGTTGCTCTTGGACGAAGTGAGCGAGATGCCTTTGGCGCTCCAGGCCAAGCTCTTGCGCGTGCTGCAAGAGCGCGAGGTGGACCGGTTGGGAGGAAAGCGGCCGTTGGCCGTCGATGCGCGCGTGGTCGCGACGACCAACCGCGACCTGCGCGAGATGGTTCACTTGGGCGCGTTCCGCGAGGATCTTTTCTATCGACTCAACGTGATTCCGCTGCGCCTGCCGCCGCTCCGGGAGAGAATGCAGGATATCGAGCCGCTGGCGCGCGCGTTTTTCGCCGAGCGGGGCTACAAGAAAGTTTTGATTTCGCCGCAGGCAATGACCGAGCTAACCACGCGCTCCTGGCGCGGCAACATCCGCGAGCTGTTCAACGTGCTCGAGCGCGCCGCAATTCTCGCCGGGGAAGGGGCGATCGACCGCGAGCATCTGCTGCTGGAAGAAGACGCGGCCAATGCCTTCGCGCTCGCGGCGTCGCAGCCGTCGAATCCGATCGCCGCAACGCGCGAGGCCACGCCCGCGATCGATGCGGTGGAAAAGATTCCTCCCGGCATGTCGGTTCGGCAGATGGAGGAAAAGTTGATTTACAAGACTTTGGCGGAGGTTCGCAACAACCGCACCGAAGCGGCCAAGCTGCTCGGCATCAGTGTCAGGACTTTGCGCAACAAGCTGAAGCAGTACCGGCTCCGGCAATGTCAAATGGAGGCGTAATGGCGGCGTTTACACTGTTCGGCTCGACCCAACAATTGCTTTCGCTTTCGATGCGCTTGCGCTCGATGCGGCACGAGCTCTTGGCCGGCAATATCGCCAACGCGGATACGCCGGGCTACCGCGCCAAGGACATCGACTTTGCCGCCGCGCTGCGCGCCTTCGCCGCTCCGGGCGGCATGCCCGCGCCGAATTCGCCCATGGACATGCCGACTCTGAATTCGCCGATCCGGTTGATCTCGGCTCGGCCTTTCGATTTCGCGCCGAACGGCGTGGAGGACTTGATTCAAGTCCAGGAAGCGGAGGGGAAGTTGGACCGCAACTCGGTCGACCTCGACCGCCAGATCGCCACCCTGGTCGAGAACTCGCTCTCGTACGAGACCAGCCTGGTCTTGCTCGGCCGCACCTTGGCGAATCTGCGCTATGTCATCGGCGAGGGAAGGAGATAAACGGCCATGGATCTTTATAAGATTTTGACCGTCAGCAGTGCGGGCATGCACGCGCAGCGCGATCGCATGAGCGTCGTCTCGGGCAATCTCGTGAACTCGGAAACTACGCGAACGCCCGAGGGCGGACCGTACAAAAGACGCGACGTTATCTTCGAAGCGGTGCCGCTGGAAGATGATTTTTCCACACTGATGACGGTCGGTTTGACGCAGCGGCCGAGCGGGGTCTTGGCCGTGGAAATCGCCGGCGTGCGTGAAAGCACCAAAGCGCCCAAGAG
This sequence comes from Binatia bacterium, assembly GCA_036506735.1. GTDB lineage: Bacteria > Desulfobacterota > Binatia > UBA9968 > UBA9968 > JAJPJQ01. The sequence goes on along the minus strand of DASXRG010000170.1, from coordinate 23,599 downwards.
AGTTTACGACCCCAATCATCCCGACGCGGACAATCAAGGATACGTCGCTTACCCCGACATCAATGTGATGGAGGAGATGGCGGATCTGATGTCGGCCGTGCGCTCTTACGAAGCGAACCTGGCGGTGTTCAACGCCACCAAAGGACTGGTGCGCCGGCTCTTGGAACTCGGCCGACAGCCGTAACGCGGTTATTTAGGGAGAACGAATTATGACGGTGAAAGAACTGGGCGCGGCCGGTCTTACGCCCGCGGTCGGGAAGACTTCTCAAGGCGCGGCTTCGAACCCGCTCAAAGCGGAGTTCAGCACCTATCTCAAGGACGCCCTCGGCGAAGTCAATCAGCTCCAACAGACTGCGGACAAGGCGATCCAACAGCTCGTGTCGGAAGGAAAGGGCGATCTGCAAGACACCATGGTGGCTCTGGAGAAAGCGGATATCTCTTTCCGCTTCATGATGCAGGTCCGCAACAAAGTCCTGGAAGCGTATCAGGAAATCATGCGCATGCAGGTATGAGGAAAGCTGTCGGCGTTCAGCGATCAGCTTTCAGCTAGGAAGGATCCGTCCGGCTCCGAATGTCGCGTGTTAGCCGCCAGATATTTTTATGCTCGAGCAAATTCTTCAAGCGATCAGCAACGTGAGAGAGTGGCTGAGGCGGTTCCTATCTTCTCTCTCGCCGCAGCACAAGCGGCTGATCGTGATTGGCGCGCCGGTTTTCCTGGCCGTCGTGCTGGCCGGCACTTATCTGTTCAAGCGCAATTATTACAGCCCGCTCTTCACCAATCTTTCGCCGCAAGACGGTGCCGCGGTCATCCGCGAGCTCGAGGCCGATAAAATTCCTTTTCAGATACGAGGCGACGGCTCCACCATCGCCGTGCCGCGGCAGATCGTTTACGAAGCGCGGTTGAAGCTCGCCGGCAAGGGAATTCCCCTGGGCGGCGGCGTCGGCTTCGAGATCTTCGAGAAAACTTCCTTCGGCATGAGCGAGTTTACCCAGCAGATCAACTATCTAAGAGCGCTGCAAGGCGAGCTGGCCCGCACGATCAACGTTCTCGGCGCCGTGCAATCGAGCCGCGTTCACCTGGCGCTGCCGGCGCGCGCGAGTTTTCTCGGCTCCGAGGAGAAGCCTTCGGCCTCCGCGGTGATCGAGCTCAAGCCCGGCTACCATCTGACCCCGGACCAAGTGGACGGCATCATTCACCTGATTTCGACCTCGGTGCCGAAGCTGACACCCGACCAGGTCACGGTGTTGGACACGTCCGGCAGGCTCCTGCGCGCCTTGCCGCCCGCCGGCGTCGCGAGCGAGCCCGAATCGCTCCATCAACTGCGAGTGCGCTTCGAGCAGGAAATGGAGCGCCGTATCGAGACGATGTTGGACCCGGTCCTGGGTCCGGGCCGAGTCGTGGTTCGCGTCAACGCCCAGATGAGCTTCCAAGAGACGCAGACGATGCGCGAGCAGTTTGACCCCAACAACCAAGTGGTGCGCGCGCAGCAGCAGTTGCTCGACGACGCGCCGGGAAAATCCGCCGCGAAGGGCGTGCCCGGGGTGCAATCGAACGTGCCGGGCGGCGAGACCGCCAATCAAAATCAGACGAATCAAAATCAAGCCAATCCGCCCGCGGCGAATCAGAATCAGGCCAGCCAGAATCAGAAAGAAATTCCCGCCAAGCGGACCGGCCAGATGGTCAGCTATGAGGTCGGAAAGACAACCAGTCGGACCAGCGAGCCGCGCGGGCAAATTACCCGGACCTCCGTGGCGGTCTTGGTGGACGGAAAATATGAGAGCGGCAACTACCTGCCGCGCACGGCGGAGGAGCTGGAGCAGATCAAGGGCATCGTCATGAAGGCGATGGGATTCAACGTCGAGCGTGGCGATCAAGTCGAGGTCGCCAACATCCCGTTCAAGGGCGAGCCGCTTCCTTCTATAGCCAGCGCGCCGATTGCCACCAGCTTGCCGCCTTGGACCGGCTCGCCCCTCGGCATCGGCGTCGTCGCGGGAGTCGCCTTGCTGGCTTTCCTGTTGCTTTCCGCTCTGCGCCGCGGCAAGCGACGCCGCTCGGTCGCCGTCGGGGCGTCTGCGAGCGCGCCAGCGCATGCCGAGGCGCTGCTCAAAGAAACGGTCGCCGTCGCGGCGGAAAGAGTCGTGATCGCGACCGATCCGCGCCGCGAGCAGCTCATTCAAATTGCGCGCGACTACCATGAGGCTACGGTCAGGATTATCCGGATGTGGCTGCAGGAAGACAGTGGACAACGACAACATCCCGGAGCTCCAACGTACTCGCCGCCAACCAACGGCAAACAGGCAGAGGTGGCTTGATGCGACCCGATCCACGTAAAGAAACCGCGGCGGGGCGTCCCTTGACCGGGCCGGAGAAAGCGGCGGTGCTGCTTGCCCTCGTCGGCGAGAAGACGGCGACGGCTTTGGCCGGCGAGCTGGAGGAAAGGGAGCTAGTCATGCTGCGCCAGGGTATCCACCGTATGTCGCAGATCGAGCCCGAACACATCGAGCAGGTCTTCGAAGATACCCGCAATCAGTTGACCAAGGCCAATATTTTTCTCGAGGAGAGCGCGGACTACCTGCTGCGCGTCTTGACCAAGGCGATGGGGCCGGAGAAAGCCAACAGCATCATCGGCCGAATCTTTCATGCCGCCGAGGAATTCAACGGCGTCGAGGCGCTGCACGAAATGGACGCCAAGACCCTGGCCCATTTTCTTCAGGAAGAGCATCCGCAAACCATCGCCTTCATTCTCGCGCACCTCTATCCGTCGCACGCGGGCGAGGTTTTTTCGCTTCTCCCCGACGACAAACAAAACGACGTGGCCTATCGTATCACACGCCTCGGCAGCACGCCGCCGGGCGTCATCGAAGAGGTGAGCAACGTGTTGCGCAACGAGATCCGCCAGGTGCAAGGCAAGCAGATGGGCGGCGCCCGCCCGGTCGCGGAAATCCTCAACTACGTCGATAAAGCGACTGAAGAGCGCGTGCTGATCGGCTTGTCGAAAATGGAGCCGGAGCTCGCCGAGAACGTGCGCCGCATGATGTTCACGTTCGAAGACCTGGCCAAAATCGACGATCTCAGCATGCAGGTCCTGATCCGCGAAGTGGAGCGCGAGAAGTGGGTGATGGCGATGCGCACTTCGAGCCCGACGCTCAAGAAGAAAATCTTTGCCAACATGTCCGAGCGCGCCGGCGCGCTGCTCAAAGAGGAGCTGGAATCCATGGGTCCCGTGCGTCTGCGCGACGTCGAAGCGGTGCAGCGCGACATCCTCGACTACGCGCGCAAGCTCGAGGCCGAAGGAAAAGTTTATCTGACCTCGGGCAAGACCAAAGAGGATATCCTTGTATAAGCTGGTGTCCAAAGGCACCCTCGACGCCAGTGAGATCCAACCTTATCAGGTGTTCGATCTGAGCCGGCCGGTCGAAGAGCCCGCCGGTGAAATCTTAGAGCCCGAACCCCTGGAAGCAAAGCCGCCGGCCTTGGACGCGCTTGGCCCGCTGATGTTTTTGACCGGCGCGCAGGAAAAAGCCGCTCACATTTTGGTGGAAGCCCGCCGCGAGGCCGAGGCGGTTAAACAGGAAGTCTATAACGAGGCGAAACTCCGCGGCGAGGAGGAGGGCAAGCACGAGATCCTTCCGGCGCTGGTCAGTTTCGCTCAAGCCGCTCAATCTCTGATCGTCTTCGAGGAGCGGATGGTGACTCGGTTCACGCCCGATATCGTGCGCCTGGCGCTGGAAATCGCCGCGAAGGTCGTCGGCAAGGCAGTGATCGAAGATCACGAGATCGTGGCGTCGGTGCTGGAGCGCGCGAAGCGCGAAGTTTCCGACGCCAAGGTGATCCGCATTCGGCTCCACCCCCTGGATCAGGAAATCCTCGCCGAGATGCGGCCGGAGCTGGTGCGACTCGGTGAAGAAGGCGGCCGCAAGATCGAAGTCTTGATCTCCGAGGACATCGGCCGCGGCGGCTGCCGCATCGAGACGGAGATCGGCGTCGTCGACGCCACGATTCCAACTCAGCTCGAAGAAATCCAACGACAATTGCTCGATGAATAGCCGCCATGAGCAACAGTCTGCTCGCTCCTTATCATAACCGTCTCCAAACCGTCGCTCCTTTCCGCGTCTCCGGCACGGTCACGGATGTGGTCGGACTGCTCATCACGAGCCGCGGTCCATGGCTGCCGGTCGGCGGAGTCTGCCACGTCTATCCGCTGCGCGGCGGCGTTCCTGCTATGGCCGAGGTCGTAGGTTTCAAAGGAGGGCAAACCCTGCTCATGCCTTTGGGCGAGCTGCGCGGCGTCGGGCCCGGCAGCCGGGTCGTCGCGCTCGCCAAAGAGGCGCACTTTCCCGTCGGCGAAGGATTGCTGGGCCGGGTGATCGACGGCCTGGGCCGTCCGATCGACGGCAAGGGCACGATCGTCCGCGCCCACTCCTATCCGATTTACATTTCCGGCTCGAATCCCATGGCGCGCGAAGGAATCACCGAGCCGCTCGACGTCGGTATTCGCGCCATCAACGGCATGGTGACGTGCGGCAAGGGACAGCGGGTGGCGATCATGGCCGGCGCCGGCGTGGGAAAGAGCACCTTGCTCGCGATGATCGCGCGCAACACGCGCGTCGACGTAAAGGTGATCGCGCTGATCGGCGAGCGCGGGCGCGAAGTCGAGGATTTTGTCGAGCGCGGGCTTCCCGCCGAAGATCGCGAGCGCACCGTCGTGGTCGCGGCGACGTCCGCCGATCCGACCTTGGTGCGCGTCCGCGGCGCGTTCATCGCGACCGCCATAGCGGAATATTTTTGCGATCAGGGGCAGGACGTGCTCTTGCTGGTCGATTCGCTGAGCCGCTTGGCGATGGCGCAGCGCGAGGCCGGCCTGGCCATCGGCGAACCGCCTTCGACCAAAGGTTACACGCCTTCGGTGTTCGCGCTTTTGCCGCGCCTGATCGAGCGCGCCGGCACGTGGAAGGGGAAGGGCAGCATCACGGCGCTCTACACGATTCTCATGGAAGGCGACGACGTGCACGAGCCGATCAGCGACGCGGTGCGCTCGCTGACCGACGGCCACATTCACCTCTCGCGCCGCTTGGCCGAGCAAAGTCATTTCCCCGCCGTCGACGTTTTGTCCTCCGTCAGCCGGGTGCGGCCGCTCGTGACGGCGCCGGAGCACCGGACTCTGGTCGCGGAGATCACGCGGCTCCTCGCGGCGTACCGCGACGCCGAAGATCTCATCCAGATCGGCGCGTATATGAAGGGGAAGAATGCGGACGTGGACCGCGCCATCCAGCTCATGCCGCGCATTCGGCGCTACCTGTGCCAAGATCGAGCCGAGGACGTCAACCTCGACGCCAGCATCAACGGTTTGGCGGAAGTGCTGGCGAGTTAAATGCGAAGACCTAAAAAGGTTCAAGAGGTTCAAAACGTTCAAGGCTTTCAAAACGTCTAAACTATTTGAACCGTTTGAACGATTTGAACGATTCGAACATGGCTCCGTTTAAGTTCAAACTTTCATCCGTGCTGCGCTATCGCGAGCGGAAGCGCGAAGACAAGCGCTTGGAGTTGCGCGCGCTCGAGCAGGCGAAAGAAAACCTGCTCGCGCAAATCGAGCACCTCGAGGAAAGTATCGCGCAGCAACGGCGGCAGATGGATGGACAAGCGGGACAATTTCTCTCGGTTGCGGAATTAAAGCTCGCGGCGGACTTTTCTCAGAAGGTTGCGGATCGCATCCGCGAGCGCCGTAGCGTCTTGGCCATCGTCGAGAAAAAGGCGGCCGACAAGCGCAACGATCTGCTCGAAGCGAACCGCGACGTGAAGAGCCTCGAACAACTGCGCGGCCGGCTCTCCGAGCGGCATCGCGTGGAAGAAACACGGGCGGAGCAAAAGCTGATCGACGAAGTGGGGCAACGGATCGGATCCAGCCGCCGCGAGGCGGAATAAATTTCCCCGTCAAGAGTCGTTTTTTTCCCAGCAACGAATCGAACCTGATCGGCAACAGCTTGCAGAAACTTAAGCGAAAACGCGGTCCCAATTTCATTGGTGGTGGCTCGTCGCTTCGTGGCATCCGCTTTGCTCTGCCTCCTCTCCGCCATGATCCCGCCCGCCATCCTGCCGCTTCGTCCCAACGGGCCGGCGCTCGATTCCCGTCCTGACGGCGCGATCCCGTCTCAAGACGCGATCCCGGATTTCAGCTCCCTCCTGCTCGCGTCTCTGGTTCAACCTGAAGCGGAACAGACGATCGAGAGTTGCGGCGACGTGGCGGCTCCAGCCGATACCGAAGTTGTCTCGTCTTCAAACGACCCGCCCGAGGTAGGATCGTCTTTTCAGCTGGTTCTGCCGCCGATTATTCTCTTAAATCTTCAGCCCTTCCAGCTCGTAACGAATGAACCAGCCGGCGAATTGTCGCCGGCGCCGAATATTTTGCCGGCTGCTGCGCTCACGCAAGCCGCAGCGCAGGCGCCGGGTCTCGATTTATCGTCGGTGGAAGCTGTCGAGAATGCGACGCCGGATACGGACACGGATGGTGCGACTGCTTCTGCACCGTCCACGTCCGAGGCGAATAACGCTGCGCCGCAAGCGGCGGCCGCAACTCAACCGGTCGGGGAAACGAACGCCAATGTCTCTTCAAACGCTTTTCAATCGATAGATTTACCGGCCGGTCTCGCCGTGACGCCGCGCAGCGACTACGCGCAAGCGGGAAATGCTGGAGCAGAAAAATTAGCCGGTGAGGCGGCGCAAGGCCAACAGATTTCGAGCGAATTAAATACCTTGACGCTGCCCGAGCCGACTGCTGCGCGCGGAAGCGAGAAGGATTCAGGCGAGCGGAAAAACAACGGGGCCGACAAGCAAGATCGACAAGCGTTCGCCGCGTCCAGCCACGCCCGGATCGAATTGCCGCGCGACCCCGAGACCTTTGTGCCGCCCGGGTTCATGGTGGCGGATGCTCAAGTCGCCGCGCATGTCGAAGGCGCCGTTTTGCTCCCCAGCGAGCACAGCGGTTTCCCTGAGCCGAATCATGACGGCAAAGGATTCTCTAAAATGGGCGGCGGGATCGAGCCTCAAGCGCAAGCGGCGGGTCTGCTGCATGAGACATTTTTCCACCCCATCGAGCGCGAGCGCACGCCGGATATCCAGCCCTCAAACGCGTGGTCGGCCACGATCGAGCGCTTGGCCGCCGACATTTCCACCCACGTTCGCCAAGGCCAGCACGAAGTCACGATGCGCCTGGAGCCGCCGGAGCTGGGCAATCTCCAGATCGAACTTTCCCTGGAAGGAGATCGGCTGCAAGCGCGCGTCACCGCCGACATGGCCGAGGCGGGGACCTTGATTCAGACGCATCTTCCCGAACTCCGCCAGGCATTGCAGGCGCACAACTTGAACCTCGTCAACGTGCAAGTGGATCTCGGCGGCTCGGGCGGACTCGCCGGAAACTTAGCGCAAGGTTCGCACCGCCAGGCGGACGAGCCGAAACATTCGCCGGGGCTGGGCACGCTAACGCAAGGTTTAGAAGCCGAACCGAACGAGCTGGGCGGCAATCCATCGCTTGCGCGCGGCGCGGTGAGCGTATGGGCGTGACGAAAAGGCAAAATTAAAAAGCATGCCCTGAGCGAAGCCGAAGGGTAAAAAGACAAAAGGCAAAAACCCAAACAGGAAGAAACATGGCGCTACAAGCAATCAACCAGACGACGCAAACAGCGGCGGGGAGCGCGGTCGCTGCGGGAAAAGGCATGGGCCGGGATGATTTTTTGAAGCTCCTCATCGCGCAGTTGCAGAACCAGGACCCGCTCAAGCCGCTCGACAATCAGGAATTCGCCGCGCAGCTCGCCACTTTCAATAGCCTCGATCAACTGATCGGCATCAACCAGAAGCTCGACGGCATGCAGAACCAGCAGAACCTCATGGGCCAGCTCGGCGCCGTATCGTTGATCGGTAAACAGATCGTCGCCGACGGAAATCAGATACAGCTGACCGCCGGCACCCAGGCTTCGATCAATTACGCGCTCGACGCGGGCGCGGCGCGGGTGCTGATCAAGATCACCGATGCTCAAGGCAACCTCGTGCGCATACTCGACGCCGGCAGCCAGGGCGCGGGCGAGCAGTCGGCTCTGTGGGACGGGAGAGACGGCACCGGCAGGGCTCTCTCCGCAGGCACTTATTCGATTCAGGTAACCGCGCTGGACGCGGCGGGCAAAACCGTCGGCGCGACCACGCGCACGCGCGGAGTCGTCACCGGCGTCAGCCTCAACGGGGGCGAGCTGTTGCTGGAGATCGGCGCGATCAAGATTCCGCTCAGCGCGGTGAAAGGGATTCTCTAACGTATGTCTATTTCCAGCTCGCTCTATACCGCCGAGGGCGCGCTCAGCGCTTCCAGTATTTCCATGGCGGCGATCGGCCACAACATCGCCAACACCAACACCGTGGGCTTCAAGGCTTCGCAAGTGGATTTCGCCGACCTCTTCACCGCCGCGCAAGCTGGGCTGCAAGTCGGCCAGGGAGTGCAACTCGCCGGCACGCGCCGTCTGGACGAGCAGGGCGCGATCGAAACCACCAATGCGCCTTTGGATTTGGCGGTCGAAGGCGCGGGCTTTTTTATTCTGCAAGACGCCAGCGGCAATTCTTTTTACACCCGTGCCGGGCAATTTATTCTGGATAGCACCGGCACCATCGTCAATCCGGACGGCCTTGCGCTCCAGGGCGCGGGCGGCAATATCACGATCGCCAACGGGCTGACTCTGCCCGGACAAGCGACGACGGCCGTGACTCTTGCCGTCAACTTGGATCCGACCGCCGCACCTGCGGTGAGCCCATTTCCCGCCGGCCCCGATGCGACTCCGGGATCATGGTTCCCGGCGAGCAATTTTTCCACCGCGTTCTCCGTCTTCGATTCTTCGGGCGCGCAGCACGGCGTGACTTTTCTCTTTCGCCAGAGCGGCCCCAACGCCTGGGATTACCGCGTGGTCGCGCGCCGCAACGAGATCGATCCTCTGGCGCCGACCAGCACTGATTTGCGCCAAATCGGCAGCGGAACTTTGACTTTTGACAGCGCCGGCGCGCTCACCGGCTTTACCGGCGGCATCGGCGCCGTGACCTGGGTCAGCGGCGCGACGAATCAGGCTCCTGCTTTGAATTTCGCCGGCACGACTCAGTTCGCCGTGCCTTCCGCCGTCTTTGGACTCACCCAGGACGGCGCCGCCAGCGGCACCTTGAGCCGCATCGAGATCGATTTACAGGGGAACATCACGGGCCAATTTTCCAACGGCCGCACGCAGATTCTCGATCGCGTCGCGCTGGCCAACTTCCGCAATCCCGCTGGCCTGGATGCGATCGGAGACAGCCTGCTGGCCGTCTCGCAGGATTCCGGCGCCGCCACGATCGGAATCGCCGGTCAAGGCGGACTGGGCGCCGTACTTTCCGGCGCTTTGGAAATGTCGAACGTCGATTTGCCGCAAGAGTTCGTCAATATGATCCTGACGCAGCGGGCGTTTCAGATAAATTCGCGCATCATCACCGTGGCCGATCAGATGTACACGGTCGCGGCCGGACTAAAACCGTAACTAAGACCTCAAAACTCAAAACTCAAAACTCAAAACTCAAAACTAGAGGAGGTTTTCAATGGCATTAACCGGAGCACTTTTCAGCGGAGTCAGCGGCCTAAACGCCAACGGCAACGCAATGAACGTTATCGGGGACAACATCGCCAACGTCAACACGGTCGGCTTCAAGTCGAGCCGGGCGGTCTTTTTCGATCTGCTTAGCGCCGAGGTCGGCGGCACCAAGGTCGGCACCGGATCGCGTCTCGCCGCGTCCAGCCGTCTCTTCACTCAGGGCGGCGTCGAGACGACCAACAGCGTGACCGACCTGGCGATCGAAGGGAAAGGAATGTTCGTCCTCCAGGACGCGCAGGGCGGGAACTTCTACACTCGCGCGGGGCAGTTCAACCTCGACAAGGACGGCACCTTGGTCAATTTGCAGGGGCTCAAGGTTCAAGGTTTTGAGCTCGACGCCAACGGCAACCCGATCAGCGGTCTCACGGACATTACCGTCAACAGCAAGCGTTTGCTGCCTCCGGTGGTGACCAGCACGATCGACTTGGCCTTGAATCTCGACGCCACCTCCACCGTGCCGACCTCCGCGCTTCCGGCGGACGCGCCCGGCACGCAAGCGGCTCCCGGCGCCTGGTTTTCCGGCAGCAACTTTTCTACCGTCGTGACGGTTTTCGATTCGCTCGGCGCGGCGCACGATCTGACATTTCTCTTCCGCAAGACCGCGGTCGCCAACCAGTGGAACTATCGCGTCGTCGCCGATGCCGGCGAAATCACCGGCGGAACGGCCGGCAATCTGGAGCAAGTGAACGGCGCCGGCGGCTTGATCGCCTTCAATCCCGACGGCAGCCTGAATCCCGGCGTGCCGACAAATATCACGGCGATCGGCCCGGTCGCGTGGGCCAATGGCTCGAACGCGCAGACGATCGCCGCGGCCAACGTGCAGGTCGCCGGCACGACTCAGTTCGCGCTGCCCTCAGCCGTCACCGTGCTGAGCCAGAACGGCAGTCCTTCGGGCAGCGTCAGCAGCATCAGCATCGACACCGACGGAGTGATCACCGGACATTTCAGCACGGGTCCGACCCAGCCGCTGTATCGCATCGCGCTGGCAGATTTCAGCAGTCCGGAAGGTCTCACTCACTTGGGTGATACGCTCTACGCGCAGTCGGCTCAATCCGGCGCGCCGATCTTCGGCAATCCCGGCAACGGCGGCTTGGGCACACTTTTGCCCGGATCGTTGGAGCTTTCCAACGTCGATCTCGCAACCGAGTTCGTGAAAATGGTCACCACGCAGCGCGGCTTTCAGGCGAATTCCCGGATCATCACAGTGACCGACACCTTGCTGGAGGAGGTCGCCAACCTCAAGAGATAACCTACCTGCACGATCCGCTATCGATTGTCCCGCCCCGGCCGGGCGGGTCTCTTCTAGAGATTCGCCCGGCTCCTTCCTTACTTAAGTGAGGTGACGGGCCTAAAGCATAGCGGGGTTTTGCCGATGCAATGGTAAGGCGCGGGTTATGCGCCGTCGAGGAGGTAATTATGGCTGAACCGTGCAGTTGCAAAGAGTCACATGAACCCCAGGAACCGTGCAAAGAAACCAACGCCAAGCCTCCGGTCACTGAAGTGGTCGAGATGGCTCGGGCGCTCTCCGAAGGCAACGTGGAGTGGCAGTTTACCCAGGCCTTCCAAGGCGAATTGGGAGCGCTCGCCGGTTACATCGAAAGCTTGCGCCAAAGGCTCAAAGGCATCTCCTGCGCCGCCGACAGCTCTTCCTATCTCATTCCTCAGGCGGCGATGGGAGTGGCGGGAATCTCGCAACAGACCGAGGTGGGAATCAATTCGATACTCGAGCTGGTCGAAGAAGTGCTCGGCGATCAGGAGCGCGTGCTCGCGATCATCGACGACGCGTCCAAGGCAAACTCGAAAGTCCTGGACCTCGCCACTTTTCAAACCATCGCGGAGAAAAGCCGGCGTGGCCTGATGAGTCTAATGAGCCACCTTTCGTTTCAAGACGTGATCCGCCAGCGCGCCGAAGGCGTGCAGGAGACGCTCGAAGCGGTGGAGAAGAAGATCGTCGAGCTCTTGATCAAGTTCAAGGTGGGGATCAGCGGCGAGACGTTGAAGGAAGTCGATGCGCGGGACCGGGTGCGTGAGGAAGTGAAAAATCTGACGGACGACATCGGGCTCGATCAGATGCTGGTCGACGAGTTATTGGAAAATATCAAGTAAGGCGAAGTTGCGCCGCATTTGGAGGTGAACAGTGATCGATTCGAACATGGATATTCTGGTTGTCGACGACGCGTCCACGATGCGGCGCATCGTTCGCGGCTTGCTGCGCGAGTTGAGCCTGAAAAACATCCGCGAGGCCGAGAACGGCACCGACGCGCTCGAGGAGCTGCGCCGCAAAAAAGCCGACCTGGTGATCTCGGACTGGAACATGCCGCAGATGACCGGCATCGAGCTCCTGAGAGCGATTCGCGCCGACCTAGCCTTGAAAGACGTGCCGGTCCTCATGGTCACGGCCGAGGCCAAAAAAGAAAATATTCTAGAGGCGGTGCAGGCCGGGGTCAGCAATTACATCGTGAAGCCGTTCAGCGCCGAGACGCTGCAGGAAAAGCTGAACAAAATCTTCAAATGATCGCCGCCGCCAATCCCCATGCGCCCGCCATTTCTCTACCCCGCCGGATCTTCCAGGGGGTGTCCCTCCGGCCCAACGCCCCGCGCCCGACGTGACTTTTTGCTGCGGCCGGAGACGCCATCCTGATCGTGCACGGGAGGTAAGATGGAACCGGAAAAAGCGGCCAGTGTAAGTATCGCCGAGAGAGAAGGAAAGCCCGCCATTTTCCTTCGGGGCGCGGTGGATATCTTTTTCGCCGCCGATCTGCGTCACGCCGCGATCCGGCTGCTCGAAAGAGGCGAGGATGTTTTGATCTGCTGCGAAAAGTTGGAGCGGCTGGACACGGCGACCTTGCAGATCCTGCTCGCGCTCAAAAAAGAGCTGGAACAAAAAGGAAACAATTTGCGGATGATCGAGCTGCCGTCCGAGCCCGCGCGCCTCATCGGCTTGGCCGGGATGAGCGGCTATCTTCTGTAGGAGTAACGCTATGTCAAGGAAAGACGAACTGCCGCCCCGCCCGTCCTCAAAGCGAGCCTTGATCGCTTGGCCTCAGCTCTCGGCCCTCTTGCTGGCCGCGCTGGGTGTCGCGCTGGCGGCGCTTTGTCCCTGGCCGGCCGGGATCACGCTGGCGCCCTTCTGCGGCGTCCTCGCGCTGACCTGCTGGATCGAAGTGCGCCGGGCTTCGCGGGCGGCCAAGCTCGCCGCCGAGTGCCGCAGCCTGCTCGGCCCTTATGTGCCGGCGCTGCCGGCCGTCGTCTCCCAACTGCGCGAGGCGGCGAGTCAATTGGAAGGCGCCGTGCTACAGGCTTGCGACGGCTTTCACGGCATCGGCGTCAAGGCGCGCGCGGTGGTCGGCGAAGACGCCGAACTGGAGCGGGAGATTACGCGCATCCAGGTCGCGCTTCAATTCCAGGATATCGTGAATCAACGGATCGAGCACGCGATCCACACGCTCACGGACCTCGAGGAAAATCTCGGCGCCTGTCTGAAGCAGATGCCGATCGATCCGGACGCACAGTCGCGGCTGGACGCCCAGTCCCATCGCGTTTACATCCGCGCGACCGAGCGGCGCTTGCCGTCGAGGCACGGCGGCATGGCGAAAAGTTCCAACAAAGAATCGAAAGATAACATAGAGATCTTCGTGTCGGAGGTTGGCTTATGAGCAAACTAGCGCTGGTTGTCGACGATTCCACGACGATGAGGCGAATGGTCGGCATGACCCTGCGTGAGGCGGGCTTCGAGGTCATCGAAGGCGCCAATGGGCAGGAAGGTCTGAGCCGATTGGACGGCCGGACGGTCGATATCATCGTGACCGATGTGCACATGCCGGTCATGGACGGCCTCACCATGGTGCAAGCCGTTCGGAAACGCTCCGACCATCGCTTCACGCCGATTCTCATTCTTACCACCGAATTCAGCGACGAGATGAAGCGGCGCGGCAAAGAGGCCGGCGCCAGCGGCTGGATCGTCAAGCCCTTCAACCCGCACCAGCTCCGTGAGGTGGTTTGCCGTCTGCTCCGGCTGCCGTACGATCCGCCCGCGGAGGCCAAGGCTGTATGAATTTGGATCCCGTCATACAAGGCTTCCTCGAAGAGGCCGAGGAACTGCTGACGGATTTCGAAGCGGCGCTTTTAGAACTGGAAGCCGATCCCGCCAATCCCGAAATTCTCAACCGCATTTTCCGCTGCGCTCATACCATCAAGGGCAACAGCGCGATGTTGGGGCTCGATCGCGTCGCGCGCTTCACGCACGTCCTCGAAGATCTCCTGGATAAATTACGGCAGCGCGAGATCGACTTGAGTCCGCCGCTGGTCGAGACCTTGCTCAAATCGGGCGATGCGCTCAAAGAGCTCCTGATCGAGACCAAGACGGGCGCGTCGGGCAAGCACGAGTGGCATGAAGAGCTGCTCAAGGCGATTCAAACTTTCGCCGGAAGCGAGACATCGCCGGCGCCGGGGATGCCGGCATCGGCGTCGCTCTCCGAGGGAGCTCAGACACTTTACGAGATTTATTTTGCGCCCCCGCCGGAGCTGATGCGCCGCGGACTCGATCCGCTCCAGTTTGTCGAAGCGTTGGCCCGCGCCGGACAGTTGCTCCAGGTGACGCCCGATAGCGGACAGCTTCCATCGCTGTTGGAAATGGAAGTGGAGCGCTGTTACCTGCATTGGAAGATTTGGCTGTCGAGCAGCCGGGCCAAAACCGAGCTCGAGGCCTGCTTCGAATTCGTCGGCGATCCCGATGCGGTCAGCATCGACGCCCTCTCTTTCGACGACGACGGCGAAACGGAACCTGAAGGCCGCGCGGCGCAATCCCTGACTCACCTCAACTCGAAAATCGAAACCCGGAACGCGAAACCCGAGACAATCGAGTCCGGCAGTATCCGCGTCTCGATCGATAAGGTCGATAAGCTCATCAACCTAGTCGGTGAGCTGGTCATCACGCAGTCGATCGTGGCGCAAGCGGTGGCCAATTATTCACCGGACAAGCTCCCGGTTCTGGAGGAGGCGGTGGCGCAGATGGACCGCCATGCCCGCGAGCTGCACGAGCGCGTGCTCACGGTGCGCATGGTTCCGATCAAGACGCTCTTCTCCCGCTTTCCCCGTTTGGTCCGCGACCTCGCGGCATCCGTCGGCAAGCAGGTCGCCCTGGAAATCTTGGGCGAGGAGACCGAGCTGGACAAAACCGTGATTGAAAAGATCGGCGATCCGCTCACGCATTTGATCCGCAACGCCTTGGATCACGGCATCGAGGCGCATGAGGATCGCCTAGCGGCCGGCAAGCCGGTGACTGGCCGTGTGCGCATCGAGGCTTACCAGCGCAGCGGTAACGTTTATATCGACATCGCCGACGACGGCCGCGGGCTCGATCGCGAAAAGATCATCGCCAAGGCGGTTCAGAACGGCCTCGCCACAGCCGAGCAGGAGCTGAGCGACGAAGACGTCTACGCCCTCATCTTCCATCCGGGATTTTCGACCGCCGCCAAAGTTACCGAGGTATCCGGACGCGGCGTCGGCATGGATGTGGTCAAACGAAACGTCGAGACGCTGGGCGGCGCCGTCACGATCCAAAGTGAGAGGGGCAAAGGGACGCGCTTCCGCATCAAGCTCCCGCTCACGTTGGCGATCATGGACGGCCAAGCGCTCCAGGTGGGCGAGCAGATCTATATCCTTCCGCTGGTGGCGATTACCGAGTCGGTGCGCCCCAAGCGCGGCACGGTCCATTGGCTCACGGGTGGGGTGGAGGTGATCATGATTCGCGACAAAGCGCTGCCGGTCCTGAGACTGCACCGACTGTTCGGCGTCAGGCCGAAAAGCGAGGACCCGGTCGACGGGCTCGTCGTAATCGTCGAGCACGAAGGGCAACAAGTGGCGCTCTTGGTGGATGAATTACTGGCGCAGCAGCAGGTTGTGATCAAAAGCCTCGAGACGAATTTTTCCAAGGTGGACGGCGTCGCCGGCGCGACGATCCTGGGCGACGGCCGGGTCGCGCTGATTTTGGACGTGCCCGGCCTCGTGCTCTTGGCCAAGGGAATGGACGCCGCGCGCGAGATCAATAGAATCGGACAGAAAGCGGCTTAAGCATGTATTCATCTGAAGACACCGGAATTCGAGGAGGCAGCGGCGCAACGCAGTGGTTCTACGACTTGAAGACCAGCACGAAGCTGTGGGCGGCATTCGGCATCATATCGTTCTTGACCGCGGCCGTTGGCTTGGTCGGGCTCTTTGGGCTGCGCGCGATGGACACGATGTTGAACAAGATTTACGAGGACCAGGCGCTGACCGGCCGTTACCTCAACGAAGTCAACAACGATATCCGTGCCATCGCCCGCTTCATGCGCGACGCGATCGTCGCCGATGCTGACGAAACGGACAAGATCGACAAGGGAGCCGGCTTTATCGCCAAGGCCGACGCAAAAGTCCGGCAAAATTTAACGCGGCTGAAACCCATAATTTCCAGCGCGCAGGGCCAAGCACTGCTCGATTCCGTCGAGCAAGAATACGGCAAATGGAAAGACAGCGTCGATCGCGTGGTTTCATTGGCGCAGTCGCAAAACGACAAAGAAGCGAAATCTTTGGTCGAGCAGGCGGGCGCCAAGGGCGACAGCATCGAGGCGAACCTGAACCAGTTGTTGCAACAGAAAAACGAGGAGTCCGAGCAATTGAAAATAGAGGCCGCCGCGCTCTATGCGCGCGCGCGCCGAAGCCTGATTACGATGGCGATTCTGGGCGTATTTTTGGCCGGCGTCGCGGGATATTTCATCTCGCGCAAAATTCGCACGTCGATTGCCGAGGTGGTCGATTTGGTTGCCGCCGCGGCGAGCGGGGATCTGACCGTCCGCGGCGAGTTCAACGCGCGCGATGAGATGGGCCGCATGGGCGAGGCGCTCAACGGCTTTTTGGAGAATCTGCACCAGAGCATCAAGCAAGTGGCGCAAAGCAGCGGCGCGGTGGCTGAGGCTTCGCAGCAGTTGTCTTCCGCCAGCGAGCAGTTGTCGTCCGGCTCCCAGCAGCAAGCCAGCTCGCTGGAGGAGACGGCCGCGTCGCTGGAGCAGATCACCGGCACGGTCAAGCAGAACGCCGACAACGCCAGACAGGCCAATCAGCTCGCGATGGGCTCGCGCAACGTCGCCGAGAGGGGCGGGCATGTCGTGGACACGGCGGTCGCGGCGATGGGAGAGATCAACAAGTCATCGAAGAAAATCGCCGACATCATCACCACGATCGACGAAATTGCATTCCAAACGAATCTTCTCGCGTTGAACGCCGCCGTCGAAGCGGCGCGCGCCGGCGAGCAAGGGAAAGGCTTCGCCGTCGTGGCCGCCGAGGTGAGGAATCTGGCGCAGCGCAGCGCGACCGCGGCGCGAGAGATCAAGACGTTGATCGAGGACAGCGTGGTGAAGGTCGAAAGCGGGTCGGAGCTGGTAACCAAGTCCGGACAGACGCTGGGCGAGATCGTTTCTTCGGTCAAGCAGGTGACCGACATCATCGGCGAGATCGCAGCGGCGTCGCACGAGCAGACCGCGGGGATCGATCAAGTCAACCGGGCGGTAACGCAGATGGATTCGGTCGTGCAGTCGAATGCGGCGCAGACCGAGGAGTTGTCGTCCACGGCGCGCTCGCTGACGACCCAGGCGCAGCAGCTCCAGGCGTTGGTGGCGAAGTTCAAGCTGGCGGATGCGCCTGATTGGCGCCGGCAGGCGACAGCTCGGATTGCGCTCAAGGCCAGCGACGCAGCGATCCAGCCTGCGCCGGCGCCCGAGCAACCGGTCCCCACGGGCCGGAAGGGCGCCGTCCGGGATTATCAAAGCGCTTTCGAGGAGTTTTAGGGAATGCGTGATGTTCCCGCTCTCTATTGGGCAAAGCGTGATACTCGCGCCTTAAAGGAAACGGCCCAACTGACGATTAGTAGAGGGAGCGGGCATTACCCGGTTCTACAGTATTTTTTTAGGAGGTACGTATGAAAAATTTGATCGGTTTAGCGATTCTGGCGATGGTGCTGGCGTCCATGCCTGGAACCGTGACTGCGGAAAAGAAGGGCGGCGTCTCTTTCGCCTGCGGGACCACCTATTCCGTGGGGGCGGAGGAGGGCAGCCTTCTGCTGCAACACCACGGAAAGTTCTCGCTGATCAACGTGGGCTCCAGCACATCGATCCAGGACGGCAAAGGCCGCGTGCTCACTCTGGGAGATATCCGGCCCGGCGACTGGATCGAATATTGGTCCGAGCCCAAAGCCGGCAGCCAGATCACCCGCAAGATCGCCGTCAATGCGCACGCAAACAGCGACTGCGCCGCGCCTGCGGTGCTCGGGAAGAACGGGTAAGGGGCGGAAATCCCGAAAAGTAGCGGGAGGAACAAGACCATGGAGCAATTGGACGCGCTCAGCAGCAAGATCAGCTTTGCCACCGACGGCAATCAGTACCTGACCTTCCAGTTGGGGCAGGAAGAGTACGGCGTCGAGATCCTCAAGGTGCAGGAGATCAAAGGATACTCGGCGATCACGCCGATTCCGAACACGCCCTCGTACATCAAGGGCGTGATGAATCTTCGCGGCACGATCATCCCGGTGGTCGATTTGCGCTCGAAGTTCGGCATGAGCCAGGCGGAGTATAACCAGTTTACGGTCATCATCGTCGTGACGGTCGGCACCAAGGTGATGGGATTGATCGTGGACGCGGTCTCCGACGTGCTGAACATCCCGCGCAGCGACATTCAGGAAACGCCGGACTTCGGCGCGCAGGTGGACGCCCAATTTATCAGCGGCATGGCCAAGGCCGGCGAGAAGCTTGTCGTGCTGGTCGATATCGACAAGGTTGTCAACAGCGGCGAAGTCGTCGCCTTCACCGGCGTCAATTAAATGAAAAATAGAGGAATCATCATGCGAAGAATATTTGAGAGAGGGATCCTTGCTTTAGGAGCGCCTCAGGGGGCCGCCAAAAGATTTCTCGATTTCGCGGCGAGCTCCGAGGGGCAGAAGATATTGTCCCAGCACAGGATGATACCTGTCCTTTAGGGTCTCGGAAGGAGTCGGGTCATGGCAAGCTCGCGTGTGGCAAACTACTGGAAACGTTCCCGGTCGAGTCTGACTTTTCGCTTCAGCGTGATCGTCGGAATCGCTTTGCTTATTTTTTCGTTGATCTCCGGCTACGCCAGCTCGGTGTTCGAGCGGCGCTCGCTGCGCGCGGGTTTGGAGGGACAGGCACAGCGGCTCGCCCAGGCGTTCGGCTCCAGCGTGGCCAACGCGCTTTTCACTTTCAACAGCGAGGCTATCAAAGCGGCCGCGCAAGGATTCGGCAACGATCCCGCCGTCCGCTTCCTCGAAGTCAAAGAGCCGTCGGGAAAAGTTATCGCTTCCGCGGGCGACCCTCAGAAAACCGAGGGACTGGTGAGCGCGAGCTATAAAGTCAAGATGGGTAACGAGGTCGTGGGAACTGTGGCGTTGGGCATGTCCACGGAATCGATCGATCAAGCGATGGTCGAGGTCATGCGGGTTCTGGTCGCGCGCGAGGTCGTGGTTCTTGTCTTGTTGTTTTCGCTCGTGGCTTATTTGGTTCGCCGTGAAGTCACCAGACCGCTGGCCGAGTTGGACGGCGTCATGGAAAAAGCCCAGAAGACCGGCGACCTCACGGTTCGCTTGCAGGTCAAGCGCGGCGATGAAATCGGCAATCTCACCGAAAGATTCAACGCCTTCATGGAGACCCTCCAGGGGTTGTTGGTCGAAGTGAGCGGCACCGCGCACCGGGTCTCCTCGGCGGCGCAGCATCTGACCTCCGCCTCGCACCAGCTCTCCTCCGGCGCGCAGGAGCAGGCCAGCTCGCTGGAAGAAACCGCCGCCTCGTTGGAAGAGATCACCGGCACCGTCAAGCAAAACGCGGACAATGCCAAGCAGGCCAACCAGTTAGCGATGGGGTCGCGCGACGTGGCCGAAAGAGGCGGGCAGGTGGTGGAGACGGCGGTTACGGCGATGGGAGAGATCAACAAGTCATCCAAGAAGATCGCTGACATCATTACGACCATCGATGAGATTGCGTTTCAAACGAATCTTCTCGCGCTCAACGCCGCCGTCGAAGCGGCGCGCGCCGGCGAACAGGGCAGAGGCTTCGCTGTGGTCGCTTCGGAAGTGAGGAATTTGGCGCAGCGGAGCGCCACGGCCGCCAAAGAGATCAAAGCATTGATTCAGGACTCGGTCGCGAAGGTGGAGTCGGGCTCTGACCTCGTGACCAAATCGGGACAGACGCTGGGCGAGATCGTCTCTTCGGTCAAGCGGGTGACCGACATTATCGGCGAGATCGCGGCCGCCAGTCAGGAGCAGAGCACCGGGATCGATCAGGTCAACCGGGCGGTGACGCAGATGGATGCGGTCGTGCAGTCCAATGCGGCGCAGACCGAGGAGATGTCGTCCACAGCTCAGTCGCTGACGACCCAGGCGCGGCAGCTCCAGGGGTTGGTAGCCAAATTTAAATTGGGCAGTGAGCTGGAACGGGCGGCGATGATCGAGGAGCGCGTTGCCGTGAGACCTAAAGCGGCAGCTGAGCCCGAGGCGCACGCGCCCAGAGCGCCGAGGATTGCCGAACATCCGCCGATCAACGGCATGCGCGGCAACGGTTTAGCTGCGCACCATGCCGAAGCATTCGAAGAATTTTAAGGATAGAGAAAAAATAAACGTACGGAGGATTTTATGCGAACCAAAATTGTCACGATGTTGTTTGTTCTACTGACCGCAGGTGTTCTGTGGGCTGAGGAAAAAGTGGTCGTCGGCGGGTCCGGCGGGCTCATCGACGAGATGCAGGATATGGCCAAGGCCTATATGGCAAAACATCCCGGCGACAAAGTCGAAGTGCTCGACGAAAGCATGAGCACCTCCGGCGGCATCGGCGCCGTGATGGCGGGCCGGTTTACGATCGGACTCGTGACGCGCGCTCCGAAGGGCGAAGAAAAGGCGAAGCTCGTGTATCGCGCGGTCGGGCGGTCGCCCGTGGGCGTCGCGGTGAATAAAAACCTTCCGGTCAACAATCTTACGGAGGCGCAAATCTGCGGCATCTTCGGGGGCAAGATAAAATCGTGGAAGGAAGTGGGCGGCGAGGATGTGAAGATCATGCTCGTGACCCGCAAGCAGGAAGACAACAATACCGAGGTCATGCGGGAGAAAATCGCGTGCTTCAAGGAGTTGAAGCTTTCCTCCGAGGCCATTGCGCTCTCTAAGGGAACTGAGGTTCTCGACGCCGTCAATAAGCGCCCCAGCGCGACCGCGATCGTTTCGGTGGCGACCAGCATGTTCGAGCGACCGGACGTGAAGGCAGTCACGATCGAGGGTATTCCGCCGTCGGCCGACGCGGTGAAGAGCGGCAAATATAGAGCTTACAACGAGCGCGGCGTCGTGACCTTGGGCCAGCCTCAAGGCGCCGCCAAAAAGTTTCTCGATTTTGTCGCCAGCGCCGAAGGACAGAAAGTCCTCGCCAAGCGCGCCATGATCCCGGTCATGTAGCGGTGGCCTGAATGAGCCCGGAGTCCCAAGCGGGGCATCGCATGACTCACACTCGCTTCTTGCGCTGGCGCATTATCAGGGCGCTCGGCTGGGCGGACCGGAACCGTTTGCTGCAACTTCAAAACGAGGAGGGTTTCGAACTGATGATAATCGGCGCCGATGTGACGATCCGCGACGCCCGGGGCGCGTCGATGGTGCCTCAGGATTTGCCGCTGGGCTGCGAAGTCGAATATGCGGGGCGATATGGCGAAGGATTGAACGTCGCCCGTTTCTTGCGTGTCACCTCCACGCCCCTCGCTGGCGACGCTTAAAGGAAACGTTATGAGGCCGAATTTTACAAAGATAGTCGCCGGATTGACCTTGGCTGCGTTGATCGGTCTAGGCGCTCTCGCGTTGAGTCTTAAAAGCACGCGGACAATCGAGGTTGAGGCGAACAAGGATAATACATTCGAGAACGGCTGGGTCGCCGCGACGGTGCGCCTCGCCAGCGGTGAGTAGGCACAAGCGGCGACCAGAGCATGAAGAAGAATTGGATAACCGATTTCGGGATCTCTTGAGAGAGGGAACCATGCAAATAAGAATCGCTGTTCTACTCGCGTTTCTGCTTAGCGCCACTGCGGCGTCGGCGCAGGAAAAAATCATTATCGGCGGATCCGGCGGGCTGGTCGATGAGATGGAGGAACTCGCCAAGATCTACATGGCGAAGAACCCCGCGGATAAGATCGAGGTCATCACGGAACCTATGAGCACGACGGGCGGCATAGAAGGGGTTAAAAATGGACGGTTAACGATCGGATTGGTGACGCGTCCGCCCAAAGGCGATGAGAAGGCGCAGTTGATGTATCGCGGAGTGGGTCGGGTCCTGGTGGGAGTTGGGGTTCATAAGTCGGTCGCGGTGAACGACATCACGGAGTTGCAGATCTGTGATGTGTTCAGCGGGAAGATCAAATCATGGAAAGAGATCGGAGGCGGAGAAGGGAAGATCACGGTCGTCGCCCGGAAAAAGGACGACAACAACGACACCGAAATGCGCCAGAAGATAGCCTGCTTCAAAGATCTTCAGATCACCTCCGATGCCGTGTTCGTCGTGCGCGGCAATGAGCTCATGGACGCAGTGCATCGGCGGCCGGAAGTCATCGCGCTCATTAACGGCGGTTCGAACCTGCTCGAGCGTCCGAATATCAAAGTCCTGGCCGTCAACGGCGTTCAAGGGTCCACCGACGCAGTGAAAAACGGCAGATACAAATACTACAACGAGCGAGGTGTTGTTACTCTGGGAGCGCCGCAAGGCCTGGCCAAGCGGTTTCTCGATATGGTGGCCAGCTCCGAAGCGCAAAAGCTCTTTGTCCAGCGAGGCGTGATACCGCTTTTGTAGGAGAACAATGATGCAAAGCAAATTGTTTTTGATCACCGTGCTGACGGCAGTGCTGATCGCCTCGGCTGCGGCGGCTTATGACTCAAACCCCTTCCATGGATTTGGCATTATCAGAGGAGTTGCATCAGGAGAGATGAACATCGTGATTCAGAACGCCGATGGCTTCCAAATTCTAGTCGTCGAGCATGAGGCGACAATCCGCGACGCGTATGGCATTTCGATCGCGTTGGGAGATCTGCCGCTCGGTTCGGAGGTCGAAGTTATCGGTCGATATTGGCAGGGACTCGTGTTCGCTCTGTCGTTGCGAGTGAGTTCCGGGTCGGTCGCTAGAACACCGTAGCAAGCAAGCGGAAAAGGGATCGTTGGAATCGAGGTGCCGTCGTGAAGAAAAGCCTGAGCCTCAAGATAACTTTTGGGATCGCCGGTATCCTCCTCTTCGTGCTTGGAACGGTCGCTTGGGTGAGCGTTTCGTTCTTCGGGCATCAGTATCTCCAATGGGTCGAGGCGCGCTCGGTGGTCTTGGCCAGACCGGTGCAAGAGCGCATCAAGGACGTGATGCGAGTGGGTTACGATCCTTCTCTTTTCTTCGTCTTGAATACCGATATGGCCGCGCTGCTGAAGGAAAACGCCGAGCTTTCACAGATTGCCGTCTACGATCCATCAGGCAAAGTTCTGACCCACACTGACGCGGCACAGGCGAAAAGCCAAGCCGTCGACGCTCGGGTCCAAAAGGCTCTCGAGGGACGACCCGAGAAGCCAATCACAGTTTTTTTTGGCGCCAGTTACCACACTCTAGTTCCCACTATTCACGACAAAGCGACTGTTTACGTCTCCATCGGTTCCAGAGGAGATTTGATCGCAGGCGTCCAAGCTCGGATTGCTTGGATGTTCCTGCTCTTAACGCTAGCCTCTCTCGTGGCGGGCGGCGCTGGAGCCTTGTTTTTGGTTCGGCGTTGTATCTCCAGGCCTATTAATCGACTGGTTGCATTGACAAAAGACATCGCTGAAGGCGAGGGCGATCTTACAAAGCGGCTCGATGTTCAAAATAGGGATGAGATCGGGGAGCTAGCCTATTGGTTCAACACGTTTCTGGATCGGCT
>DASXRG010000169.1:0-31760 GCA_036506735.1 Binatia bacterium | reverse complement strand
TCTTCGAGATCCTCGTCCCAATCGCCGAGCGGGTAGCCGTACCACGGATTTTTCGGCGCGAGGCGCGGCAGCCGCAACTCCTCCCAGATCTTTTTCGCGTTTTCCATGTACTCTTTTTTCGGCAGCGAGACCGGCGGAAATTTCTCGCGCAGGATCGCGTTGATCAACAGCGCGGACTCATCCGCCTGGCGCGTCTCGACCGGCTGGTCCTCGCGGCCGAACGGCGGGCCATGGCCGCGCTCGCGGCCTTTGAGGATCTGCACGTCCTTGTCCGGCATCGAGCGGTAGCTGATCGCCCACATGATCATGTCCATGTCCCAGGGGTCGATGTCCTCGTCCACCGCGACCAGGAATTTCCCCACGCCGGGATGGAACGTCGCCGCGCCCATGAGCGCGCGCCAGGTTTCCGCCTCGGTCGGCTTTTTCAGCTGGACCACGATCACCTTGCGCAGGTTGGTGAGCGGCTCGTGCATCGCGACCTGGACCACGCTCTTGATGCCCAGCTCGCCTTTGAGAAACTTCAGGAACAGCGGCTCGTAGCCGACCCGCTTGATGATGCTCGACTCGCTCGGCGTCACCTGGCTCGTCCAGGAGACGAGGATGGGATTTTTTTTCCGCGTGATGCAGGTGATCTCCATGAACGGGTTCATCATGCGCGGGTGCATGTAGCCGTGCGATTCGCCGAAGGGCCCTTCCGGCTCGACGTATTCCGTCGAGAGGATCCCTTCGATGACGATCTCGGCGTCGGCCGGGACTTCGAGATCGACGGTCTGGCATTTGACGAGGCGAATCGGCGTGCCGGCCAGCCCGCCGGCGACCGCCAGCTCGTCCACGCCGTAGGGGACCTTCTGCACCGCGGCGTACGATACTACGGGAGGCGGCCCGACCACGACCGCCGCTTGCAGCGGAATTTTCCGTTCCTTGCACTTGTTCCAATGCGCCAGGACATGCTGGCCCGGTCCGGGAAAAATTCCCAATCGGTCCTGGGCCTTCAGGTGGCCGCGATAGTTGCCGACGTTGCGGATGCCGGTGCCGGGGTCTTTGGTGATCCAATGGCCGGCGGTGATAAACGGCGCGCCGTCGAAGCCCGGCGTGGAGATGGGCACCGGAAACTGATCGAGGCCGCCGGCCCGTTTAAGATCTTCTTTTTTTTGAATGATCTCCTGCACCGGACCGCTCTCGACCATGATCGGCTCGATCGGATTGCGGAACGCCTGCTGATATTTGTCGGCGATCTCCTCCGGCGGGCAGCCCAGCCCGACGGCGCAAATATATTTCGAGCCCGCCATCACGCCGACGCCGACGGGAATATCGTAGCGCCGGTCCTTCGCGCCGGTGACGCGCTCGAAGAGAAAGCCGCGCCAATCTTTTTCCGGCAGGCCGCCGCGATACTGCCAGCGCACGAGCGGGTGCATCTCGGTATCTTTGTTGATCTCGCGCTTGACGCGGACCAGCAGCCCGGCGCGTTCGAGCGCCTCGATGTGATCGCGGAGATCGGCGTAGCCCCTCTCGGTGCCTTTAGCTCTCGGAGCGCTCTTTGCCATCTGTCTATTTCCTCCTGCCTGCTGTCTTACTGCCTTATGCTACCTGATTCCCAGCTCGCGGTTAACTTCCCGTTGCAAAGTAAAATCGAAAACTTTCGCGGGAGGCAACGGCTCCGCCAGCTTGAGAGTCTGAGCGTCGAGCGCCAGATGCTCCTTGATCTCATCGTCCGAGGGAATGCCGTTCACGGTGAACGCGGGTTTGGACATGCGATATGACTCGACGGCGGTCGCGACATCGGTGTTCCACATCTTGGCGAGCATCTCGGCGACCGCCCGCTCGTTCCCATCGTAGTATTGCGCGGCCCGGGCTTTTACGCGGAGCAATTTCTTCACCAAATCCCGTTTTTCCTCGAGCGTTTTAACATTGACAGCGAGGCCGTTTTGAATGCTGGGGAACTTGTCGATCGAGCTGTCGAGGATATTCATCTTGAATTTGTCGCGGGCGAGCAAGACCCACGGCGGGCTGATCGCCGAAGCCTGGATCGCGTTGGTGACCAGAGCTTGAAGCTGACGGCTCTCCTCTCCCGCCTGGAGCATCGTGATGTCCTTGTCCGGATCGAGGCCGTGCAAGGCCATCAATTTTCTCGCTGCCGTGTACTGGCTCCCGCCGACGGTTACAATGCCCATGATCTTACCTTTGAGATCCCTGACCGATTTGTATTCAGGCCGGGCAACCAGCCAGAACAGCGGGCGGCGGAGGCTTACCGAGAGCGCGCGCAAGGGCACGCCGCGCTGGATCGCTCTGATCGCGCTCCCGATAGAGCTCAAACCGATGAGTTCGCCGGTGACGCCGGCGGCGACCGCGGCGTTGGCGGACATTTGAATCAACTGCGGTTCAAATCCCTCCTCGCGAAAAAATCCTTTTTCCTTGGCTATAAAGAAGTCGATCGACGTGATGCCGCTGCTGGAGTAGCTGATCGTTACTTTTTGTAATGGCGCCTGGGCGAATAGCGGCGCCGCATCGGCGCTGGCTGCGACCACCCACAGCAGAGCGAAGAGTAATTTGATTTTCATCTCTGACCTCGCCGCAATCGTCCCGGCAAAACCGCCGACCCCGCGCGCATCCACGGCGCGCCAAGCTGCTCTACGTCCTGGAGCCACCGCCGAAGTTCCGCCATTTTTTCTCGTGAACCTTTACGCGCGAACGGGGGGGACCGGAGGCGCCTCGACGGCGCCGAGCGAGTTCTCCGGCTCCTCGCGATAGAGCCCGAAGGCCTTCAGCACCGGAATGTCGTTGACGGAGAAAAGAATCGCATCGTCGCTCTTCGAGCGATTGACGTGCTCATGCCAAGCCCAATTGGGAATCACGAAAGAGTCGTGCCGCTTCCATTCGAGCGCTTTCTCGCCGACCATCGTCGTTCCTTCGCCCCGGACGACGAAGTACATCGCGCTCGAGGTGTGGCGATGGCGTTGGGTCCGCTCGCCGGCCCTGAGCATCTGGATCCAGCAGCCGAGCGTCGGCAAGGTCGATCCGCCCGCGACCGGATTGACGTATTCAAGCGAAACGCCGTCGTACGGGCTGCCATCCATTTTGGCCAGCGCCTTGAGCCGCGCTTCGGTGTCCCGCCAGCGATAACGCATCGGCAGATTCGCCGTCTTGGTTTTCTCCCACGTGGGCCGGACGGTGCCCGACCTCTGTTGGAGGTAGTCGCCCTCGTCGCGCAGCGCTTGGATTTGATTGCCCGGATAGGGCTCGTAAAAAGGTTGATTGAGCGCCAAGATCAGCGGCACATCCAGCGCGTCGAGCCAGATCGTGCTCTTACTCGTCGGATTGCGGTGATCGTGCCAGGTCCATTTCGGCGTCAGGATGAGATCGTAATCTTCCATCGGGCAGGCCTCGCCGTCCACGGTGGTGCAAACGTTGCCGTCGCCCTGGATGACGAATCGGATCGCCGCCATCGTGTGGCGGTGCGCCCACGCCTGCTCGCCCGGCTTGATCATCTGAATTCCCATCAGCAAGGTGTGCGTCGTCCCATGCGATTCGATGCCGGGATTGTTGAACAAAAGACTCCGCCGCGCGGTCTGGCTGTCGGGCAGGGCGTCGCAGGCTTCGAGCAATTTGGGATAGACCGTGTCCCACGGCCAGATGTACGGTTCGCCCTTGGGCCGCGGACCGCCGATGGTCCGCACGAGCAGATCATCGTAGGCCCACTGCCCCTTCATGTGCAGCCGGTCCAGCTCCTCGTCGAAAGCTTTTAGTTTATTGTCAGGCTGTGCCATAGCGCAGCTCCATCGCCAGATTCGTTCCCGCGCTGGCGTCGACAACACCGTCGAGATAGACCTTCCACGCCATCATCGATTCCTCGGCGGCTTGCAGCGCCGCTTCCTTTTCGGCGTCGGTCCGGAGGTATTTTTCCAGCAGGTGGAACGAGCCGCCGCCGTGAACTTGATCGACCGAGTCGTGCAGCAGCCAGAACTCCACGTCGTCGGCGGAGAGTTTTAGCTGGCGCATCCAGCGCTCCGCTTCCAGAGCGGAAAAATTGCCGCAGTTCTTGTCGTTGGTGCGCTCCAGGACCGCCTTGGCCGCGAGCCCTTCGTACCACGAGCGGTTTTTAGTGAGCGTCTCCCAGGCATGGAGCGCGACGACGGTGGTCGGCAGCGCTTTGGCCGACTCGATCTGCTCGCGGCTGAGGCCGACGGCCTTGCCCATCTTAACCAGCAGCTCGAAGTGGGAGTGGCCTTCCAGAGCCTCCTCTTCGTACAAGTTTTCCGTCACGATGAACTTGCGGACCTCTATATGCGAGCAGTTGCCGACGACGTGGGCCCAGCAGCGCCGGCTGTGGCGCGTGAAGATGCCCCACTGCTGCACGAGCGTCTTCGCGCCGCTGGCCGCGAGGTGATCTTTGGAATAGGTGGCCCATTTGAGATTGATCTGGCAGTTGGCGACGATTTTGTCCAGAGAGTGGAAAAAAGGAGAAGATGGCTGGATCATAAATGACCTCCGACCTATGTCGCTTCAGTAACTTATAGGCCAAAGCAGGGTCTTATGTCCAGACGCGCCCGGCGGTGGTTCACTCGGTCGCGGCCGTCGCTTTGATCCGTCTGCTGGCAGCCTCACTGATAAAGTCCTTGATCGCATCGAAGTAGGCGTCTCCGCCCGCGAAAAACGTGTCGTTGTGGCCCGCGCCGCGAACTATATAGAATTTTTTCGGTTCGTGAGCCGCGGCAAAAACTTTTTTGCCCTGCTCGACGGGGATGACCTCATCTTGATCCCCTTGCAGCACCAGCACGGGCGCTTTCACTGCCTTAATTTTCTTCGCCACGTCGTAACGGGTGCGCAGCAGCGGTCCGATCGGCAGCCATGGATAGATGGCGCGCGCCATCTCGCGAATCGAGGCGAAGGGCGCTTCAAGAATAAGCGCCACGCACTCTTCGCGCGCGGCCACTTCGGTCGCTACGGCCGCGCCCAGGGATTGGCCGAAGAGCGCGATATTTTTCGCGTCGAGATCTTTCCGGCTCCTCAGATAGCGGAGCGCCGCCAAGCCGTCTTCGTAAGTTCCTTGCTCCGAAGCCGCCCCTTCGCTCCGGCCATAGCCGCGGTAGTCGACGATGAAGACGTTGGCCTTCACCTTGCCGTGGAGCAGCTTCATCGCCTCCGCGCGGTGGCTGATATTGCCCGCGTTGCCGTGAAACCACAGCAGCGTCGTCCGCGCGCCCGGATAAGCCGCGAGCCAGCCGTTCAGGCGCACGCCGTCGGCGGTTTGAAAAAAAATGTCCTCGAACGCGAGCCCGACGTCGCGCGGC
The DNA here is from genome assembly GCA_036506735.1 of Binatia bacterium. Lineage (GTDB taxonomy): Bacteria > Desulfobacterota > Binatia > UBA9968 > UBA9968 > JAJPJQ01. The sequence continues at coordinate 26,472 of DASXRG010000169.1, read as the reverse complement.
GTCCGCTCGATTTCAGCGATCGGAAAGAAAATGAATTTTTCTTCCACGGGACAACCCGTCAAGAACAACGCCAACAAGAGAAGTAAAAAAATCCGATTCTTCATGCCGAGCCGACGGTCGCGACCGCCCGCCCGGGAGTTTCTCGAAGGGCCGATGCGTCGGAGGAGAAACTCCAAGCGTATTTGATAATTTCTCTTAGCAGTCTCGTGCCGCGTCGCACAGAACGTATCGCATTGGCCCGGAGAGAGACTCCCGGGCGGGCAGCCAGCTACGGCGTTGGCCGGCCTGCTTAATGTTTGTGTTCGCCTCGGAGCTTCCACTCCAACCCGTCGATAATACATTCCACGCTCGCCTGAAGAATATCATCCGCGACCCCGACGGTTCCCCACCGCTCCTTGCCGTCGGAAAAAATTCCCAGCACCCGCACCGGGCCGCTCAACCCTTTCTCATCGTCGTCCTCTAAAACTTCTTCGTGAGGCAACAGGCGCACGTCGAACTGTTCGAGCCGGACTTCGGCGAGCTGCGGGTAATGTTTTTCCAGAACCTTGCGCACCGCGTTGTCCACCGCATGCACCGGGCCGCGGCCGCTCGCCGCCACCAGCTCCTGTTCGCCGAAGATTTCGATCAGCACGGAAGCCTCGGTAGCGCTTCTTGCGTCTTCCGGCGCCTGGAAATCCACCTGATCGTCGATCTTGCACCTCAAGACCCGAAACGGCTTGAGATAGTCCTCGCGTTTGCGGATGGCCGCCAACTCAAACGATGCCCACGCTCCGTCCAAACGAAAGAAAACCTCTTTGAGATCCCGCTCCATAAATACCTCCCATGAGATTCAGAGCTGCCGCCCCGCAGAGCGCGCCTCATTATATCCCTCTCGCGCGCGCGTGAAAATGGCCGGAAAACCACCGCCCGATATCGCGGTCGACTCGCCGGTCCGGCGAAAATCTTTTCAAATTCCCCCGACTCTGGTATCATACATCGCGATGGAAAAGACCCTATCGACGGACCGGTTGCATAACTTCTTCCATGACATGACGCGGCGGAGTTTTTGGCAGCTCGGCATCAACGACGCCACCGTGGCGCGATACGTGGCGGACGTCCTGACGGATTTCGCCAGCGCCAGCAATCTTTACCGCATCCGTTCCAGCGCCGGGAAAAAGCTCGACAGCGTGGTTGAAATTCTGGCGGAGACCCGGCCGGAAAACGCCGACGAAAAACGCGTGCTGCAGGAACGCGAAGTGCGCAAATACTTGGGCGACTACACGCTCTTCATGAGCGGCATCTTCCGCTCGTACGTGGAAAAAACCGGCGTCCTCGAATATTACCTGCAAGAAGGCCAACGCTCCTACTGGACCGTTTCCGAGCTCGATCTCTCTCTGTATCGCACCGGCTTCATTCTCTTCCAGGAGCTATCGAAAAAATTCGAATATTATTCCGGCGCCCTGGACTACATGCGCAAGGCCTACTTTGCCCCGGAGCCGGGTGAAGACCCTTTTGCCGGATGGATGAGGCAAGTCGAAGGCTGGATCACCACCAACCTGACGGAGAACTGACGGCACCGCCGCAGTCTCTCCTCTCGCCCGAAGGACCGTTCTTTATTCCATTCGAAGGAGATCTTAAACCTACGCGGTGAAACGCTTCTTTCTCAGCATTCTCTTCATCGTCGCTTCCGCGCTCCTGGTGCTCGGTTTCGCCCTCGCCGCGCTTTACCTCCCGCCGGTGCAAAAAGCCCAAAAACTCGAGGTCAAAGTGGAGCGCGGCGAGCCTTTCTCCTCCGTCGTGAACAAGCTCAAGGAAACCGGGGCACTCCCCAACGATCGGCTCTTTTCGCTCTGGGCCCGCATGTGGAAATTGGACACAAAAATCCACTGGGGCTACTATCGCTTCGATGCGCCGGTGGCGCCGGCGACCTTGCTCGGTCAAATGGTTCTCGGCAAGGGGCTGTTCTACAAGGTCACGATCCCCGAAGGGCTCAAACTGCGGGAGATCGCCGACGCGCTCGAAGAGGCCGGCATCGCTAAGAAGGAGAAGCTGCTGGCCGAAGCGGTGAATCCCGAACTGCTTTCCGAGCTGGGCTTCGAGGAGACCGGCATCGAAGGTTATCTCTTTCCCGATACCTATTATTTTCCCCCCGAGGCAACGGAGGGCGATATCCTCACCGCGATGGTCGAGCAGTTTCACGTCGTCTTCGATCCGATGATGCGGCAACATGCCCACGCCTCCGACTTGACGCCGCACGAGATATTGACCCTTGCCTCCGTGATCGAAAAGGAAACCGGCGATGAAGCCGAGCGGCCTCTGGTCTCAGCGGTGTTTCACAATCGCCTCAAGATGAAAATGCCGCTGCAAAGCGATCCTACCGTAATCTACGGTTTGGAGACGCCTTCGAACAATCTCACGCGCAAAGACCTGAAAAACCGCAGCCCCTACAACACCTATCGCATCAAAGGACTGCCGCCGGGACCGATCTGCAATCCGGGCCTTTCGTCTCTCAAGGCCGCGCTCTTTCCCGCCGACGTTCCTTATATTTATTTTGTCTCCAGGAACGACGGTTCGCATGTCTTCTCGGTAAACCTGAAGGACCACAACGAGGCGGTCAGGCTTTACCAGGGCGGCGGCAGCCGCGTTAAGCACTAGTTTCCCGCCACGACGGCGCCCCGAGTCTGCCGAATCGCCGCGCTTTTATCTTCGAGTACGCGTGTTATATTTATTTCCAAGTTTCGCGTGTTGAAATTCAGTTCCGGGTTATGGGAATGACCAGTTTTTCGGCGACATCGGATACCGCGCAGCCGGAAAAAATAGTCGCCGGCGTCCGCCGTCGTCTGGCGACCCACGCTTTATGGCAGGCGGCGCTGTTCTCTCTGCCGCCCCTGCTCGCCGTCTACTACACGCTTTTTTTTCTCCATCGCTTCGCCTGGCTGAATTCCGCTACCGCGCTGGTCGATGGGGTACTATTGACGGCGGCTGCCGGCGCATTGGCGGTCGCGCGCTCTCGTTCGTTGGCCCCTTCAAACCGTTTTGTCGCTCGGCTGATCGACGACAAAGCCGCTGGCGAAGACCGCTTTGTCACTCTGACGACTCTCGACCCCGCCGTTTCCTCGCCGGCGCTCTTTTCCCGCCTGCAGCTTGAAGCCGCTTCTCTTGAGCCGCGCATCGAATTCGGGCGCGACTTTCCATTTCGCGTGCCGCGCTCGTTTTTGAACTCCTGCATCGGCGCGCTCAGCGCCATCGTGCTGTTCCACCTGGTTCTTGAGGCGCTGCCGTACTTGCGGCCGACTGCGCCCGGCGAGCAGTTGGCGCTCATGAGCCGGAAGTTGGCCGCGGAGCCGCGCTTCGCGGAACTAGCCCGCGACATCGAAGTGGCCGCTGGGAAGCTCGAGAATAAGAATCTCTCCGAAAACGACCGGCGGGAAATTTTGCAAGAGCTGGAACGGCGGATCGCCGCGGAAAGATCGGCGGCGGGTAGCAGCCCATTGAATCAAATCGCGGACCTCGTGCAAAAAGAACTAAAAAAACGCGAGGACAGTCCGGGTATAACCCTGCCCTTCAAGATCCCGAGTCTTTTTTCAATTCCTTTTCCCTGGCTCAAGCAACCCGGCGAAGAAGAACAAGACGGTAAAGGCAATCAAGGAGCCGGCGGCAGCCAACAGCGCGCGGCCGGCGAGGGGCAAGGCGAAGGAAAAAAACGGGCGGCGGCGCGCGCTCAAGGCGAGCAGCAGAGCGGCGAGAAAGTTCCCACGCCGGCGCCCGATGCCCAGAACCGATTGAGCTCCGGCCCGTCGGCGCTTAACGGGGAGAAACTCGAGCCGGGCGGAGAAGAAGAAAGGCGCAAGATTGCAGAACGCAAAGGCAGCGGTCCTGGACAGATACCGAAAGAACGAATGGAATCAAGCAGCGCCAAGGGCGGATCGGGGGAAGGCTCCGAGGAACAAACTGCTCAACGCCTTTCCCATCCCGGCGGGAACGGCCCCGCCGCATCCAAAGAGCCGCGCTTCGTCGTCGTAGAGCTTCCGGAAGACGATACGGCGCCGGCAACCGGCGGCGCGACGCGCGAGCGCGGGCGATCCGGCGCCAAAACGCCGGTGGGCAATCTGCCGCTCGGCCAACCCGACTCACTCAATGCGGCGAGCGAGCAGCAGAGGCTGCCTTTGGAATATCGCGGCGTGATTCAATAGAGAGAGAAAACAACGCATGGACCCGGAAGAGTTCAAAGAATTATTTCTGCGCATCGAGGCGGAGATCAAAGAGGTCATCGTCGGCCACGCGGACGTGATCCGCAACGTGCTGATCGCTTTTTTTGCCGGCGGTCACGTGCTGCTGGAAGGCGCGCCCGGCCTGGGCAAGACTCTGCTGATCAAATCTCTCAGCCGGGCCCTCGCTCTCTCATTCAAGCGGGTTCAATTCACGCCCGATCTCATGCCCGCGGACATTGTCGGGACTCAGGTGCTTACTGAGAGCGAAGGCCGGCGCGATTTTCAATTCAAGAAAGGCCCGATTTTCGCTCACGTGGTTTTGGCCGACGAGATCAATCGCGCCACGCCCAAAACCCAGTCGGCCGTCTTGGAAGCGATGGAAGAGCGCCAGGTGACGGCCTTCGGCATCACTTATCCGATGGAGTCGCCCTTCATGGTGCTGGCGACGCAAAACCCCATCGAGCTGGAAGGCACTTACCCTCTGCCCGAAGCACAGCTCGACCGCTTCTTTTTTAAACTGCTGGTCACGCATCCGGAGCCGGCCGAGCTGACCGAAATTCTTCATCGCACGACGCGCGCGGGCCTGCAAGAAGCCGAGCAGGTGCTCGCCGACGGCGCCGGAGTCATCGCCAAAATGCATCTTCTGCTGCGCCAGGTTCTGATCGCGCCGCCGCTGGAAGAATACGTCGTTCGCCTGGTGCACGCGACTCAGCCGGCGCAAAGTAAAAACGGCGCGGTTCCGGAAGTGCGCAGCTATCTCCGCTTCGGCGCCAGCCCGCGCGGCGCGCAAGCGATCATCTTGGGCGCCAAAGGAAATGCGCTGGTCCAGGGCCGGGTTCACGTCAGCTACGACGACATTCAAGCGATGATCTATCCGGCGCTGCGCCATCGCCTGATCCTCAATTTCCAGGCCGAGGCGGAAAACGTCAACGCGGATCAGATTCTCTCGGCGATCGTAAAAGAGGTGCCAAGAGACTAGAGCATCGGTATGGCAAGAACGCTCCGGAAAAACCTTGCTTTATGGCCCCTGGCTGTCGCGCTGCTGAGCGCGCAAGCGGTCGCGGGCGAATCCAAGCCGGACGTTCCAGTTGAAGTCGTGGCGAACGGCCTGCAGGTACCGTGGGCGATCGCCTTCGCTCCGGAAAGCCGCATCTTCCTCACCGAGCGGCCCGGCCGCGTCCGCGTGATCAAAGACGGCGCGCTGCAAAAAGAGCCTTGGCTGCAAATCGAAGTTTACGCGCACGGCGAGGCCGGCCTTCTGGGCCTGGCGCTCGACCCGGGCTTCGAGCGGAATCGATTTCTCTACGCCGCCTACACGTACCGAGACGGCAGCGCCAAGCCCAAAAACCGCCTGGTGCGGTTGCGCGACGATCCGTCGACGGGCAAGGGAGCCGTGGATAAGATTCTCCTCGACAACGTCGACGGCGGCAACAACCACGACGGCGGGCGCGTGAAGTTCGGGCCCGATGGAAAAATCTATTGGACGACCGGCGACGCGCAAACGACTCGCTTCGCGCAAGAGCTTTCGTCGCTCAACGGCAAGATCCTCCGGCTGAATTCAGACGGAACGATTCCCGCGGACAACCCCTTTGCCAAATCTCCGATTTATTCGTACGGCCATCGAAATTCCGAAGGACTGGCCTGGCAGCCCGGCAGCGGCCGGCTTTATGCGACCGAGCACGGCCCGAGCGGTTTCCAGGGCTGTTGCCTCGATGAGATTAACTGGATCGAGCCGGGAAAAAATTACGGCTGGCCCGACGCACGCGGCGATCAAGCGCGCGAGGGAACGGTCCCGCCGGTGCTGCACAGCGGCACCAGCGACACCTGGGCGCCCGCCGGCGCGACGTTTGTGACGCGCGGTCTATGGGCCGGCTCGTTTCTTTTCACCGGCCTGCGCGGCCAGACTTTGTATCGCGTCGCGTTCGACGCGAACAATCCGCGCAAAGTGGCGGCCGTCGAACGCCTGTTCCCGCGCGAGTTCGGCCGGCTGCGCGACGTCGCCGAAGGACCCGACGGCGCGATCTATCTTCTCACCAGCAACCGCGACGGTCGCGGCAAGCCGGCTGCCGACGACGACCGCGTGCTGCGGCTGCTTTTTAAATAACCGCGCACGCTGCCAAAACCCGACCGCATCGTGAGCGCCGAGCGCAGCACCGCCCGGCGGAAGCGCTTTGCCCCTTCTTCGGGCAGATAAAAAACCGCCGTGAGATCCGGATGGACTCCGAGATACGCGCCGCTGCGCTCGACCCCCATGACATAAAAAGCCGTCGAAAGCGCCTCGGCCTCAGTCGCGCGCGCCGCCAAAACGGTAGCGGCCAGAATGTTGCCGACGGGTCTGCCGTTGCCGGGATTAAGAATGTGCGAATAGATTTTCCCGCCCAGGGTAAAAAACTTCTCATAGTTTCCCGAGATCGAGAGCGAATAATTTTTGATGTGAACGACATCGGCGGCCTTCGCCCCGTCATAGGGATCGCGGAGCGTAATCGGCCATCCCTCCGCGCCGGGCGGAGCGCCGAGGGCAAGAATGCTGCTCGTGCCTGCCGACACCAGCGCCCGAGTCACGCCGTAGGTACGGAGAATGTCCGCGGCTCGGTCAACCGCATAGCCTTTCCCGACGGCTCCCAGATCGAGCTCGAGCCCCTCGACGCCGAAGCGTATCGTGCAATCGGCGGGATTTAGATTCACGCGGTGGTAACCGACTCGCGTCAAAATCTGCGCAATCTGCGCATCGTTCGGAACGCGACCTCTGCCGTGAAAAAAACCCCATGCCTTCACGAGAGGCCCGGCGGTCACGTCGAATGCTCCGCCGGTCGCCCGGCTGTAGCCGATGGCCTCGACCAGCAGTTGGAATAATCTTGGCTCGACGCGGACGCTCCGGAATGCCGCGGCGCGGTTGATCGCAGAGAGCTCGCTCCGGGGCTTATAGTTGCTCATTTGTGAGTCGAGCCGGTCGATCTCCTCAAACACCTCATTCCCCACCGCGGTGAGATGTCGAGTGTCGTCGCCGTAGGCGATCAAAGCAAACTCGGTTCCCATCGCCTCATGAGCAGCTTGGTATCGAATCACGGCGCTTCCGGTCGTAAACGTTCCATCGCGGAGAAGTTTTTTTTGCTGTGGACTCGCCACACGATAACCTGGCCGGCGGCGGATCAAGCCGATTTTTTCGGCCAGTAGACTTTCTGACCCCTATCGATGGCGCGGTTGGCGTAGATCACCGCGAGAGAGTTCGCTGCGCCGGCCGCGCGCGGCGCGATGACGGGCTTGCCTTCCTGAATACTGGCGAAGAAGTTCACCAAATGACCCCAGTAGGGATCAAAAGGCTCTTCGTATCGATAAATGCCCATGGAGGCGGCCCAATTTTTGGCGTAATGCAGTTCGCGCTCCAGGAATCCGCCTTCCTTCACCTCGCTATCGGGAATGATGGGGATGCCTTTTTTTACGGCTTGTTTCGCGACGGTGCTGCCGGCCCACCAATTTTCCTTGGCCGGACCCGCCGAGATTTTTGCCACGGGTTCACGGAAGTAGATTCCTCGGTCGTCGGTGAGGTCCAGAGTCCCCAGGTCCCCCATCACCAACTGTTTCGTGGACGGATGACCATTGTAGAGCAAGGAATAGAAGCTATGGCGAGCGCCGCCGGGATAGTCAAAAATCACATGAACGTTGTCGTGCACTTCGCGCCCGTCCTGCCAATAATCGACTCCGCCTGTTCCGATGACCGAAACCGGCTCCGCGTCGAACACCCAGTCGGCGGTGTCGATCGCGTGAGAGCCCATTTCGGCAACCAGGCCGCCCGAATACTCGCGATACATTCGCCAATTGATCTGCCGTTCATATTCCGCCGTGACCACCGGACGGCGCCATGAATTGTTGGTGGCGACATGCGAGCGCACGTGTAAAACCTTGCCCAGGGCGCCCTCGCGGACCATCTCAATCGCCTTTTGGAAAAGGCGGCTCGAGCGCCGCTGCAAGCCGACCTGGAGCACTTGTTTCGGATGGGCCGCGGCGGCTTGGCGAATTTGCTCGTCCTCCTCTTCCTTAAAAAAGAGCGTCTTCTCGACAAACACGTGTTTGCCCGCCGCAAGTGCGTCGAGCAGCATCGGGGCGTGGAGATGGAGCGGCGTCGCGATCACCACCGCATCGACGTCTTTTCTTTCGAGAAGCCGCCGGTGGTCGTCGTAGGTATCCGAATGCGTACCGAGGGTTTCCATCCCCTTTTTGAGGTTGGGCGGATAAATATCGCAGAGGGCGACGCAGCGTCCTTGAGGAATGGTCGTTAGAAACCTGAGCAGGTTGCACCCCTCCGTCCCCAGACCAATAAATCCACAACGAACGACTTCGCTGCCGCCTGCGCCACTCAAAATCGGCGCCCCTCGATCTTGCCTCGAGCCAAGACGGTTCTCGTGCCAATACTCATCAAAAAGCCGCGCTACGAAAGTGGGAAACCGCGCATGATCTCCACTTCTTCGGTAAACTAATTTGGAATCTCATAGGCCAGCCGCCCGCTTGTGTCAAGATGAAGATGCTGGCGGTCGCGCGCGCCCCGCCGCAAGCGCTCGATTGTGAAGAGTCCCGATAGTGGTACAGTGATAGCATCGCTAAACTTGCTTCGGAACGATTTTTTTCCGGAGGGCACGCGCTCGATCCATGCTTCCCGCCCCATTCACGCCCGATTTCTTGAACCGTCTGGAAGTCTTGAGGCTGCGCACGCGGAAGGACGTTCTGGGCAATCGCCCCGGCGCTTACTCGTCGCCGCGGCGCGGCACGAGTCTGGAATTCGCCGACTACAGGAAATATTCCCCCGGCGACGACCTACGCTATCTAGATTGGGGAATCTTTGCCCGCACCGACCGGCTCTACGTCCGGCTCTTCCACGAGGAAGTGGATCTCTTCGCCTACATTTTTATCGACGCCAGCGGCTCGATGGCGTTTCCTTCGCTGCAAGAAAAATTTACCCCCGCCGCTAATCTGGCGCTGGCGCTGAGCTATGTGGTCTTGGCCAATCACGATCACGTCCGGCTCCATTCCCTGAACGGAATCAACCCGACCGCCTCGCCTTTCTATCGGGGACGCCAGCGGATGGCCGACCTGATCGATTTCATTGCCGCCGTCTCTCCCGCCGGCGCATTGGATCCGGCGCCGTGTCTGGGCCGGCACCTGAAGCATTTGCGCCGTCCCGGAAAGGCGATTCTGATTTCCGATTTTCTCGTGCCCGTCGGCGCTTATCAGCAGGGGCTGAACGTTCTGCGCGCGTTCAATCTCGATATCTCGGCGATCCAGGTGCTGAGCCGCGCCGAGGTCGAGCCCGCGCTGCCCGACGGCGCGCTTGCTGTGATCGACAGCGAGAGCCGCGAGGAGCTCCGGCTCCAGTGGAACGCGACGCTGCGCGGCGAGTATCGGGAAAAATTGGAACGACATAACCGGGAGCTCAAGAGTTTTTGTCACCAGAGCGGAATCGACTATTCGCTTTACGTAACCGACGAGGACTTGAGCGGATTCACGCTCGAGACTTTGCCGAAAATCGGCCTGTTCAGGTAACACCGTGGAATTTCTCAATCCCGCCGCGCTTTACGCCCTGGCTTTGCTCCCGCTGGCGGTCGTGCCCTATTTGATGCGACGCCGGCCGCGGCGGCTGATTTTTTCCAGCGTGCTGCTATTAAGGGAATTGGCTGCGCGCGCCACGACGCGCCGCTGGGGACGGCTTTATCTGCCGCCGGTTTTTTTTCTCCAACTTCTGTTTTTGCTGCTGCTCTTGCTGGCGCTGGGAGAGCCGATATTCTCGGTCCGCTCATTGAACGTCGCCCTGGTGCTGGACAACTCGGCCAGCATGCAGGCAATCGAAGGAGACAAGAGCCGCTTTCAGATGGCTCAGGAAGAGGCGGCGAAAATTCTCCACAGCCTGCCGCCGCGCGCGCGTGTCGATCTCTACCTTAGCGTTCCTCGACTGCTGCCCGTTACGAAATCGCCCGTGCCATCGGCCGAGGCGATCGCCCGGCTTTCCGCGCTAAAAACTTTTGACCTCGGCGAGCCGTCGATGGACTACGGCGCGGAGCTCGAGCGCCTGGCGCGGGAAAAAGAGTACGAGCGCGTCTATTTTATGACCGATCATCCCGCCGAGGGGCAGAGCGCGACCGTGCGCGTGATCTCTCTCGGGCGGCCCAAAGGCAACTTGGCGCTCACAGCCTTTCGCGTCGGCCGCCGGCGATTCGCCGCGCCGCAACTGGAGGCGCGCGCGGAAGTCCTCAATTTTTCGGCGCGCGAAGAAAATTTCAAACTGGCGATAAAAGGCAGCGGCCAAGTTCTCGTGAGCCGGGCTTACAGCCTGGGACCGGGTATGAAGGTCGAGGCATCTTTCGAGAATCTTCCGGTCCATCCGTATTACGCGGCTGAGATCGCGGTCGGCGACGGTTTGGCGCTGGACAATCACCGTTTTGCCGTTCCGCCGCCTTCCGGCGGACTAAAAATTCTCGCGGTCTCGCCGCGGCCCGAGGCGCTCGCGAGCCTGCGCTCGATTCCCGGCGTCGAGCTGCAAATTATCTCTCCTCAAGCGTACGAAAAAGGCGGCTTTGAGCCGCACGCGCTCGAGATCTTCCATTACTCGGCGCCCGCCGCCTTGCCGGACAGCCACGCCCTTTTCGTCCTGCCGCCGAACCGGAACCCGCTGGTCGGAGTTGGACCGGCTGCTTCGCGCCCGCCGGTCTCCGGCTGGCGCGACCATCCGGTCACGCGCTACATCAATTTCGCGCTCTTTAGACCGGCGTACGCCCGGCCGCTGAAACCCGGCGGCCTGGGCGAGGCGATCATCCAAAGCCCGGATGGCGCGTTGGCGGTCGTCTCGGAGCAAAAAAACTTCCGCTACCTTGCGCTCGGCTTCGACCCGTTTCCTTTTTTGGGCCGGCAGAACCTCCCGGTATCGATTCTCACTTTGAACCTGCTCGAATGGTTCCACGAGAACGAGACCGCCAACGCCGGCGCGACCGGCGCGGCGCTTTATCCGCCGCTGCGCGCGGGCGAGATCTTGCTCGGTCCGGACGGCGCAAAGATCGGGCTTGAGAAAAATTCCGCGAGCTTTTCCCGGACCTACTTTCAGGGGATCTATCAGGCGATGAGCGGCGAGTCGAAACGATTCTTTGCGGTCAATCTCGACGATCGCGTAGAATCGGATCTGCGCTGGCCCACGGCCATTCAACTGCGCGAACCATCCGAAGCCGTGGCGCGGCGCTTTTTCAACCAATCGCTCTGGTTTTATCTGCTGCTGTTTTCCCTGGCGCTACTGTTGCTGGAATGGTTCATCAACCCGGGCGCAGTCCGCCGGCGCGAGGTGAAGGAACCGGCCGGGCAGAGCGACGATTTCCGCTGGGCCTAAAGCATGAGCGCGCTTCTTTTTCCATTTCAGTTCGGTCAACCGCCGGCCCTATGGTTGCTCATTATCTTGCCGCTTCTTTGGCTCTATTCACGCCGGCTCTCTTTTTCGGCGCTCCTCTGGCGCTCCGTCGTGCTATTGCTCCTGATTCTCGCGCTGGCCGACCCACGGCGGGTGACGCAAGCACCGCTAAAGGCGGGCGAACGGATCTTTGCCTTCGATCTCTCGCGCAGCATTCCGGCAGAGATGAAGCTCTGGATGGCGCGACAGAATCTCGCGCCGCGCACCGGCGATCGCGTCTTTGTCTTCGGCGGCACGGCTGAGGAGGTGACCGATTGGGAGAGGCGGCTGAAGGGCGAGGTGGCAAGCGCGGACATCCAGCCGGAGCGGACCGATCTGGAAGCGCTTTTTTCCGCTCTGCTCCGTCTTCCCCGGACGCAGCGAAGCCTCTTTCTCTTCACCGACGGCTGGGAAACCGACGGAGCGGCTGAGCGGCTGCTCCCGGCGCTGGCGCAAGCCGGCATTACAGTCTATCCGGTTTTGCCGCCTGAACGGCCCGCGCTCGCCAATGTCGCGGTGAAAAAAATCGTCGCGCCCAATCACGGCGCCGCGGGCGAAGCCGTGAGTTTGAAGGTGCTCGTCGACAACAACGACAGGAAAGAAGCCGACGGCAGCCTCGTCCTCAAGCGCAACGGCCAGACGCTCAAGAGCGACGCGGTGACGCTAAAGTCGGGCAGTCAGATTTTTACCTATCAGACGACCGTCACCGAGGGCCCCCTGGTATCATTCCAGGCGCAATTCATCCCGGGAAAATCCGCCGCCGATCTGTTTCCGCAAGATAATCAGGCGGCCGCATGGGTTGGGGTGCAGAACAAAGAAAAAGTTCTCTTGCTGAACGGACGCAGCGGCGAGGGCAGCTACTTGGAGGAACTGCTCAAGCGCCGCGGCTTCGAGGTTACTGCGGTGACCGCCGGCGGCGCGCCGCCTTCACCCGGCGGCTTCGGAACGATCATCTTTAACAACGTGGAAAAGGAAAAATTCTCGCCGGCCTATCTCGGCGCGGTCGAGCAGCACGTGAGCGCTGGGAACAGCCTGCTCGTATTGGGCGACGAGAGCAGCCTCACGCCGGGCGGCTACGGGCAGACGCCGATCGGACGCGTGTTGCCGGTGGAAATCGTCGAGCCAAAGGAAAAAGAAAAGGAAAAGAGCCGTGCCGTGCTCCTCCTTATCGACACATCGAGAAGCATGGATCCAAGTGCAAACTCGTGGAAGGAAGACCGAATCCCCTATGCCAAAGCGATCGCCAAAAGAGTGATCGGACAACTGGACGACGATGATCTCATCGGTGTCATCGGGTTCGACGTCAAAGCGTATACGGTGGTTCCGCTGGACCAGATTAAAAAAATCCGGCCAACCTTCGCAGCCGAAATCGACCGCTTGGTGGCCAAGCTCGATACCAATTTGCTGGTCGCTATTAAAGAAGGAGCCCGACAGCTTCAGAAAGCTGACGCCGACATCAAACACCTGATCGTCATCACCGACGCGGATTTTAAGGCCGGCGGTCCAAGCCCGAGCGATTACATCGATGCGGTGAGTCGGCTGAAAAACGAGGGCAAAATTAGGGTCTCGGCGGTCGGTGTCGGGCGCGGCGTCGACCAAGCTCTCATCAAACGTCTCGCCTCCTATGGCGGCGGTGTTTTGTACATCGCCGATAATCTTTCGCGGTTGCCGGAGATCGTCTTTCGGACGATCGGAGCGAAGACGCCGCAAGCCGCGACGCCTCAAGAGCGCGAATTGGTTCCGCGGGCGGCGCGCGATTCGGAAATCCTGAGCGGCTTATCCGACCGCTCTTTCCCGCCTCTGAAAGGCTATGTCGAATCAGAGCTGAAGCGAGAGGCGCGTCTCGACGCGCTGATACCGCACGAGGGAAAAAGTTCACCGCTCTTGGCCTCATGGAGGTATGGCAAAGGCAAGGCGGTCGCTTTCACGGCCGACCAGGCCGGACGCTGGTCGAAGGATTGGATTCCCTGGAATGGGCTCGAGCGGTTTTGGGGGAAAATATTCGACTGGCTCCGCCCCGAGCGCGAAATTCTTCCGGCCTATGAGGCCCAAATCGACGACTCAGGCGATCGGCCGATCCTAGATCTTTACCTCTACAGCGAAGAATCGGACGGCAATACGTTCCGCTATTCTTATACCAGCACTAAAGGCGCGCGCGGAGAGGATACGTTACAGAGGCTCGCGCCCGGTCATTATCGGGCCACGCTTCCCTTCACCGCGCCCGCCGACTATCGCATCGACCTTAGAGAGGAGCGCGGCAGGCGGACGGTGAGCTATCCGCCTGTAGGCTACACCCTTCCAGTGAAGGCTAAAGGCGAAGTTTTCAAGGACGCCTTCAATCTGGCTTTGCTGGAACGGGTCGCTGAATCTACCGGTGGAACAATCAATCCAGCCTTGGCGCGAAATGATCAGACAGAAAACTTTGCGCCCAAAATCACACCCTTGCGGTCTTATTTGATCTTTCTGTGCGCTCTTTTCTTTCTCTTGGAAATCTTCTTCAGAAGCTTCGCCCAGCGCGAAAGTTGGTAGGTCAGGCTACTGGCCTGAGTCTTGCTTTTATTCTCCCCGGCCCTGTGGGAGCGCCACAATGAGACCCAAAAGTGTCCGTATGTTGACATCTCCGTCAAAAATCGATATCAACGAAAAGTATTTTGGCCAATTTTTCGGAAACACCGATGTAGAAAAGAGAGCAGTCCACAAGTCGCACGCCGCTATCCGCGCCATGGTCTTCAAACTCATCGTTGCGACCGGCACTCTCGTCGGGGTGCTGGCTTGGGTCCCGATTGCAGCTCACGCCGAGGAAAGTGCGGTACTCCTTCCCCCAGCCAAAGATAGCGGAGCAAAAGTCGGCTCCCCCAATCTGCCTCCACCTGAGCCGGAATTTTCCCTCCCCGAAGGACTTCGCGCGCTAAAAAGAATCAGTTATAAAATCCAAGCCGGGGACACGCTCGGCAATTTGTTTATCCGTTATGGCTTATCGCTCGCGGACAGAAAGCTGTGGCTCCAGGCGATCCAGAAACATCTCCCGCTGAGCGCTTTCCGTCCCGGCAAGGAAGTGCAGTTGTATTTGAGCCGCGCTTTATCGGCCAATCAAAAAGCCAAAGAGCAATTGAAGGCGCTCGAGGTCGAGCAAAACGAAGATTCCATCCTGACGTGGGAAAAAGGCACCAAGGGAATCGTCTTTAGCAAGCGGGAGAAGCCTTACGACGTCGAGCTTAAAACCGCCGGCGGAATCGTCGAGCGGACGCTTTTCGAGGACGGCGCCCGGGTCGGCCTGAGCTCGACGATTCTGTCGCAGCTGGCGGACATTTTTTCCTGGGAGCTCGATTTCGACAAAGAGATCCAAAAAGGCGACACCTTCAAGGTCTTGTACGAAGAGCGCTCGCGCCAGGGCAGCAAGAACAGACCGGCGCTAAAAATTCTCGCCGCCGAGCTGGTCAACGCGGGCCGCCGTTACTTCGCGATGTATTTTGAAAAGGAGAAGGGAAAGGGCGACTACTACGATCTGAACGGCAGGACCCTCGCCCGCGCTTTTCTCCGTTTCCCGCTCGAATTTACCAACATTTCTTCCGGTTTTGCCGATTCCCGTATTCATCCAATTTTAAAGATCGACGTTCCCCATCACGGCGTCGATTTCGCCGCCGGGCGCGGTACGCCCGTTCGCTCGGTTGCCGACGGCAAGATTCTCTTCGCCGGTTGGCGCAAGGGCGGCTACGGCCGCCTGATCGAAATCGAGCATGATCCGACCTATTCCTCGCGGTACGCTCACTTGCAAAGCGTCGCCAAAGGGATTCGCAACGGCTCAACCGTGCAAAAAGGTCAGGTCATCGGCTACGTCGGCTCCTCCGGCCTGAGCACCGGACCGCATCTCCATTTCGAGATCTATCAAAATAATGCCTACGTCGATCCGCTGAACTTCGAGTCTCCGGCGGAAGACCAAATCGAGCCGGCTCTCCTCAAAGTTTTCGAAAACCGGAAGCAACTTTTCACCGTCGAACTGGCCGCGACGCCAGCTTCATAGCTCGGATCACTTACCTCCGCGAATCGCGTTATCCTGCTTTGTGTCCTTCGTGGTTAAAATCGTCTCACCGCGAAGAGCACGAAACACACGAAGGTTGGGTCATTCGTCGTACCAACCTACTGCTTACTGCTTGCCGGGACTGCGCACTTGGCGTAAAAGTGTACATTCCTTTCGGGCGGTGAAAAAATAACTCGACGGATAATTCTATTCCTGGTCACCGGCGCGGGAACCGGCTACCTTCCGTGGGCGCCCGGCACCGCCGGTACGCTCGTGGCAATTCCATTGTCTCTGGGCCTCAACTACGTCGCTGCCGGATCTTTGCCTTGGGCGCTGCTGATCTTAATTGCGTTCGGCACGGTGGCGACCTGGTTGTGCAATCAGGGGGAGGAGATTTTTCGGCAAAAAGACTGCAGCAGGATCGTCATCGATGAAATCGCCGGCTTTCTCCTCGCCAACTTCGCTGCGCCGGCCAGGATAAAATTCACACTTTTGGCTTTCCTTCTATTTCGCTTTTTCGATATTATTAAACCGTTTCCTGCCGCGCGCGCCGAACGAATTCGAGGAGGGCTTGGGGTGATTTTGGACGACCTGATTGCTGGCCTGTATACTTTTGTGATTTTGCGACTGCTTCTTTCGTGGGGCGCGGTATGATCCGCAAAGCGGTTATCCTTAGTACTGGCGACGAGCTCATGACGGGGCGGGTTGTGGACACCAACTCCGCCTACATCGCGGACCGCCTCTATTCGCTCGGCCTGGAAGTCGTCGCCATCCTCAAAGTCGGCGACACCAAGGAAAGGCTCCTTGGGGCGCTGCAGCACGGGCTGGAGCTGGGCGAACTCGTCATCGGCACCGGCGGGCTGGGCCCGACTGCGGACGACCTCACCACCGAAGTCGTCGCCGAATATTTCGCCCGCCCGCTCAAGATGGACGAGCAGGTCGCCGCGGCGTTGAAGCGGCGCTTCGAATCGCGCGGCCTTCCCTGGACCGCGAATAATCTCAAGCAGGCGATGTTTCCGGAGGGGGCGGAGATCATTCCCAACCCCGTCGGAACCGCGCCGGGTTTCCGCGTCGAGAGCGCCGACCAAAAATCGCTCATCTGGCTCTCGGGAGTGCCGCGCGAGATGGAGGCGACGATGCAGGAAACCGTGCTTCCCTGGATCGCGCACGCGGGCGGCGGCGGCGATCAGGTGCCGGCAGGCACTTTCAAAATTCACGGCTTGACGGAGTCCAGGCTAGATGACATATTGAAGCCCATTTTGCTGCCGCCCGAGGCAAGACTTTCATTTCGCGCTCATTACCCCGACCTCACCTTGCGCTTGACGGTCTGGGGCGGCAGCGAGAAAGAAAAAACTTTCTCCGAGCTCAAAGCCAGGATCAGGCATCTCATCGGGCCGCACATCTACGCCGAAGGAGACGTTACCCTGGAGGAGATCGCGGGCAAGCTGCTGCAAGAGAAAGGCTGGACCCTGGCCTTGGCCGAATCTTGCACCGGCGGCTACGTCGGCCACCGAATCACCCGCGTCGCCGGCAGCTCGGCCTATTTCAAAAGCTCGATCGTGAGTTATTCCAACGAAGCGAAGATCCATTTTCTCGGGGTAAAAAAAGCCACGCTGGACCAGCATGGGGCGGTGAGCCGGGAGACGGCGCTCGAGATGGCCGAGGGCGCCTGGCGCGCGGCCCAGGCGGACGTCGGGCTCAGCATCACCGGAATCGCCGGGCCCTCGGGCGGAAGTTCCGAGAAGCCGGTCGGCACGGTCTGGATCGGGATCGCCCGGCGCGGCCACAGCGATGCGCGCCATTTTAATTTTCACGGCGATCGCGAGCGGGTTATTCTCGGCGCCTCGCAAGCCGCGCTCAACTTTTTGCGCATCGCTCTGCTGCAACCGTGATCCGGGCCTTTGTCGCGATCAAGGTCGACCCGGGCGTAGCTGAGAGAATCGCCGCCGTTCAGTCGGAGCTCGATAAGAGTCTTAAAGGCATCCGCTGGGTCAAGGCTGAGAATTTACATTTGACCCTTAAGTTTTTGGGCTCGGTCGGCGCAGAAAAGGTAACACCGATAGCGGAGGCGTTGGACGGCGCGCTCGATTCCACGCCGTGTTTCTCCGTCGCGTGTAGAGGATTGGGAGTATTTCCTGATATAAGACGAGCTAAGGTGCTTTGGGCCGGTTTGGACGGCGAACCGCTGATAGATTTGGCGGCCAAGGTCGAGGACGCTCTCGAGCCTATCGGCTTCGCCCGCGAGAAGCGAGGGTTCAAACCGCATCTTACCATTGGCCGCTGGCGCGATCCCGCCGGCCGGCCGGACACGCTCCGCCGGGAGCTCGAGCCCAGACAGCGGCAGGATTTCGGCGTATCAAAAATGAACGAGGTGATTTTTTTCCAGAGCGTGCTGAAACCCGGCGGCGCCGTTTACACGCCGCTCAGAGTGTTTCCTCTCGCCGAAACAAGAGACTAACAAGGGGGGTTCTTATGGATGTCAATCGTGAGAAAGCGATCGATCTGGCCGTAAGTCAAATCGAGCGGCAATTCGGCAAAGGCGCGATCATGAAGCTCGGCGAGGGCGGAATCATCAAAGATGTGGCCGTGGTTTCGACCGGCTCGCTCGGGCTCGATCTCGCGCTGGGCGTCGGCGGCGTGCCGCGCGGTCGCGTCATCGAGATCTACGGACCCGAGGCTTCGGGCAAAACCACGCTCGCGCTGCACATCGTCGCCGAAGCCCAGCGCGGCGGCGGCATCGGCGCTTACATCGACGCCGAGCACGCGCTGGATCTGGCCTACGCCAAGAAGCTCGGCGTCAAGACGGACGATCTTTTGATCTCTCAGCCCGACCACGGCGAGCAGGCGCTGGAGATCGCCGAGACACTGGTGCGCAGCGGCGCCGTGGACGTGCTGGTCGTCGATTCGGTCGCCGCGCTCGTGCCCAAGGCGGAAATCGAAGGCGAGATGGGCGACGCCCACATGGGCCTCCAGGCCCGGCTCATGTCGCAGGCGCTGCGCAAGCTCACGGCGACGATCGCGCGCTCTCAAACAGTGGTCATCTTCATCAACCAGATCCGCATGAAGATCGGCGTGATGTTCGGCAATCCGGAGACGACAACCGGCGGCAACGCGCTCAAGTTTTACGCCTCGGTCCGGATGGATATCCGCCGCATCGGCGCGCTCAAAGAGGGCGACGTGGTCGTCGGCGGCCGCACGCGGGTCAAAGTGGTCAAGAACAAAATGGCGCCGCCGTTCAAAGAGGCGGAGTTCGACATTCTTTACGGCACGGGAATTTCCGGGCTGGGAGAGCTGGTCGATCTCGGCAGCGACATGGGCATCGTGGAGAAAAGCGGCGCCTGGTATTCTTTCAACGGCGATCGGATCGGCCAGGGCCGCGACAGCGCCAAGGAGTTTCTCAAAGCCCATTTCGATATCGCGAAACAGATCCGCGAAAAGATTTTCGACAAGGCCGGGATCAAACGCGCGCCGGTCGAAGCCGCGGCCGCGGCGCCGGAAAAAAAGGATAAGAGCAAAGGCAAGTGACCGCCGGGTCTCAAGACGAGGCGCTGAAGCGGGCACTCAAATTTCTCGGTTATCGGGCTAGAAGTGAGGCAGAGGTACGGACCAAGCTTACCCAATCGGGATTTCCACCGAAGATCATCGGACCTACTCTCGGGAAACTTCGCTCGCTCAAATTGCTGGATGACGAGGCCTTTGCGCGTACCTTTATCCAAGGTAGGATAGAAGGCAGGGGTTACGGCCCGCTGCGTCTCGCAAGGGAGCTGCGCCAAAAAGGAATCGCTCAAGCGCTCGTCGCCCGGGTGCTGGACGAGGCTTTCGGCAGGCAGGAGGGAAAAGAGAGAGCGCGGGCGCTGATGGAAAAAAGATTCCGCGGCAAAGATCTGAGCGACGCAAAAAATCTACGTCGGGCCGTCGCCTTCTTGCAACGCCGCGGCTACCGCGACGCCGTGATCGCGGAGATTTTACGCCAACCTTTGGGAGACGACTGAAAAGCGATGCCCACCGGTAACGAGATCCGCAAATCTTTTTTAGATTACTTCGCCAAGCGCGGGCATACGATTGTCCGCAGCTCGTCGCTCGTGCCGGAGAAAGACCCGACTTTGCTCTTCACCAACGCGGGCATGGTCCAGTTCAAAAATATCTTTCTCGGCGTCGAGAAGCCTTCCACCGTGCGCGCGACGAGCGCGCAGAAATGCCTGCGCATCAGCGGCAAGCACAACGACCTGGAAGCGGTCGGGCGCGACACCTACCACCACACGTTCTTTGAAATGCTCGGCAACTGGTCGTTCGGCGACTACTACAAGGAAGAAGCGATCGCCTGGGCGTGGGAGCTGCTGACGCGCGAGTGGAAGCTGCCGAAAGAGAAGCTGTGGGCGACGGTTTATAAGGATGACGATGAGGCCGAGCGGCTCTGGCTCAAAATAAGCGGCCTGCCCAAAGAACGTATTCTTCGTTTCGGCGAAAAAGAAAATTTCTGGGAGATGGGGGAGACTGGACCCTGCGGGCCGTGCAGCGAGATTCACCTCGACCGCGGGCCGGAGGCCTGCGATCACAAAGGCGAGAAAGGTCACGTTTGCCAGGTCAACGGCGACTGCGCCCGCTTTATCGAGCTGTGGAATCTCGTCTTCATTCAATACAACCGAAAACCCGACAAGAGTCTCGAAGAGCTGCCGGCGAAGCACGTGGACACCGGCATGGGGCTGGAGCGGATCACGGCTGTGCTTCAGGGCGTGCTGTCGAATTACGATATCGACACCATGCGCGGCATCATCGCCGCAGCGGAAAAACTCACCGGGAAAAAATATGGGGCGGATGCCGCAGCCGATATCTCCTTTCGCGTCATTGCCGATCATAGCCGCGCCGTGAGCTTCCTGATCGCCGACGGCGTATCGCCCAGCAATGAAGGACGCGGCTATGTCTTGCGCCGATTGCTGAGGCGCGCGGCGCGCCACGGGCGCATCCTCGGCTTGACCGAACCGTTTCTCTACCAGGTCGTTGGCACTGTAGCCGACGTAATGGGCGACGCATACCCGGAGCTGCGCGAGCGCCAGAGCCACATCCAGGAAGTGGTCCGCACGGAAGAGGAACGTTTCGGCGAGACGTTGGAAAAAGGGCTCGGGCTGTTGGAAGAAGCGGTCGCCGATTTGAAGCGCCAGAAGCGCAAAGTCCTCTCGGGCGAGGTTGCTTTCCGCCTCTACGACACCTACGGATTTCCACTTGACTTGACCGAGGACATTCTCCGTGGCGAAGAGATCTCCGTCGACCACGCGGGCTTCGACCGCCTCATGGACGAGCAGCGGAGCCGCGCGCGAGATGCGCGGGAGGTTTCGCAGAGCGATGTCAAAGTCCAACTCGATCGTCCGGTTCGTTTTATCGGCTACGATCGGCTGGAGGCGGAATCGGAAGTACTGGCGCTCTATGCCGAGGGGCAGGGCAAACAAGAAGTTGGTGCAGCCTCTCACATAGACCTCATCACCGGAGAGACGCCCTTTTACGGCGAATCGGGAGGCCAAGTGGGAGACCGGGGCGTCATCGAGAGTGCGCGCGGCGATCGGATGGAAGTCGTCGACACGCAGCACCCGACGCCGCAGTTGACCGTGCATCGGGGTCGAGTTGTCAAAGGCCGCTTCCAGGTCGGCGACAAGGTCCATCTGATCGTTGATCAGAAGTACCGCAGCCGCACGGCGCTCAACCATTCGGCGACCCACATTCTCCATTCCGTTCTGCGCGACGAGCTGGGCGCCCACGTGCGCCAGGCGGGCTCTCTAGTTTCTCCCGACCGGCTGCGCTTCGACTTCAACCACACCGGAGCGATCCCGGACGAGAAGCTGGCGGACATCGAGCAACAAGTGAACGAACGGATCCGGGTCGACGCCGAAGTTAGAGTCGACGAAACCAGCTACGACGAGGCGGTCCGCAAAGGCGCGCTGGCTTTCTTCGGCGACAAGTACGGCGATACCGTGCGCGTCGTGAAGATCGGCGATTTCTCGACCGAACTGTGCGGCGGCACCCACGTCCACCGCTCCGGCGAGATCGGCATTTTCAAGCTCCACGCCGAAGGCGGCGTCGCCGCCGGCGTGCGCCGCGTCGAGGCGGTCACCGGCGAAGGCGCGCTGGATTTGATACGGACTTACGAGCAGCGGCTGAAAGAGATCGGCGCGCTGACGCGATCAGGCGCGGACGAAACCGTCGACCGAGTGAAAAAGCTCCTGCAACAGCAAAAAGAGCTGGAGCGGGAGATCGAAACCTTGCGCGGCCAGCAGGGGAAAAATCAGCTTCCCGAGCTGCTGGCGAAGAAACAGCAGGTGAACGGCGCGACCGTGGTGGTTTCGAAGGTGGAGAGAGTCGACGCCAACCAGCTCCGCGAATTGGCCGACCAGCTCAAGGAAAAAATGGGCTCGGGCCTCGTGTTCCTGGTGAGCGCCGGCGACGCCAACGTGACGATGGTCGCCTCCGTGACCAAAGACCTGACCGCGCGCTATCACGCCGGTAATATCGTCAAGCAGGTTGCGCCGATCGTCGGCGGCGGCGGCGGCGGACGGCCCGATTTTGCCCAGGCCGGCGGCAAAGAGCCGGCGAAGGTGGACGAGGCGGTCGATAAAGTCTGGCAGATCGTGAAATCGACGCACGCGTGATGACCATTCACACTGCAAAACTGATCGAGAAAACCCGGGGGCACTGCGACATCATCGACATCACCGCCAAAGTCCAGGAGCAGCTCGAGCGGCAAAGGATCCGCCGCGGCCTGGCCACGCTGTTCGTTTCCGGCTCGACGGCATCTCTCACCACGATCGAATATGAATCGGGGATACTCCAGGACTTGAAGGAATTGTTGGAGAAGCTCATCCCTTCGAATCGAAAATATCATCATGACGACCGCTGGGGCGACGACAACGGCTTTTCCCACCTGCGCGCATCGCTGTTGGGTCCATCGCTGCAGATTCCGATCGACGACGGCCGGCTCCTGCTCGGGACCTGGCAGCAGATCGTCTTGCTGGATTTCGACAACCGGCCGCGCACGCGCGAGATCGTCGTCCAGATCATGGGAGCGGACGAGTGAAGGAAGAGAGCAGCAGGAAGAACGAACCCGGCGGCGAGAAAACGCGATTCGAATTCGCCGACCCGCGCCACTTTCGCGATCTGCTCGGGCAGCATGACGAGCATTTAAAGATCATCCAGCGCGCTCTCGGAGTGAAACTCCACGTGCGCGGATCTAGCATAGAGATCGACGGCGATCCGCTCGAGGCCGAGCTGGCGGCCAAAGTTTTGAAGCAGCTCTACGGCCTGCTGGAAAAAAATTATCCGGTCTACGGCAGCGACGTCGATTACGCCGTGCGCATTCTGAGCGGCGACGGCCGCGCCAGCCTGCAGGAAATCTTCCTCGATACGATCTACATCTCCTCGCATAAGCGCACCATCACGCCCAAGAGCGTGGCGCAGAAGGCCTACATCGACGCGATCCGCCGCTACGACATCGTCTTCGGCATCGGCCCGGCGGGAACCGGCAAGACCTATCTCGCGATGGCGATGGCCGTGGCGGAGCTGATGAAGAACAACTATGTGCGCATCATCTTGACCCGCCCCGCGGTGGAGGCGGGCGAGAAACTGGGATTTTTACCCGGCGATCTCGCCGAGAAAGTCAATCCGTATTTAAGGCCGCTCTACGACGCGCTGCACGACATGGTCGATTTCGACCGCGCGCGCAAGCTCGTCGAGCGCGGCACGATCGAAGTCGCGCCGCTCGCCTTCATGCGCGGCCGGACGCTCAACGACTCGTTCGTGATTCTCGACGAGGCGCAGAACACGACGCCGGAGCAGATGAAAATGTTTTTGACGCGCCTGGGCTACGGCTCCAAGGCGGTGATCACCGGCGACGTCACCCAGATCGATCTCCCCGCGGGAAAGCCTTCCGGCTTGAAGGAAGCCTGGCGCATTCTCAACGGCGTCGAGGGGATCAAGTTCGTGACCTTCACCGAGCGTGACGTCGCGCGCCATCGCCTGGTCCAGGAGATCATCTCCGCCTACGAGCGCGACGAGAACCCTCAAAGCGGCTCCTGAACGCGATGCCGTAAAGTCCCTATGAGCGTAGACATAGTGAGCCGCGTTCCGGGGCGAAAGATCTCATTGCCGCAGGTGAAACAAAACGCACAAAAGATTCTCGCATTGGTCAATGAGCGGCAGGCGGAGCTGAGTCTCGCCCTGGTGGAAAACGGCGAGATCGCGCGGCTCAACCGAAAGTATCGCCAACAGCGCAAGCCGACCGACGTGCTCTCTTTTCCGGCTGAGCCCGCTCCAAACGGCCGGCTCAGGCTTTTGGGCGACGTGGTCATTTCCGTCGAACGGGCCGAAGAACAAGCCAAAGCCGGAGGCTGGACCCTTAAAGAAGAGATCGACCGGCTGTTGATCCACGGCATTCTTCATCTCCTCGGCTACGATCACGAGCGTTCCAAAAAAGACGCTCGAATCATGCGCGCGCTGGAAAAAAAAATTTCGCGGGCGCTTTGTGGAAAGAAAGCTCGGGCGCTATAATAGGTGCATCATCCGGCACAACCCTTTCCAATGGCTACATTTGAAGAGACTCAAGAGCAACTGACGCGCTTGCAGGAGAGGCTCGAACTTCTCAGGAGGCGTCTTTGACCTCGACGGCAAGAAGAAGCGCGTCGAAGAGCTGAACCAGCTCACCTCCAAACCCGATTTCTGGAACGACGCCGAAAAGGCGCAGACCATCCTCAGAGAGCAAGCCGGTATAAAAAACGTTCTCGAATCCTGGGAAAAGTATCGCTCCGAGCTCGAAGAGGCCCGCTTCTTTCTCGATCTCGCGAAAGACGAGAAGAGCGAAGAGGCGCTGAACGAGGCCGCGGGCAAGGTTTCGCAGGTCGCCCAGGAATTAGCGGAGCTGGAGCTCAGGCAGATTCTCGGCGGGCCTGACGATCAGAGAAACGCCATCGTCAGCTTACATCCGGGCGCCGGCGGCACCGAAGCGCAGGATTGGGCCGAGATTCTGCTGCGCATGTACCTGCGCTGGGCCGACCGCCGGGGCTACCGCCATGAGATTCTCGAATATCAACCGGGCGAGGAGGCCGGGCTCAAGAGCGTCACTTTTACCGTCGAGGGACAATATGCTTACGGTTATCTCAAGGCCGAGGCCGGCATTCACCGCCTGGTTCGCATCTCGCCGTTCGACGCCAACTCGCGCCGCCATACTTCGTTCGCCTCCGCCTTCGTCTATCCCGAGATCGACGACACGATCAAAGTAGAAATCAACGAAGCCGACCTGCGAATCGATACCTACCGCTCGAGCGGCGCCGGCGGCCAGCACGTCAACAAGACCGACTCGGCGGTGCGCTTGACGCATCTCCCGACCAATATCGTCGTCGCCTGCCAGAACGAGCGCTCGCAGCACAAGAACAAGGCGATGGCGATGAAGATCCTGCGCTCGCGTCTCTACGAACTGGAAATCGAGAAGCAGAAAGAAAAAATGCAGTCGTACAATAAAGATAAAAAGGAGATCGGCTTCGGCAGCCAGATCCGCTCGTACGTGCTCCACCCCTACCGCATGGTCAAGGACCACCGCACCGGCACGGAGATGGGCGACGCGGATCGCGTCCTCGACGGCGACCTCGACCGTTTTATCCAGGCTTACCTCTTGCAGGCGAGCGAGAGTCAGGCGTCCTCTTAAGTTCTCCCATATTTTTATCCCGAAACAGGATGTCATTCCCAGGCCGGTCAAAAAGGTCCCAGATACAAGGCGCGCGAGAAATCGACGAGCGCAGGCGTACTCTTTTCAGTACGACGAGAGAGGCGTTTTGAAGCGCAACGCAGTAGATGAGCCTTTTTCACCGGCCTGGACCTACGAGGTCGCCGCCCTCTATATTAGCGGCGCGCTTTGGAACATCTGCATGGGAATGTTGCAGGTGCTGGTGCCGCTCTACGCTCTGTCGCTGGGTTTTTCCATCGTCACCATAAGCAGTCTCGTTTCGTTGCCGGTTTTGGTCGAGCTGGTCGTCCGCTTCGGCGGCAGCGCTCTATCCGACCGCTTCGGCGAGCGCCGCGTGCTGCAGATTTGTTTTCTCCTCATGGCGCTGTCGGGCGCGACCTTGCTCATGGCGGACCGCTACATTCACCTCGCGCTGGCGCAGGCGTTCGCCTTTTGCTCGCGCAGCACTTTCTGGACCTCGATTCAGTCTTTGGGCAGTCAACTGCCGGGCGGGAATCTGGGAAAAAAGTTAGGCCGGCTCTACGCCTGGAACTGCGGCGGCGGACTCGTCGGCCTGAGCGCCGGCGGCGCGGTCTTGGCGCTTTTGGGGTTTGAAAACGCTTTTATTCTTCTCACCTGCGCCGCTGTTTTTTGCGTTACGTTGAGTCTGCTCTTTCCGCGCATCGAGCCCAAGCCGAGCGGCCGGAATTTTTGGGCCATCACGCGGGGCATCGGACAGTTTCTCGGTTACCGGCACATTTGGCTCGGCATCTCGGTGTCGTTTGCGGCGGCCTTGCCTTCCACCGTCGGCCAATCTCTCTATCCCCTTTACCTCGCCTCCTTGCGCTACGAAGAGCAATGGATCGGTCTGCTGATTTCTTTCCGCGTCCTGGGACCGGTTGTGATCGGCCTCGCGCTGGCCTCGTTCATCACGATTTCCCGTCAGAAAGGAATCTATGCCCTGGGAATGGCGGGTCTCGGTCTTTTTTTGATCGCGACCGGACTCGCCGAGAAGCCTTGGTCTCTGGCGCTCGTGATTGCGGCGCTGGGAGCGGCCGGCGGCTTTATGGATCTCCTGTATCAAGTGCAAGCGACGGAGTTCAGCCAAGCGGGGGATCGATCCGTAGCCATGGCGAGCAGCGGC
>DASXRG010000168.1:0-2455 GCA_036506735.1 Binatia bacterium | reverse complement strand
AGGCGGTGATAAGAAGGCACAACAGTGCGGCTGGCTTAAAGACAAATACGGTTTGTCATGGCAAATCGTTCCCGCTATTTTAGGCCAGATGCTGCAGGACAAGGACGCCAAGAAATCGGAACGTGTCATGAAGGCACTGCTTCAAATGAAAAAACTCGACATAAAAGCTTTAACGCAAGCGTACGAACAAGGATAAAACTGCTCTCGGTCAAGGGCACAGCCCATCTGGGGTGAGACGAACTATTTTCAGGCCGGTCAGAAAGGTCCAGAGACGAGGCGCGCGAAGATCGGCGAGCGCAGGCGTACTTTTTTCAGTACGTCGAGCGAAGCCGATCGAGCGCAACGAAGTATATGGGCCTTTATGGCCGGCCTGCGGAGGCCAGATGAAGTACATGTTGTTAATCTACATGAACGAGAACGCCATGAGTGAAACGGAGCGCGAGCAATGCTACAAAGACTCCACCGAGCTCGCGCACGATCTCGAGGCGAAAGCGCAATACCTGAGCGCCAACCCGCTGCAACCGGTCGTGATGGCGACCAGCGTGCGCGTGCGCGAAGGCAAACGGCTCGTGACGGACGGCCCGTTCGCCGAGACGCGCGAACAATTGGGCGGCTACTTTCTCATCGACGCCAAGGATCTCGACGAGGCGCTCGGCATCGCCGCGAGAATT
Source organism: Binatia bacterium (assembly GCA_036506735.1). Lineage (GTDB taxonomy): Bacteria > Desulfobacterota > Binatia > UBA9968 > UBA9968 > JAJPJQ01. The sequence continues at coordinate 1,784 of DASXRG010000168.1, read as the reverse complement.
CCCGCCGCGCAGAAAGGTACCGTGGAGGTCCGGCCGGTGATCGAGATTCCGGGACTGCCGGGATAATTAATAGATCGCGTCTGGAATTCGGTGAGTATTTTCTTTCGCGACTTGCGGAAATCTTACCCCCTCTCAATCTCCCCCTTGGCAAGGGGGAGATTGAGAGGGGGTGAAAAGGAGTAAATTATGAGCCAAGTACGAGTACTGGTCGGCACGCGCAAGGGCGCGTTCATCTTGACGGCGGACGGAAAGCGCGAGAAGTGGAACGTGAGCGGTCCTCACTTTGCGGGCTGGGAGATTTATCATATGAAGGGCTCTCCCATGGACCCGAATCGGCTCTATGCGTCGCAGACGAGCAGTTGGTTCGGGCAGATCATTCAACGCTCGGATGACGGCGGCAAGAGCTGGCACCAACCCGGCACACCGGCCGGCGAACCGACCACCACTCCGGAAGGCATGCCCAAGGCCGAGAGCAACAAGTTCGTTTACGACACCTCTCCTGAAACCGGCAAACCCCTCACCACGCACCAATGGTACGACGGCACGCCGCACCCGTGGGAGTTCAAGCGCGTCTGGCATCTCGAGCCGTCGCTGACCGATCCGAATACAGTTTACGCCGGAGTCGAAGACGCCGCGTTATTCCGCTCGACCGACGGCGGCAAAAATTGGCACGAGCTCGCCGGTCTGCGCGGCCACGGCACGGGATCTTCGTGGCAGCCGGGCGCGGGCGGCATGTGCCTGCATACTATTCTTATAGATCCGAGCAACCCGAACCGGATCTTCATCGCGATCTCGGCGGCGGGCGCATTCCGATCCGACGATGCCGGCAAGACGTGGAAGCCGATCAACCGCGGCCTGCATTCGCTCTACATTCCCAACCCGACCGCCGAGGTCGGCCACTGCGTCCATCGCATCGCGATGAACCGGGCGCGTCCGAACGTGTTGTTCATGCAGAAGCACTGGGACGTCTTGCGCAGCGACGACGCCGGCGAGTCGTGGCGCGAGATCAGCGGCAACCTGCCGACCGACTTCGGCTTCCCGATCGACGTGCACGCGCACGAGCCGGAGACCGTCTACGTCGTGCCGATCAAAAGCGACGCGGAGCATTTTCCGCCCGACGGCAAGCTGCGCGTTTACCGCAGCCGCACCGGCGGCAACGAGTGGGAGCCGCTCACGAAAGGGCTGCCGCAGAGCGACTGCTACGTCAACGTGTTGCGCGACGCGATGGCGGTGGACGCGCTCGATAAGTGCGGCGTCTACTTCGGCACCACCGGCGGGCAGGTCTACGCATCGGCCGACGCCGGGGACAACTGGGCACCCATCGTGCGCGATCTTCCGGCGGTCGTTTCCGTCGAGGTCCAGACACTGTCATGATCCGAGTCACCCTTCCGGCGCATCTTAGAAAGCTCGCGCAAGTCGACGGCGAGGTGCGGCTCGACGTCGCGGCTCCGGTCACGCAGCGCGTGGTGCTCGACGCGCTCGAGGCGCGCTATCCCATGTTGAAAGGAACGATTCGCAACCACGAGACGCAAAAGCGCCGCGCGTTCGTCAGGTTCTTCGCCTGCGGCGAGGATCTGTCCCACGAATCCCCGGACGCGCCGCTGCCCGATGCAGTCGCGAGTGGCGCCGAGCCGTTCATGATTGTCGGCGCCATCGCCGGCGGCTAACATTAAAGTTCAAGACGTTGCAGCCGTTCAAGCCGTTCAAAACGTTTTGAACGATTGGAACCATTTGAACGATTTGAACGATCGCTAAGCTAGAGAGGCGCCATGCTTAAAAAAATC
>DASXRG010000167.1:0-6700 GCA_036506735.1 Binatia bacterium | reverse complement strand
GGCGGCGACCGCGACGAGCTGCGCGCCTTCGAGCACGCGGAACTCCATGTCGAAGCCAAACTGTTTGGCAAAACTTCCGGTGATGCCCTGGCGGAAGCCCGCGACGCTCACGTCGGTTCCCAAAACGACGCGCCGCTCCTGTCTGGCCTTGGCGATTATCTGTTCCCATTCACTCGGCGCGGCGCATTGGCCTTCAGCTTCGAGGAAGAGCGATGCTACGAGCAGGAAGAAAATCGCCAAGCGTAGACGCGCTGCCGCCGGCGCATGATCATCCTCAACCATCGAGCTTGCCCGCCTCGCTCATCTCTTCCAATAATTTCGTCCATCGCTGTTTAACGACCTTCCGGTCTTCCGGAGAAAATATGTTCGTCCTGGGAAATGAGTCGCGCCAGTGGAACGGCTTGCAGGCGTCGATCAACATCCGCCCGGCGGTATAGTCGCCGTTGGCTTTCTGCTCCGGCGTGAGCCGCGGGTCGAGGTCCTCGGTCCAGACCGACTTGAGAATCTCGACGGAAGTGCCGGGATCGGCGCGCGTGCAAATCGCCCACAGCACGTCGCGAAAATTGGACGGATCGATATCGTCGTCCACCGCGACGAAGAAAGACGACATGCTGCGGCTGCCCTTGAGTCCGTTCGCGGCGAACAGCGCCTGCTTGGCATGACCGGCGTAGCGCTGCTTGAGCGCGATCACCGTCATCAAGCCGCGGCAGTGGCCCCACACGCCGGTGACATCGGTGATGCCCGAGCGCTCGAGATGATCCCACACCTCCGCTCCGGTGATCGGCAGGTCGCCGCCCCATGAAAGCAACGGCCGCATCGGCGGATCGCCCAGGAGAATTGGCGATTTCCGGTAGACGATCTGCTTGACTCGGAGCACGCATTCCTGTCCGCTGTGCGAGTAATAGCCCGGCCACTCTCCGAACGGCCCCTCGGCGACCGTTTCCTCCTGGGGCGACGGCATCTCTCCTTCAAAAACGATTTCCGCCTGAGCCGGCACGGGCAAGCCCGTCCACGGTCCTTTAACCACTTCGACCGGCGCGCCGTGCATGGCGCCCGCATACTCGTATTTCATGCGGCTGGTGGAAGCCATGAACGTCAAAGGATCGCAGCCGAGAACCAGCGCCACCGGACACGCCGACCCGCGCGACCAATATTTTTCCGCGATGATCCGGCCGTGCTTGTGCTTGTTGATCCACAGGCTCACCCGGTCTCTCCCCTGCACGCAAGCGCGGTAGGTGCCGAAGTTCACCCAGCCGGTTTCCGGATCGCGCACGATCACAATGTCTCCGGTGCCGATGTACCGGCCGCCGTCGCCGGCGTGCCACTTCGGCGTCGGGAATTTGCCGACGTCGACCTCCGATCCCTTCATTTTATTTTCCAGCACGGGACCGTCGCCGACTTCCACCGGCGGGATCATCTTCTGCATGCGGCGCTTTTCTCTGAGCAGCTTGACCAATTCGATCGGGTGAGCGTCCGCGGGAAAGCCCAGGGCCAATGAATAACGGCGGACGCTGTTGCGGTAGACGTTGCTGACGATTTTGAAATCGTCGGGAAATCCCTTGAACCGATCGAACAGGAGCATGGGGCCGTCCTGCTCGTAGGCGAACTCGGTCAAGCAGCCGACGTCGAGATCCAAATCCGCGCCGTGGACCAGCTTCAAATCGCCGGCGGCTTGAACCGCCGTGATGAAATCACCGAGAGATTTGTAGCTCATAAAAATCCTCCGTCATGTTTACGCCGCGCTGCGCAGACCGATCCTCCGAGAAATCAGCGCCACCCCGATGGCGAAAAGACTCAAGATCACACCCAGGATCGCGGCCGCCTGCATCTCGCCGGCCATCGAGTACTCCATCATGAGCAGTGAAAGCGGCCGCGTCGAGGCCGTGCCGATCAGTATGATCGTGTCGATGTCGCGAATCGCCCCCATGAAAACGATGGCGAAGATGCTGACCAGAACCGGAGCGATCAAAGGCAACATGATGCGCCGGTAGGTGTAGAACCAATTCGCGCCGCAGACCCGTCCCACCTGTTCGAGCTCGTCGGAAATCTGCACGAAGGCCGTCTTCATCATGTGCACGCCGATCGGCATCTCCTTGATCAGCAAGACCACGATCAAGCCCAAGTAACTCCCGTAGAAAACGGACAAGGCTCGGGTCGAAAGAAAGAGCCACAAAAAAGCGAGACCCAGGAGGATGCCCGGGATGGCCCAGGGCAGCCAGATCAAAAGATTGAGCGCCGGCTTGCCGAAGATGTCCGTGCGCACCAGCGCATAAGCCACGAGAGAGTAAAACAAGAGGCCGATGCCGGCCGTGGCCACTCCGACGACCAGGGAGCTCTGCACGGCGGAGAGAAAAACCGGATCGTGAAGCACCAGGGCCCAATGGCGCGTCGAGAATGGATTGACGATGTTGAAGAAGCCGAAGAGCTTCATCAGAGAGCCAACGATCAAGACACCCAACGGAAGATAAACCGCGAGCGCGACAAAAATCAGGAGCACGGCCGATATCCAGTAGCGCGCCCGTCCCATATCCATGGGGCGAAAAGAGACGCCGCGCGCCGAAACCGTCGCGAACGCCCGCTTGCTGGTGTAGCGCTGGTAAAAAAGCGCCAGCAGAAACAGGACGCCCAAAAAAAGCGTGCTGAGCGCCATCGCCTGCGGAAACAGCGGCGGCTCCCACTGAATCAGGTCGTAAATGCGCGTGGCGTAAACGAAGATGCCGACGGGCTTGCCCAACAGCAGCTCGACCTGAAAAGCCTCCAGGCCGCGGATCAGAGCCGCCAGCAGCACGGTGAACAACGCGGGAGCGAGCACGGGTATCAGCACGCGCCTGAACGTCTGCCACGAACCGGCGCCGCACATGCGCGCGGACTCTTCCAGCGAAGCGTCCATCTGCCGCAGCACCGGCGCGAGCAGAATCGTCATGATCGGGATCGTGCTGGCGGTCAAGTGAATCCAAATGATGCCGTGAACGGAATAGATGTTGAATTTGAATCCTAAAGGCTGGAGGAGCTGGTTGATGAGCCCGTAGTTCGGATCGAGCAGCAAGATCCAGCTCAGCGCAAGCGGCAGCGCGGGCAGGAAGTAGGCGATCCAAAGAGAGAACTCGATGAAATTTCCGAGCGGGATGCGGACGCGCGTTAGCAGCCAGGAAAAAATGAAAGCGATCACGATGCCCAAGAGCGCTCGCAGATTGAGCAGAAAAGTGTAGCCGATGGCGGCCAAAGTTCGCGTGCTGTCGAACGCCTCGCGCCAACCCTGGAGCCCGAAGCGCCAGGTCTCACTGGGCGCCGCGCCATTCAAGCTATTGACGATGATGAAGAGGACCGGAGTGAGAGTGATGACGGAAACAATCGCGATCAGAGCGAGACCCATCCACACCCAAGAAGAGCGCCGCCAGGCTGAGCCGGCGGCCGCGACGATTCCTACCGCGGCCATATTTTGACCCTCAGCGGATCGACGGCAAGGAGAAGCCGGTCGCGGCTCTTCACGCGAAGCCGCTTGGGAGCCTGAAGGACGAAATCCGCATCGCATCCTTTCAATGCTATCTCATAACGATCGCCCAGGTTGATGATGTCCTGTACCTCCGCCTCGATCTCATTGTCTTTCGGCGCTCTTTTTTCCGCGACGATTTGCAGATCCTCCGGCCGGACGGTGGCCAGCACTTGCCCCGCCGTTGGACTGCCCGTCGTCCTGTCGCCGTCCGGTCCGAATCTAAGCCGGTAGCGGCCGGAAAGCTGCAAGCATGGACCGTCGTTGTCTTCGATCCAGCTCGCTTCGAAACGAATGGTCGTGCCGAGAAAAGAGTGGGCGAAAAGAGTCGCGGGATTTTCGTAGACCTCGTCCGGCGTGCCGATTTGCTCGATCACTCCGTCGCGCATCAGCGCGACTCGATGCGCCAAGGTCATCGCCTCGTCTTGATCGTGGGTGACGAAAACAAAGGTGGCGCCCAACTGGCGCTGCAAGTTTTTTAGCTCGAGGCGCATCTGCTGGCGCAGCTGGGCGTCGAGATTGCTGAGAGGCTCGTCCAAAAGCAGAATGTCCGGCTCGTACACCAGGGCCCTCGCAAGCGCGAGTCTCTGCTGTTGCCCGCCGGAGAGTTGAGTCGAGAGACGCTTCTCCAGGCCCCCAAGGCCGACGAAGTCGAGCGCCCGGCGGACTTTCTGAAAAATTTCTTCTTTGGCGCGGTGCCTGACCAACAAGGGAAAAGCCACGTGCTCTTCGACCGTCATGTGCGGCCAGACGGCAAAGGCCTGAAAGACCATGCCCATATTGCGCCGCTCGGGCGGCGTAAATATTCCCATCTTCGAATCGACGATGATCTTTTCCCGCAGGCGGACCTCCCCCGTGTCGGGCCGCTCCAGGCCGGCAAGCAGGCGCAAGGTGGTGCTTTTCCCGCACCCGCTGGGTCCCAGCAGAACCAAAATCTCACTCTCATAAACTTCAAAACTTACGTCGCGGACGGCCCACACGCCCGCGTAGTTTTTGCTGAGGCCTTGAACGTTCAATATGACCTTGGAGCGGGATGACTGCATGGGTTCTCACGATTTACCGGGCGAGATCAGCACGAGATCGGCTCCGGAAGCGCCAAATAAACTTGCTTCACCGACCCAGCAAGTCTATCAGGACTTTCGTGACCTCCGGCCGCTTCTTAGCATAGAAGTCATAGGAATAGGTATCGAGATACTTCACTCCAGGCTTGGGATAGAGGTAAGCCGGAATCTCATCCACCTGAACGTCCGCGCGGCGGCTGGGCTGCTGCACCGTGCGCGAATAAATTTCCTGCCCTTCCTTGGAGGCCAGCCAGTTGACTAAAACGGTCGCACCATCGGGGTGGGGAGTATCCTTCATCAGCTTGAGCACACCGGAGCCGCCTAAAAGATAGCCGGGGGCATCCTCCAGGCTGTTTAGAACTTTTATCGAAAAGCCTTCTTTCAGAAAAGGCGCGAATCCTCTTTCCTGCACGCCCAAGGCGATCCAATAAGTCCCGCGGGCGACCCACTCGGAAAGCTGGCGGTGATTCGTCGAGTAAACTATCCGCTGGCCGAGATAGAGCTTGCGCACGTAATCCTCTCCCAAGTGCGTCAGGAGATACGCCGCCGTCGCCTGACCCGCGCCGCTCACGCGCGGATCATAGCCGGCGATCTTGCCAGAGTACTCCGGCTTCAATAAGTCCGCTGCCGATCGAATCTCCTGCGGCTTGATGCGCTCCGTGTTGAAGATCAGTCTGCCGAAAGAAGCAAACTCGGCGGCCTGAAGGAGATACTGGCCTTCGGGATCGTTGAATTTGAGATAGCCGCCGCGCCAGTTTTTCGGGTCGGCGACTTCGGGCAAAAGCAAGCGGGGCTTCACGGGCAAAAGGCAGCCTTTGGGATAAAGCGTGATCAGCTCGCTCATCCCGCCCAGGAGAACATCCATGCTGGCCCGGCCGGCGGCGCACTCTCTGGCGGCCACGGCGGCAAGCTCCGCGCCTTCGAGCACGCGAAACTCGACGCTCAAACCGAATCGCTTGGAGAACGCCGCCGTAACGGCCTGGCGAAAGTCGGGGATGCCGAGATCAGTTCCTAAGACGACCCTGCCGTCCTGACGCGCCCGGGTAAGCGCGCGCTCCCAATCCTCCGCCTGCGGTTTTACCTCCGCCGCCTCGGCGAGCGCGCACGACAAGAGAACCGCCGTCGAGAAGAGCAGACGCACGAATCTCACTTGCATGAGTGCTTCACGCCGAAATCCCCCTCATCCCCCTTTTTCATTCAAAGGGGGAATTTTGCTCCGCTAGTCCGTTAACCCCTCTTTGGAAAAGAGGGGAAGGGGAGATTTTTGTCCGAACAATCACCAGAAGCGCCTGCGATAGGTGTCGACGAGGATATCGTCGTCCTCTCCGAGGAGAAACTCCAGCAATGTCTGGTTGAATTCTTTGGCCCTCTCGAACTGCGGCCAATGGCCCGATTTGTCCACCAGCACAAACCGAGAGCCCGGCACGGCCTGGTGAACCTTTTCCGCCACCGGCCACGGACAGGTGGGATTATGCGTGGTCCAGAAAAAAAGTATCGGCGCCCTCAGCTTTGGGATCTTTTCGATCAGATGATAATTTTTTCGCCCTCCGCCTTGAGCGACGCGCTGGAACTCCGGTTGGCTGTAGATCTTCAACCTGACTTCCACGAGTTCTTCCGGCAGCGTTTTAGGATCGTGAAACAGCCACTCCATCCGCTTACGAATGCTTTCCTTTGTCGGCTTGTCGGTCGCTTCGCGGCTGAGATCCTGCAGACGAGACTGGCCCGTCGTATAGCCGTGCTCGTTCGACGGAATCCCGCCAACGATGAGGCCCAGTCTGTCCACCCTCTCGGGATGCTCGTCCGCGGTAAACACGCTGATCTGGCCGCCCTGGGATTCGCCCACGAAGTGAGCCTTCTCGATCTTCGCCGCGTCCATGAAATCGAGCAAGTGTTTGGAGAACGCCTCCAGGTTATAAGTTATCTGCGGTTTGTCCGTATATCCGTGACCCAGGTAATCGAGCGCCAGAACGCGAAATTTTTGCGAGAGCGGAACGATGTTGCGCACCCAGGTTTCGGCGTGGCCGCCGCCGCCGTGGAGCAGTATCACCGGTTTTCCCTCGCCCTTCTCGAAGCAGCGGGTGCGAATTCCTCCCGCGACGTAGTACCGTTCGAGCGGCGCGATCGCGTCCAGTTCCGTCTTGAACATTTT
>DASXRG010000166.1:0-15784 GCA_036506735.1 Binatia bacterium | reverse complement strand
GTCTGCTGCTCCAGGGCTTCGGCAAGTTCGCGCCTCAGTGCCTCGATTTCATGCTCTGGAATACGGCGCGCTTTTTTCGGAGCCGCGCGCTGTTTTCTGCGAGCACTGGAGCGGCTTTTTACGCTCGACTTTTTAGACGTTTTCTTGGAAATGGGAAATCCTCCATTGTAGGAAAACGGCTCAAGGCTATTCGAACGGTGGTTAGGCGTCAAGCGGGAGTTGAAGAGACGTTCTGCGCCCGCCGCAGCCGCGGGTCGATCGTGTCGCGCAGCGCGTCGCCCAACAAGTTGGAAGCGAAGACGACGAGGCTGATCGCGGCGCCCGGAAAAATCACGAGCCACGGCGCTTTCTGCGCGAACTCCGCCGCCGAGACCGAAAGCATGCGTCCCCACGACGGCCACGGCTCCGGCACGCCGAGTCCCAGAAAACTCAAAGCCGCCTCGACCAGAATCGCGCTGCCGAACTGTGCGGTCGTCAGAACGATAAACGGGCCGATGATGTTGGGCAGGATATGACGAAAGGCGATGCTCAGGTGCCCGACGCCCAGCGCCCGCGCTCCCTCTATATAGGCAAATTCGCGGATCGCAAGCACGCTGCCGCGAATGACCCGCTCGGCCATGGGAATGATCGGCACGGAGATGGCGATCATGACGTTGACCACCGAAGGTTTCAGCGCGGCCGCCATCACCAACGCCAGGATCAGCAGGGGCAGCCCCTGCAAAATCTCCATTACGCGCTGCGCAAAGAGATCGGTCCAGCCGCCTAAGTAGCCCGAAAGCAGACCGATGATGGCCCCGAGCGCGGCGCCGAGCAGTGTCGATCCTAATCCCACCATGAGAGAGACTCTCGCGCCGTAAACGATGCGGCTGTAAATATCGCGACCGAGATTATCCGTGCCCAGCCAGTGAGATTGCGTCGGCGGGGCGAGGGTATGTTCGGCGTCGGTGCGAATCGGATCGTGGGTTGCGAGAGCATCGGCGAAAATCGCCGTCAGAACCATCGCGGCGATCAGAACACCGCCTATCGCGCCGAGCGGCTTGCGGCGGCAGAAGTGGGCCAGATTTTTCACGAGCTTCATTTGATAAACGGCAACGCTCTTTCGACGATCTCTTTTCGTGGTTCGACACGCTCACCACAAACGGGACTTCTTTTGTCCGTTCGCCCTGAGCTTGTCGAAGGGCGGATACACCAGCGGCCTCGATTCATCGGTTATCGCCCCCAGCTCCGTAGCGGATGCGCGGATCGAGATAGCCGTATAAGAGATCGACGGAAAGATTCACCGTAACCACGACGATGGCGATGAGCATCACCAGATTCTGCGCCACCGGATAATCGCGCCACAGAATCGCGTCGACGAGATAACGCGCCACGCCGGGAAGATTGAACACCGTCTCGGTCACCACCAGCCCGCCGATCATGAAAGCGAACTCGAAGCCGATCACCGTGATGATAGGAAGCATCGCGTTGGCGAGCGCGTGACGGAACACCACGGGCCATTCCCGCTGCCCTTTGGCGCGCGCGGTGCGAACGTAGTCCTCGCGCAGCACTTCCAGCATCGCCGAGCGGGTGATGCGCATGATCAAAGCGGAGCCGCGGTAGCCGACGGCCAGAGCGGGAAAGATAAATTGCAGCAGATGGGCGCGCAGGTCTTGCCAGGGGGAAACGTAAGTCAGCGCCGGAATCCATCCGGTCCAGGAGACGAGGAAAAGAATGATCATCATCCCGAGCCAGAAGGAAGGTATGGAGAGGCCGGCGAGACTTAAGATGCGCAGGACATAGTCCAGCGCGCCGTCCTGGCGCACGGCGCTGAGAACGCCGGCGAAAACCCCCAGGACGACTGCGACCAGTATCCCAAGGACGGCTAATTCGAGCGTGACGGGTATACGCGGCTTGACGACCTGCCAGGCGGGAACGTCATATCGGTAAGACTTTCCCAAATCCCCTTTCGCGACGTCCCTAAGCCAGCGGCCGTATTGGACCGCGATCGGCTGGTCCACCCCCAGCTCGCGCGCGAGCTCGGCCTTGGCCGCCGGATTCACGAAACCCGCCGAGGAAAAAATAATATCAACGATATCCCCGGGAACCAGGCGCAACAGAATGAAGATCAACACCGACATTCCGAAGAGGGTCAGAATGCCGGTCATGAGGCGCTGGAAAAGATAGAGAAGCACGGCGCGTCACTTGTCGAGCCACACCTCTTGCATCCGTCCGTAATTATAAATCGACTGGTGCGGCACGAGATTCTTCACATACGGCCAATACACCACGTACTCTTTGCTCCACCCGAGCATCATCCGCGCGCCCTCGAGCTGAAGACGCTTGTCGATCTCATGGACGAGCTGGAGACGCTTCTGCTGATCGAGAGTCTGCGACTGCTGCTCGATCAGCCGGTCCATCTCCTCGCTGCAATAGGCGGAGTAATTGCGGGGCGAGCCGCACTTGAAATTCTCGTACAGGTTGGCGTCCGGATCGTCCGGGCCGATGCCGGTGGTATTGACGGCGACGTCGAACTCGCGCCGCGTCATCTTCGCGTGCCACACGCCGGTCTCGATCTGCTCGAGCGTCGCGTCGATCCCGACCTGGCGGAACTGATCGATGATGAAGCCGGCGATCTCCACGTAAATCGGAATGGTGCGCGTCGAGACGGTGAACTTGAGCGGCTTGGACGGGCCGTAGCCCATCTCGGCGAGGAGTTTTTTCGCCTCCGCTTTCTGTTTGACCGGATCGCCGAAGCCCGGGATCTTTTTCTGCTCGGCTTCGGACAAACCCCACACGCCGTACGGTTTCGGCAGCAGCACGCCGCCGAGAATCGCCGCGCCTTGTCTCCCGGCCTTGATATAGGCCTGCCGATCGACGGCGAGCGTGATCGCCAGCCGCATCTTCGGGTCCTTGAAGAGCGGCTTTGTGAGATTGACCAGAATATGGTCGTTGACGTTGGTGCTCGATTCGATGAGAGCGAGCTGCGGCATGGCGCGCTTCGTCGTCTCGGCGTTGGTTTTAGCGACCTCCCAGATGAACGGAATGTCCACCCGGCCCGCCTGTAGGGCGGCGTAGCGGGTCGAGCGGTCTTTGATGATGGTGTAGCGGATGCCGTCGAGATAGGGCCGGCCCTTCACAAAGTAGTCGGGATTTTTCACCATATCGATCAGCTCGCCCTGCCGATACTCCTTGAGCTTGAACGGACCGGTGCCGACGCACTTGGAGCGCAGCTCGGAAACCGGAACGTGGGCGGGATAAACCGCCGACCAACCCGAGGCCAGCATGAGAAGCAGCGACTGCTGCGGCCGCTTGAGGCGGAAGACCACCGCGTCCGGCGTGCTCGCATCGATCGATTCCACGTTCTCGTACCAGAGCTGGCGCGGACTCACGCGCAGCTTGGCCGTGATCCCCGGCGCTTCACGCACGGTATCGAAGGTGTGCTTCACGTCTTTCGACGTAAAGGGCTGGCCGTCGTGCCACTTGACGTCTTTGCGGAGAAAAAAGACCAGGCTCTTCCCGCCGTCCTGAAAAGTCCACTTCTCGGCCAGCTCGGGAATGATCGTCTCCAGGCTCTCCTGCTTTTTTAACGGATCGAAAACGACGAGGTTGTTGTAGCAGGACATCATCGGCCAGTCCGTGGAGATCGTGGCTTCCTCGTGGAGCGAGAAGCTCGGCGGCGCCTCGATCAAGGTGGCGTTCAGAATGCCGCCCGACTTCGGGGCCGGAGCGGCGCCGGCCGCTTCAACGAACAGAGCCGACAGAAGCGCGAAAACAATAAACCGGCAAATTTGCTTGCTCATAAACGCGACCTCCTTAATAAATTGTCCTCTTACTCGAACGGCCACTTCGGCTGCAATTTGTAAGGCAATTTCTTCACCAGCTTTTCGGTCGCGCGCTGCGCGCGCCGGAGCAGCGTCTTCACGTTGATGGTTTTAATTTTTCGCTTCTCCATCACTACCCCTCCGTCGATGATGACGGTTTCCACGTCCGCCCCCTCACCCGAGTAGACCAGGGTCGGGACCAGAGAGAAGTCGTGCAATGGGATCCAATTGGAGCGCTTGGTTTCGACGATGATGACGTCCGCCTTCTTGCCTTTTTCCAGCGAGCCGATCTCGTTGTCCCAGTGCACGGCGCGCGCGGCGTCGATGGTCGCCATCTCGAGCGCCTTCTCCGGCGCGATCAGGTCCGGGATGATGCGCGCTTCTTTGTGCACGGTCGCGGCCTCGTACATCGCGCGGAACATGTCGATGCTGTTGTTGGCCGCGCTGGAATCGCAGCCGAGAGCCACCGTCACCCCCATGTCGATCAGCTCGGGAAATTTTCCCACCGTCGCCGAGCCATATGCGCCGTGCAAGGTCGCGCCGGGGACGTGAATCACGCGGCAGTCATTATCTTTCAACATCTTCAACTCTTCGTTGGTCAGCACCGCCATGTGGATGAGATACCAGTGGTCGCCGAGAATGCCGAGCGAGTTCATGTGCTCGATGACCGTGTGGCCGGTGCGTTTTTTCACCCATTCGACCTGGTCTTTGTTCACCGCCGCGTGCATCTCGACCATCACGCCGTCGCGCTTGGCGAGCTGATTGATGCCGCGATAGAGATTGTCGCTGACGTTGGGCTCGACGCGCAGCCCGTAGCACGCGCGAATCCGCCCGCCCTCCCTGCCGTTCCAGTCCTTGACCAATTGCTCTTCGACCTTGAGCGTCTCTTCGGTGCTGAGCTTGCCGGGCATTTTGTCGGGCAGCGCGCGGTCCTCGCTCCACTGATCCATGCCCGCCCAGGTGATGATGCCGCGCATGCCGCTCTCGGCCAGCGCGCGCCCGACGTTGTCCATGCGATAGCCGCCGGGATCGCAGACCGTCGTGGTGCCCGTGCGGATCATCTCGGCGTTGCACAGCAGCGCGCTTAAGTAAGTGGCTTCGTCGGTGAGCAGCGTTTCGTACGGAAAGATCCGGTCGTAACACCAGGCGATCAAATCCACCTCGTCGCCGAGGCCGCGCGCGAGCATCTGCACGTTGTGGCAGTGCGCGTCGATGAGCCCGGGCATCACAATTTTATCCTTGGCGTCGAAGACGGTGTCGGCTTGAAAATCTTTCAGCGCCTCCGTCTTGCCGATATCGACGATCCGGTCGTTCTCGATCGCGACGGCGCCGTCTCGGATGATCCTGCGCCGCGGGTCCATGGTGATCACGGTGCCGTTCTCGATCAGAATTCGTGCCATGATGTTTCCTCCTGTTCCGGCGACTATCACGTGGAAAAGCGGTGTGTCAATCCCAACCGTGGTTCGTGTTGGTACTCCTGTTCGAGAGTTGACTTGTCACGGTGGCTACCTGCTATAGTGTGGTGGCTACGGAGGAGAATCCATGAAGCGACAAATAGCGGCGATAATCTCGGCCGCGCTGCTCGGCGTCACCGTTCCAGTCACCGAAGCGAAGGACAGATTAGCCATGGGATACACCAGCGCGAGCGGCGTCTTTGCCGGCATGTGGATCGCGCACGAGCTGAAACTCTTCGACAAATACAACATCGATTCGCACATCGTGCTGATCGCTTCGGGCTCGCTGATGGTCCAGGCGATGCTCGGCGGCGATCTGCCGGTTTCCGCCGCCGCCGGCAGCGCCGCGGTCGACGCGAGTCTCGGCGGCGCGGACATCACGATGTTCGGCACGCTCGTCAAAGTGCCGGCCTTTTACATCATGGCCCTGCCCGACATCAAGGCGATCGAGGACCTCAAAGGAAAATCGGTCGGCGTGACGCGCTTCGGCTCCTCGACCGATTTCACGATACGCTACGTGCTCAAGAAACAAGGACTCGAGCCCGGCAAGGACGTGACGTTGATTCAGACCGGCGATCTCTTCGCCGCCGCCGCGATGCTCAAGACGCGCGCGATCGTCGCCGCGCCGTTTTCCAGTCCGACCAACCTGCGCGCCGAGGAGGCCGGCGCGCGCGTGCTGATGAACATGGGGAAGGCCGGCGTCTATTTCCCGCACGACGCGTTCATGGCGCGCCGCTCGTTTCTGAACGCCAATGAAGATCTGGTGCGGCGCTTCCTCAAGGCTTACTCCGAAGCGGTCTACAAACTGCAAAGCGACCCGGAAGGCAGCAAGCGCGCGATCAAAAAATATGTGCGCGCCGAAGACGCGCGGACCCTCGACGCGGTTTACCAGTACGCGGTCGACTATATCGACCGAATTCCCTACAACACGCGCGAAGGGATTCAGGAAGTATTGAATCTCACGGCGGCGAGAAACCCCAAAGCCAAGGACGCGAAGCCCGAAAGTTTCTACGACGACCGTTTCGTCAAAGAGTTGGACACCTCCGGCTTCTACAAGCAGCTTTGGGGAAAGTAAGAAACAAAGATGAAAGATGAAAACGGAAATTTCCGAAAGAAGGAAGGCTTGATGGAAAGAGTCGGGTTCGCGCTAGGATACGGCAAATTCACCAACGTGAGAGAGATCGCCGAGCTGATGCAACAGGCGGAAGCGCGCGGCTACGAGATGGCTTTTTTCTCGGAGACGATCGAGATCATGCGCGATTCCGTGACCGCGCTGGCGGCCATGGGGCTCGCCACGAAGAAGATGATCCTGGGCTCGACGCAGATCGTCCGCCTGCGCAGTCCGATCGTGATGGCCCAGACGCTCGCGAGCCTGGATGAGCTGACCGGCGGCCGCATGACGATGGCGCCCGGCGCCTGCACGAAGAGCCACGCGCGCGTGCACGCGCTCGATCCCAGCGTGAGCGCGACGCCGGCGCAGATCTTGGGGGAGTATATCGAGTCGATGCGCCTGCTGCTCACCGGAGAAAAGGTCTCGTATCACGGGCAATACGTGAATTTCGACAACGTCGGGTTGGGATGGAAGCCGGTCCGGACGTTCGTTCCTATCTACGCGCCCGCGACGAGCACGACGGGACTCAAGCTCGCGGGGCAAGTCGCCGACGGCGTCGTCCTGAACGCGGTCTGCTCGCCCGAATACACGGTGAACGCGCTCAAAATTATTCGCGCGTCGGCCGAGGCGGCGGGCAGAGATTTTTCCAAGTTCGAAGTCGCACAGATCATCAACTGCTCGGTCGAAGACGATCATAAGAAAGCTCTCGATCAGATGCGCTGGGAAGTCGCCACCAAGCTCGATCCGGTCCAGATATCTTTCATCGCCGGGCCGAAGATGCGCGTCGGCGAGCCGTACATCAGGAAGGAAGACATTCCGCTGTTCGAGAAGGCGCACGCCGCCGGCGGCATGGACGGGCTGATCAAAGCGGTCCCCGATTCTTACGTCGAGGGAATGACCGCGAGCGGCACGCCGGCTGAAGTCAAAAAACGCGTGCAGCAATACCGCGACGCCGGCGTCAAGATCCCGCTGCTGCGTCCCGCCGCGAATCATCAGACACAACGGGTGTTGGAATTGTTCGCACAAAAATAGGCGCGAGGCGGCAGGCGTGAGGCGCGAGTCAAGACAACTTCTTTCTCCTCACGCCTCGTGCCTCATGCCTCATGCCTGATTTTATGTATCGCGTCGGCGTAGACATCGGCGGCACTTTCACCGACCTTCTCTTGATCGGCGCGGACGGCCGCGCCGTCATCGGCAAGACGTTGACGACACCGGGCGATCCGAGCCTCGCGGTCGAGACGGCGCTCAAGCCGGCGCTGGGAGAAGACCTCGCCCGCGCAACCGAGCGCGGCACCTTGGTCCACGGCACGACGCTCGTCACCAACGCGATCATCGAGCGCAAAGGCGCCCCGACCGCGCTGCTCACGACGGCGGGCTTTCGCGACGCGCTCGAGATCGGCCGCGAGCAGCGCTACGAGCTTTACGATCTCAATCTCGATTTTCCCAAGCCGCTCGTGCCGCGCTATCTTCGCTTCGACGTCCCGGAGCGGGTCGCCGCGGACGGCAGCGTGCTCAAGCCGCTGGACGACGCTTTCGTGCGCCGGCTCGTCGCCGAGCTCAGCGCCAAAGGCATCCGGGCGATCGCCGTCTCTTTTCTCAACAGCTTCCGCAATCCGGCCCACGAGCGGCGCACGGCCGAGATCGTCAGAGAAGTCGCGCCGGAGATCCGCGTCTCGCTGAGTTCCGAGGTCGTCGCGGAGATCCGCGAATACCAGCGCACCAGCACGACCGTCGCGAACGTCTACGTTCAGGAGCGCGTCGCGAGCTATCTTCAGGAGCTGCGCCGGCGGCTCGACCGGCTCTCTTTTCACGGAAGTTTTTTCGTCATGCTGTCGAGCGGCGGCATCGCCACCGCCGAGACCGCGTCGCGCTTTCCCGTCCGGCTGCTCGAGTCCGGGCCGGCGGCGGGCGCCCTGGCCGCGGCGCATCTCGGCGCGCAAGCCGGCTTCGCGAATCTTCTCTCTTTCGACATGGGCGGGACGACGGCGAAATTATGCGCCGTGGAAGACGGAAAGCCGTTGAAGACCCATGACTTCGAAGTCGATCGCGTCTATCGCTTCAGAAAAGGCAGCGGCCTGCCGGTAAAAATTCCCGTCATCGACATGATCGAGATCGGCGCGGGCGGCGGTAGCATCGCGCGCGTCGACGCGCTCGGCCTGCTCAAAGTCGGTCCGGAAAGCGCCGGCGCCGAGCCCGGTCCCGCCTGCTACGGCCGCGGCGGCGCGGAGCCGACGGTGACCGACGCCGATCTGGTGCTCGGTTATCTCGATCCGAACTATTTTTTGGGCGGCCAGATGCTGCTCGACGTCGAGGCCGCGCGGGCGGCGCTCTTGCGAGTGGCGGAACCTCTCGGGCTTCGCGCCGAAGAAGCCGCGTGGGGGATTCATCAAATCGTCGACGAAAATATGGCCAACGCGGCGCGCGCCCATCTGGGCGAGCGTGGCAAAGACCCGCGCCGCATGCCGCTCTACGCTTTCGGCGGCGCCGGCCCGGTGCACGGCTACCGCGTCGCCGAGATTCTGCACCTGCCGGCGTTGATCTCGCCATTCGGCGCGGGCGTCGGCTCGACGTTTGGTCTGTTGGCCGCGCCGCTCGCTTTCGATTTCGTGCGCAGCGCTTACAGCCGCCTCGACGATATGCAGTGGAGCGACGCCAACCGCCTGCTCGACGAGATGGCGGAGGAAGGCCGCGCCGTCCTGGAAAACTCCGGCCTCGCCGCTTCGGACATTCATTACGAGCGCACCGCGGATATGCGCTACGTCGGCCAGGGGCACGAGGTCTCCGTGCCTTTGCCGAGCGGCCGTTTGAACGAGAAGCAGTTGGAAACCATTCAAAGCGCCTTCGAAAATGTTTACCGCGGGCTGTACGGGCGCAAAGGACCGGACGTGCCGCTGGAGGTGATCAACTGGCGCGTCGTCGCCAGCGGACCGAATCCCCGGATGGATTTTCACCTGCCGCAAGCACCGAACGGCGGCAAGGCGCTCAAGGGAAAACGGCGCGCCTATTTTCCCGAACGCGACGGATACGTCGACACGCCGGTGTACGATCGCTACGCGCTGGGACCCGGCGCGACGTTCAGCGGCCCGGCGATCGTCGAAGAGCGCGAATCGACCTTGATCGTCGGCGCGCGCGGGCGCGGCCGCGTGGACGAGCATTCGAACGTCGTCGTGGAGTTTATCGATGGCCAATAAAATAGATCCGGTCACGTTGGAAGTCATCTGGAACCGGCTGCTTTCCGTCGCCAATGAGCAGCAGGACGCGCTGATTCGCACGGCCTTCAGCACCATCGTCCGCGAGAGCCAGGACCTCGCCTGCGGCGTGTTCGACACCCAGGGCCGCATGATCGCCCAGTCGATCACCGGCACGCCCGGCCACATCAACGCGATGGCGAGCTCGATGCCCCATTTCCTCGCGGCATTTCCGCGCGAGAAGCTCGCGCCGGGGGACGTTCTCATCACCAACGATCCCTGGATGACCGCGGGACAGATCAACGACATCACGATCACCACGCCGATTTTTAACGATCGCCGTCTCGTCGCCTTTTTCGCCAATACCTGCCACGCCGCCGACATCGGCGGCCGCATTCTCTCGGCCGAAGCGCGCGAAGTCTACGAGGAAGGCCTGCGGCTGCCGATCATGAAGCTTTTCGAGCGCGGCGAGCCGAATAAAATTCTGCTCCAGATCATCCGCGCCAACGTGCGCCAGCCGGATGAAGTCGTCGGCGACCTCTATGCGCAGACCGCCTGCAACGACGCCGGCGGCCGCGCGCTGCTCGAGATGATGAAAGAATTCGGTCTCGCAAGCATCAATCCCGCCGCCGAGGAGATCATCCGCCGCTCCGAGGCCGCGGTGCGGGAAAAAATCCGCGCGCTGCCGAACGGCGAGTGGCACAGCGAGACCTGGAGCGACGGCTTCGAAGAGCCGATCGTGATCCGCTGCCGCGTCGCGGTCGAGGATGACGAAATCGTCATCGACTTCGCCGGCTCGTCGCCCGAGAGCGCGCACGGCATCAACGTGGTTTTGAACTACACGCACGCCTACGCGAGCTTCGCCGTCAAGGCAGCGGTGTATCCGGATATCCCGCACAACGAGGGCAGCTTCCGCCCGGTCCGGGTGACCGCGCCGCCGGGAAGCATTTTGAACGCGCTGGAGCCCGCGCCGGTGGCCAGCCGCCAGGCGGTCGGCCATTTCGTTCCGAGCGCGATCTTCGCCGCGCTCGCCGGCGCATTGCCGGGGCGTCTGCTCGCGCCCGGCGCCGATCCGATCTGGCTCAGCGTCTGGCGCGGCCGGCAGCCGTCTTTTACGCTGACGATCTTCCAGGTCGGCGGCACCGGCGCGCGGCCGACGAAAGACGGCCTCAGCGCCGTCGGTTTTCCCAGCGGCGTCGCCGGCGTGCCGGCCGAAGTCATCGAGAGTCTTTCGCCGCTCGTGATGCGGCGGCGCGAGCTGCGCGCCGATTCGGGCGGCGCCGGCGCGTGGCGCGGCGGCCTCGGACAATTCACTGAGTTCACCAGCCGGAGCGAAGGCGGATGGAGCGCGAGCTGCATCGTCGATCGAACCAAATACCCGGCGCCGGGCCTGCTCGGCGGCAAGGCGGGGATGGCCGGCGAGCTGGTGTTGGAAAACGGCGCGCGGCCGAATCCCAAGGCGCAGGTCGACATGGCCCGCGGCCAGGCCGTGCATTTGAATCTCCCCGGCGGCGGCGGCTACGGCGATCCGTTGAGCCGGGATTCGGAGCTGGTGCGCCAGGACGTGATTGCGGGTTACGTCACGCCCGAGGCCGCGGCGCGGGATTACGGCGTGAACATTCGTTTCACCGGAAGCGACGACGAGCTGGTCCGTTTGCCTGAGCAATGGGTGATCGATCAGGAGAAGACGGCGAAGCAACGGCAAACGATGAAAGCTGAAAGATGAAAGCTGAAAAAGAACTACGACTTTTCGTTCCGGGTTCAATCCAAAATCCAAAATCGAATCAGCCACAAAGAGAGGCTGACCAGCCTCAGGCTGAAATCCAAAATGGGGAGGGGCGGTGGATTTAAAGGGTAAGGTGGGGCTTGTGACGGGCGGGGCGACCGGGATCGGCCGGGCGACGGTGCTCGCCTTGGCGAAGGCGGGCGCGGCGGGCGTCGCCATCAATTATCGGAGCGCAAAAAAAGAAGCGGACAAGCTAGCCGCGCAAGTGCGCCGGATCGGCGCCAGCGCCGTTTGCGTCGGCGCGGATATCAAAAACGAAGAAGAAGTGCGCCGCATGATGCAAACCGTCGAAGAGCGCTTTCATCAGCTCGACGTGCTCGTCAACAACGCCGGCGTGACGCGTTGGGTGCCGATACAAGATCTCGAGAGCCTCACCGACGACGTTTGGGACGAGATTCTCGACGTGAATTTGAAAAGCGCGTTTCGCTGCGTGCGCGCGGCGGCGCCGCTGCTGGCAAAATCGTGCGGCATGGTGATCAACGTCGCTTCCATCTCCGGGATCATCGCGCCCGCGACGATGTCGTCGCTCGCCTACGGCGCGGCCAAGGCGGCGCTGATCCATCTCACGCGCGGCCTGGCGGTCGCGCTCGCGCCCAAGGTGCGAGTGAACGCCGTGGCGCCGGCCTTCACCGATACTCCGTGGATGAAGAAACATTACCGCGCCGACTACGATCAGGTCGTGGCCAAGGCGGCCGCGGGCTATCCGCTTAAGCGCATCGCGACGCCTGAAGACGTCGCGGCGGCGATCGTCGGCCTGGTGACCGGCGGAGATTTTCTTACCGGACAAACGTTGATCGTGGACGGGGGATTGAGTCTGAGCTAGGCTACAGGAACTTTTTTCATCGTACTCATTCTTTCCGAGACCTTTGTCCCTCACCCTTCCCTCTCCCTCAGGGAGAGGGTTAGAGTGAGGGGTTTGTGAGAGTAAAAATTGGGCGATGGGTAGAGAGGAATTAATAACCGAGCTGCACCGTCGCCGCCTCGTCGCCGTGGTGCGCTCGAAGACCGCTGAGGAAGCGATCGAGACGGCGGAGGCGGTCGCGGACGGCGGGATCCGGTTCATCGAGATCACCTTCAGCGTCCCCGGCGCCGTCGGCGTTATCGCAGAACTGGCGCAGCATAGTGATTTACGTATCGGAGGGGGCACCGTGCTCTCTTCGGACGATGCGCAGCAGGCGATCACAGCCGGAGCACAGTTCATCGTCTCACCCACTTTGGAACTAAATCTCGTCCCGATCTGTCGTGGCGCGGACGTCGCCTGCATCAGCGGCGCCGCGACCCCGAGCGAGATCATCTCGGCCGTTCGCGCCGGAGCGGACCTGGTGAAAATTTTTCCCGCCGATTGCGTCGGCGGGCCGCACTTCGTGCGCCAGATCCTGGCGCCGCTGCCAAACGTTCGCCTCATGGTCTCCGGCGGCGTGGACGAAAGCAACGCGCAGGAATACGCTGCGCTGGGGGTCACCGGGATTTGCCTCGGCAGCGCGGGGCTGCGCGCCCATTTGCAAAAGGGAGGGCGCGACGGATTGGCGAAGTACGTGCGCAATTTCGTGAAGCTCATCGAATAGGAAGATCATGCCTGACATTACACTCACCCTTGCCTGCGAAGACTACGACCGCACCCGGCCGCTGCGCGACGGATCGATAAAGCCCGAAGGGATCGATCTCAATTACGTTACGCTGGCGGTCGAGGAGATCTTCTGGCGTATGTGCCGCTTCGAAGAGTTCGACGTAGCGGAGCTCTCGATGGGCGCATTTCTGGTCGCCGCCGCTCAGGGCCGCCGTCCGTTCGTGGCGATTCCGGTTTTTCCCTCGCGCACTTTTCGCCACCGCTGCGTCTTCGTCAATAGCGCTGCCGGCATCGAGCGGCCGGAAGATTTGCGCGGCAAACGCATCGGAGTTCCGGAATACACGATGACCGCCGCGGTCTGGCTTCGCGGCCTCTTCCTACATGAGTATGGAATCAAGCCGGAAGAGATCGACTGGGTTCAAGGCGGCGAGGAGCAGCCCGGCCGGAAGGACCGGGTCGATTTCGATGTGCCGCCGGGAATCCGGCTCGAAGTTATTCAGGACAAAACTCTCAACGAGATGCTCGAAAGCGGCGCGATCGACGCGCTGATGTCGCCGCGCATGCCGTCCTGCTTTCTCCGCGGCTCGCCGCACGTGCGGCGCCTTTTTCCCGACTTCAAACAGGCGGAGATGGATTATTTCCGTAAAACGAAAATTTTTCCCATCATGCACGTCATCGTGATTCGGAAGGAAATTTACGAAAAGAGCCGGTGGATCGCTCAGAGTCTCTACAAGGCCTTTTCTGAAGCGAAAGATCTCTGCTTCAGCCAGCTCTACGACTCGAACGTGCTCCGCATCAGCCTGCCCTGGACCGTCGCGGAGTACGAAGAGACCCGGGCGCTCATGGGCGAGGAGTACTGGCCGTACGGCTTCGCACCCAACCAGCGCGTTTTGGAAACGCTCCATTCCTATCTTTTGGAACAGGGGCTGATCAAACAAAAACTGGATCTCGAAAGTCTTTTCGCGTCGAGCACGCGCGAAGCGTTCAAGATATAACCTGTCATCATGGCTCCGGAGCCGACGCAGCCGCGCTTTTCCGACAACCAGCAGCATCCGTGGGTCGCGGTGGACGTGGTCGTGTACACGCTGAGTCGGCGTGCGCTCCACTGTCTCCTCGTTCAAGTGAAAGAAGGTTCGTTCGCGGGCAAATGGGCTTTCCCCGGCGGCCTGGTCGGCGCCGAAGAATCGCTCGACCAGGCGGCGGAACGCGAGATTGCCGAAAGGACCGGCGTCCGGCAAAGTTACATCGAGCAGCTCTACACTTTCGGCAAACCGGAGCGAGATCCGGCGCTCAGAGTCGTTTCCGTTTCCTACCTGGCATTGGTTCCGAATCCGAAAGTCAGTCTGAATCCCGCGCCGCGCTACGCCGACATCAAATGGTTCCCCGCCGACCGCCTGCCCGAGCTCGCCTACGATCACGATCAGGTCGGCCGCATCGCGCTCCAGCGCCTGCGCTCGAAACTGCAATACACGAACATCGTCTATAGTTTGCTGCCGAAAGAATTCACGCTCGGCGAGCTTCAGGAAGTTTACGAGACGATTCTCGACCGCCGCTTGGACCGGCGCAATTTCCGGAAAAAGATTTTAGCGCTTGGCTTGCTGACCAAATTACCCAAGAAGCGCCGCGGCACCCACCGCCCCGCTTCGCTCTATTGCTTCCGCCAAAAACGGCCGATGATTATCGAGATGGTATAGGAACACTGCCGGTTCGAATCTGCCCCGAGCATTTTACCAGCGGCCACGATAAGGTGACAGCCGTTTTAGTTTGCCGCCACCTTTAGTAATGTACTGAACGATTGAGATTCTGTCTCCGAGAAGGCGCCTTACCACTTCAGCGGTCTTACGACGCTTGAACAACGTTCCGCCGCTCGGGCTGTTCATCGCGTACACATCATCTGAAACATTGTAGTAAAGAATGAAGCGGCGAGTAAGCTCAGAGACCAACATATACCTCACAGGATCTTTGGAATCTTTAAGGCGACGTTGAAGTTCTCGCATCTGAGCGGGTGACAGATCTTCGTCTCTGAAATATCCGATGCGGCGACTATGCCCGTCTCTGCTTTCAGAAACGGCCTTTCCTTTACGGACCGATGCCAACGCTTTGGATTTTTTCATAATGATGCCGTGCTAGGAAAATCCCAACCACACTTGCAATGACCGGTGAAGCCGCTCGGCATCGCGCTGGCTCAACTTACCAACAGTTCTTACAACCAAATCTTGATGTATTGTGTACAGCCCGCGTTTCGCTGCCGTTGGCACGTTCAACCCGGCCCTTGTCCAATCAACAAGGAGAAATTCGCCTGGGAGAAGAGAAGCGACCCTGCTCGTTAAGGGAACTAAAAAAATGTCTTCAGAAACATGAGGCGCACTGACTACAACTGCCGGCCTAACTTTGGCACCGGACAAGTCTGAAAAAGGATAGCGGACCAGGACAATATCATTTTTTAAGGAGCTCGGCATAGACATCATCTTCGGAATTGTCCCAAATTCTATCGAGCGACGCCTGGCTTGTCTGAAGCCAGAACTCAACCTCCTCGTCGGGCAGGAGTGTCACCAGAACTTTTGAACCTTCGGGAAGGTCGATCTGTTCCAATGGCTCGATTTTTCCCGCATGGATGACGGCTCTTAATGTTTTCGACATAACCGTGTCCTTAATTGTTTTAGAACGATAGTCAGTGACAACGTCTAAGTATATCTTAAACAATGGGTGGTCGCAAAACACATCAGAAAGCGCCGCGGCACCCACCGCCGCCTCCCTCCTATGATTTCCGGCAGAAACGACCGATGATTCTTGAGATGGATCAGGCAGCGTCATCCGGCGGACGCCCGCTCGTGCCCCAGCCAATCGCTTCGGTAAATGTCGGTCTTCGCGGTACGGC
>DASXRG010000165.1:0-3452 GCA_036506735.1 Binatia bacterium | reverse complement strand
GGCGAGCTGGGCAAGCTATGCATGATCAACACCTGGAACTACAACGAGTTCATGTATCGGCCGCGCATGAAGCACGAGTTGGAGACCAGCCGCGGCGTGGTCTTGAACCAGGGGCCGCATCACGTCGATATCGTGCGCTTGATCGGCGGCGGAATGGTGCGCAGCGTGCGCGCCATGACCGGCGTCTGGGATAAGGCGCGCCAGTGGGAGGGCAGCTACACCTGCTATTTGGAATTTGCCGACGGCACGCCAGCGACATTGGTTTACAGTGGTTATGGTTTTTTCGACACGGCGGAGTTATTCAACTGGGTCGGCGAAGGCGGGCAGCATCGCGCGCCGGAGACCAATTTGACGGTGCGAGCAAAATTGCGCGAAGTGCGCACGACAGAAGAAGAAGAGCAGTTGAAGGAAGGCATGCGTTTCGGCGGCAAGCGCGAAGGCGAGTACAGCCATGTCTGGCGCGGCGAGCGCAAGCAGCCGTTCTTCGGTCACACCGTGGTGAGTTGCCAGAAAGGCGATATTCGCCAAACGCCTGACGGTTTAAAAATATATGGCGAGACCGAACAGCGCGAAATTACGTTACCGGCGGGCAGCCGCGGCCGCGAAGCCGAAGTCGAAGAACTGTACAACGCGGTTACTAATGGTAGAGCCGTATTTCACGGCGGCCGCTGGGGCACCGCGACGTTGGAAGTCTGCCTGGCGATGCTCGAGTCGGCTAAACAGCGTAAAGAAATAATGCTGTCGCATCAGGTGCCGAGTCCGGAATAGAATGGCAGCCTTTCAAGTTTGCGGGTTGAAAGTTCAAGGTCGGAATCGGAGAGATTCGACATGCGGCATCGGTTAGCGTTGTATGGGCTCATTCTGTGTTTGTGGTCGCGCGGCTTTTCTGACGCGGCCGAGTCCAAGCCAACGTGGCAAGCCGAATGGGAGCGGACGGTTAAGGCCGCGGAGGAAGAAGGGCAGTTGACGGTCTACATCGCCGGCTATGGCGCGTTGATCGATTCGGGGGTGTTTCAGAAGGCTTACCCGAAAATCAAGGTTACCAGCGTCACCGGCTCGGGCACGCAGCTCGCGCCGCGCATCGTCGCCGAGCGGCGCGGCGAAAAATATCTTGTTGACGTTTATAGTGGAGGTGGCACGTCGCTCTATCAAAACCTATATCTCGGCAAGATGCTTGATCCGATCAAGCCGGCGCTGATCTTGCCGGAAGTTATCGATCCGACCAAGTGGTGGGAGGGCAAGCAAAAATACGTCGACCGCGAGGCGCGTTACATTTTTGTTTACGAAGGCAACGTGGCGGCGGGAGCGAGTCCGGCTTACAACACGAATCTGATCAATCCCAAAGACTACAGATCCTTCTGGGATTTTCTGAATCCCAAGCTCAAAGGCAAGATCGTTTCCCCCGACATTAGACGCGTGCGCGGTTTCGGACCATCGATGCAATATCTTTATTATCAAGCGGACCTCGGTCCTGAGTTCTTGCGGCGTTTTTACGGGGAAATGGACGTGACTTTGACCGCTGACCTGCGCCAGGCGTTGGATTGGCTCGCGGTCGGCAAGTTTGCATTGTCGATGCCGACGCAAGGTTCTTACACGGCCAAAGCCAAGATGCAGGGGTTGCCTGTGGATGAATTCGATCCGCATCACTTCAAAGAAGGCGCCAGCCTCTCCGTGGCGTTTGGCCAACTTGCGTTGATGAACCGCGCGCCCCACCCCAACGCTGCCAAGGTGTTTGTCAATTGGCTGCTATCGCGCGAAGGGCAAAGCGCCTTCCAGCGAATTATCAGCACACCGGGAGAAGCGAAGAACTCGCGCCGCATCGACGTGCCGAAGGACCACATTCCAGCGTCCGAACGGCGCAGCGATGGGGTAAAGTATTTTGACGGCGACGACCTAAATTCTAGGGATATTACCCCGGTGACCAAGTTGATGGATGAGATTTTTGCCGGTAAGAAATGACGGGCGCTTCACGAATCGAGGATTGAAAATCGAGTATGGCGCGTCAATGCGTCGGGCGTGAAGCCGAAGTCGAGGAGCTTTATAATGCAGTAGTCAATGGCAGACCTGTATTTCGCGATGGCCGCTGGGGCGCGGCGACCTTGGAAGTGTGTTTGGCCATGATCGAGTCGGGGGAAAGACGTCAGGAAGTATTTTTTTGGTGCCGAGTCCGGAATAGGAAGAGTGACGATAAAGGATCGCGCCGTCAGGACAGCGGTTCGGTTCTTTAGAAAGGGAAGCAAAGATGTTGACCGCGGAAGAAAACGAGATGCTAACTCGCGTCGGTGCTGGAACGCCCGCCGGAGAATTGCTGCGCCGCTATTGGCATCCTGTCGCTATCGCGAACGATCTTTCCCCCGAGAATCCGACAAAGTTTGTAAGGATTCTCGGTGAAGACCTGGTGCTGTTCCAAAGTACCAAGGGCGAGGTGGGTCTGTTAGAAGATCACTGCTCGCATCGCGGCGCTTCGCTTTCCTACGGCCGAGTCGAGGAGCGCGGCATTGCCTGCGCCTATCACGGCTGGCTCTACGATGTTCAGGGTAATTGCCTTGAAACACCGGCCGAGCCGGCCGGAAGCAATTTTTGCCGGACCGTGAAGCACAAGGCTTATCCGGTGCAAAAGTTGGCCGGGCTTTACTGGGCCTACCTTGGTCCGCAGCCGGTGCCGGCGATTCCGAAGTACGATGTGTGGGCGCGCACCGATGGCTGGCACTGGATCCGCGCGCTGCCGCAGCTCGACTGCAATTGGCTGCAAGCGATGGAAAACTCCGTCGATACGGCGCATCTGCACGTGCTTCATCAAGAGCTGGTCACCGACGGATTCAAAGTGACAAGCACGACGCGCGGCACGATCGACAATCTGGTCAAGTATGAAATGGAAGAGTTTACCTACGGCATAATCAAGCGGCGCTATTTCAGAGACGGCAAGGTTGAGGAGCATCCGCTACTTTTTCCAACCGTGCTGCGTCAGGCCAACCGCACGCAGATCCGCGTGCCGATCGACGACACTCACACCTATATCGTTTACGTTCACTTCGTGCCGGATTCCGCCGAGACGCGCCCCGCCAACGGCGAGGTGCCGATCAATTATCGCAGACCCTTCAAGAATCCCCAGGGTGCGCTTCACCCATTCACCAAATATCGCCTCGATGAAGTGGATGCTCAAGATTTCATGGCATGGGAAACTCAAGGGCCGATCCTTGACCGCACGCGTGAAAGGTTGGCGGGGTCGGATCGCGGCGTCGTTATGTACCGCGAGATGCTTGCGCGGGAGATCAAGAAAACACAGCAGGGAATCGATCCAATGAACGTTTTTCGCGACCCCAATCACGCGATCATCAATACCGACATGGACAAGTCTCTGGAAGTTGGGAAAGCGGGATCGGTGCGTTATCACATGCCGCCGAAGGGGTAGATTGTTCAAAACGTTCAAGTCGTTCAAGCCGTTCAAATCG
>DASXRG010000164.1:0-22352 GCA_036506735.1 Binatia bacterium | reverse complement strand
TCTTTCCACAAGCCGCGGTAGACGAGATCGTTCCATTCGGGAATCAAGTTGTTGACCGGACAGCCCGACGCCATGCCGCTGATGAGCGTCCCGGTATGGCAAAACGGGATGCCGCAGTCCATGCAGCGCGCCCCCTGCCCCTGGAGCTTTTTCTCTGGAAAATGCTCGTGAAATTCCCCCCAATCGTTCGTCCGCTCCAGCGGCGACCGGTCGAGCGGCAGCTCTCTTTCTATCTCCATGAAGCCGGTCGGTTTTCCCATTGTCCCCTTGACGGCGGCCGATAAAGGCTCATCTACCGTAGCCTGCCAGCGGCAGGCGTTACGATAGGCGCACTTCGGATTGCAAGCTATCTGGACGCTCGCCGGTGGCGAGCTATGCGACGTACTGAAAAAAGTACGCCTCCGCTCACAATCCTCGCGCGCCTTGTAGCTAAACCTTTCTCGACCGCCTTAAATTATTTAATCAGAGCGGACGAAAACGCGGTCAATTCCCGCTAACTCTGGCGGCATCGTTTTTGTTGGCTTCAAACGCCGCCATAACGGCTTCGTCGCCGACGAGCCCCTTGCTCTCTGCTTGCCGCAGCGCCTCGACCATGCGCCGGTAATCGTGCGGCGTGACCTTGACGAACTTGGGCGCGATCTCCTCCCAGAAAGCCAGTAGCTGCCAGGCCCGCGCGCTGTGCGTATAGGTTGCGTGGCGCTTGAGCATCTCCTCGACCTCGCGCAAATCCGCCTCGTCGAGGCGCTCGAGGCTCACGGTTTCCTTGTTGCAGCGATCCTTGAAAGTCCCATCCTCGTCGAGCACGTAGGCGACACCGCCCGACATGCCGGCGGCGAAGTTCCGTCCGGTCTTGCCGATCACCACGACCCGGCCGCCGGTCATGTACTCGCAGCCGTGATCTCCCACGCCTTCGACCACGGCGCGCACGCCGCTGTTGCGGACGCAGAAGCGCTCGCCGGACATGCCGCGGATGTACGCTTCGCCGTCGGTCGCGCCGTAGAACGCCACGTTGCCAACGATGATGTTCCGCTCAGGCGCGAAGGTCGAGCCCGTGGGCGGATAGAGAATCATCTTGCCGCCCGAGAGTCCTTTGCCGAAATAGTCGTTGGCGTCGCCTTCCAGCTCGAGCGTCACGCCGCGCGGCACGAACGCGCCGAAGCTCTGCCCGGCGGAGCCCTGGAAATGAAAATCGATCGTGTCTTCCGGCAGACCCTGGGGCCCGAACCGCCGGGTGACTTCGCTGCCGAGAATCGTGCCGACGACCCGGTTGGTG
Organism: Binatia bacterium; assembly: GCA_036506735.1. Taxonomy (GTDB): domain Bacteria; phylum Desulfobacterota; class Binatia; order UBA9968; family UBA9968; genus JAJPJQ01. The sequence continues at coordinate 21,079 of DASXRG010000164.1, read as the reverse complement.
TTGCGGATCGGCAAGGTCGCTTTGACTTTTTCGCCGCGCTCGAGCGCCGGCGCCGCCAAGTCGAGCAGGACCTGGTTGTCGAGCGCGTTCTCCAGCCCGTGATTCTGCGGGATCTGGCAGTAGCGGCCCACGTCCGGTCCGACGTCGGGCCGGTACAGAATCGCCGAGTAGTCGAGCCCATTGGCTTTGCACTGCTCGACGGCGCGCTTCATTTCGATTTTGTCCGAGCGCCCGACCATTTCGTTCAACGTGCGAAAGCCGAGCTTGGCCATGTACTCGCGGATCTCCTGCGCGATGAAACGCATAAAATTCACGACGTGCGCCGGATCGCCCTCGAACTTTTTCCTGAGCTCGGGGTTCTGCGTCGCAACGCCGACCGGACAGGTATCCAGGTGGCAGACGCGCATCATGATGCAGCCGAGCGTAACGAGTGCCGCGGTGGCGAAGCCGAACTCCTCGGCGCCGAGCATTGCGGCGATCACGACGTCGCGCCCGGTTTTCAACTGGCCGTCGGTCTCGACCGCGATGCGGCTGCGCAGTTTGTTGAGGACCAAGGTCTGGTGCGTCTCCGCGAGACCCAATTCCCACGGCAGACCGGCGTGCTTGATGCTGGTCTGCGGCGAGGCGCCGGTGCCGCCGTCGTGGCCGCTGATCAGGACCACGTCGGCGTGGCCTTTGGCCACTCCCGCGGCAATGGTCCCGACGCCGACCTCGGAGACGAGCTTGACGCTGATGCGCGCGTGATGGTTGGCATTCTTGAGATCGTGGATCAACTGCGCCAGATCTTCGATCGAATAGATGTCATGATGCGGCGGCGGCGAGATCAGTCCCACGCCGGGCGTCGAATAGCGGACTTTCGCGATCCACGGATAAACTTTACGCCCCGGCAGCTCGCCGCCCTCGCCCGGCTTGGCGCCCTGCGCCATTTTGATCTGCAGCTCCTTGGCCTGCGTGAGATAGTAGCTCGTCACGCCGAACCTCCCGGACGCCACCTGTTTGATCGCGCTGTTGCGCGAATCGCCGTTGGCGTCGGGAACGTAGCGGGCAGGATCTTCGCCGCCTTCGCCGGTGTTGCTCTTGCCGCCGATGCGATTCATCGCGATGGCGAGCGCCTCGTGCGCTTCTTTGCTGATAGACCCGTACGACATCGCGCCGGTCTTGAAGCGCTTGACGATCGCCTCGACCGGCTCGACTTCCTCGATCGGAATCGGCTGCGCGGCGAATTTCAAATCCATCAGCGCCCGCAAGGTCGCCAGCCGCTCGGACTGGTCGTCGATCAACTTGGTGTATTCCTTGAACGTGGCGTAGTTGTTAGTGCGGCACGCCTTCTGGAGCAGATGGACCGTTTTCGGATTGAACAGATGCAGCTCGCCGTCCGCGCGGTATTGGTATTGGCCGTGGACTTCGAGCGTGTGGCCGTTCAGCGGAAAAGTCGGAAACGCCTTGTCGTGCTGCCGCCGCGCTTCGAGTGCGATCTCTTCGAGGCCCATGCCGCCGATTCGCGACGGCGTCCAGGTGAAATATTTGTCGATCAGTTCCTGGCCGAGCCCGACCGCTTCGAAAATCTGCGCGCCGCAGTAAGACTTGATCGTCGAGATGCCCATCTTGGACATTACTTTCACGACGCCTTTGGCGACCGCCTTGACGTACCCTTTCACCGCCTTCTCGTAAGTAAAATCTCCCAGCATGCCCTCGCCGATCATGTCGTTCAAACACTCGAAGGCGAGATAGGGATTGACCGCCTGAACCCCGTAGCCGATCAGCAGGCAGAAGTGATGCACCTCGCGCGGCTCGCCGGATTCCAACACCAGCCCGACGCGGGTGCGCGTGCCGGAACGAATGAGATGGTGGTGCAGCCCCGACGACGCGAGCAAGGCGGGAATCGGCGCACGGCCGCGATCGACGCCTTTGTCCGACAAAATTAAAATCGTCGCGCCGGCGGCGATCGCCCGATCGGCCGCGTGAAATAGTTTTTCCAGCTCCCGCTCCAGACCGGCTTTGCCCTCGCGCGGATCGAAAAGAATCGGCAACGTGACCGGCTTGACACCCGGCAGGTCGAGCCGGCGCAGCGTTTCCATCTCGGAGTCTTTGAGAATCGGCGTCGACAGCCTGAGCTGCCGGCTGCTTTCCGGCTTGGGCTCCAGCAGGTTGCCTTCCGAGCCGAGCGTGAGCGTCGTGGACGTGATCAGCTCTTCGCGGATCGGATCGATCGGCGGATTGGTCACCTGCGCGAAGAGCTGCTTGAAATAGTTGTAGAGCAGCTGCGGCTTGTCGGAGAGCACGGCCAGCGGCGTGTCGGTGCCCATCGAGCCGACGGGCTGGATGCCGTTCTGCGCCATCGGACCGATATTGACGCGCAGGTCTTCGAAGCTGTAGCCGAACGCCTGCAGACGCTCCAGGGTCGCCTGATGATGCTGCGCCGGTTGTTTTTCCGCCTCGTGCGGCAACTGATCGAAGTGCACCGTGTTCGCGCTCAGCCATTCTCGATACGGATGAGCCGCCGCCATCTGCTGCTTGATCTCCTCGTCGGCGATGATGCGCCCTTCCTCGGTGTCGACCAGAAACATGCGGCCGGGCTGCAAGCGGCGCTTTTCCAAAACTCTTTCCGGCGGCACGTCGAGCACGCCGACCTCCGAAGCCATGATCACGAGATCGTCCTTGGTGACATAGTAGCGCGACGGGCGCAGCCCGTTGCGGTCGAGCACCGCGCCGACCACCGTGCCGTCGGTGAAAGCGATCGAAGCCGGCCCGTCCCACGGCTCCATCAAAGTGCTGTGGTACTCGTAGAACGCGCGCTTGCTCGCGTCCATGCTCTCGTGATTTTCCCACGGCTCGGGAATCATCATCATCATCGCGTGCGGCAGCGAGCGGCCGGAGAGCGCGAGGAACTCGAGGCAGTTGTCGAATTTGGCCGAGTCACTGCCGTCCTCCTGGATGATCGGAAAGACTTTCGACACGTCGTCGCCGAAGAAGTCCGAAGCCAGCATCGCCTGGCGCGCGTGCATCCAGTTCTCGTTGCCGCGCAAGGTGTTGATCTCGCCGTTGTGGATGAGATAGCGATACGGATGCGCGCGGCCCCAGCTCGGGAAGGTATTCGTGCTGAAGCGCGAGTGCACGACGGCGATCGCGCTTTCGATCAACGGATCGGTGAGATCGGGATAGAACGTGCTGATCTGCCGCGCCGTCAGCATGCCTTTGTAGATAATCGTCTTGCACGACAGGCTGGAAACGTAGAAATACTCGCCGACCGCGTCTTTGCCGTAGCGCAGCGCGTTTTCCGCGCGGCGGCGGATCACGTAGAGCTTGCGCTCGAACGCCATGTCGTCTTTGATTGCCTTGCCGCGGCCGATGAAAACCTGGCGCACGAACGGCTCGCTCGCCTTGGCCGTATCGCCCAGATACATGTTATCGGTCGGCACCTTGCGCCAGCCGAGTAGCTTCTGTCCTTCTTCGGCGATGATTTTTTCCAGCGTTTTCTCGCAGCGCTGGCGCACCTTGCGCTCGTCGGGCAAAAAAATCATGCCCGCGCCGTACTGCCCCGCCTCGGGCAAACGGAACCCCAGACCGCCGCAAGCGTGCTGGAAAAACGCGTGCGGGATTTGCAGCAAAATGCCGGCGCCGTCGCCGGTATTTTCTTCGCAGCCGCAGGCGCCGCGGTGGTCGAGATTCTCCAGCACCGTGATCGCCTGCTCGACGATCTGATGCGACTTCTCGCCCTTGATGTGGACGACGAAGCCGACGCCGCACGCGTCGTGCTCGAATCTGGGATCGTAAAGCCCTTGTTTCGGCGGCAGCCCCGCTTTTTTCATCTCCCTGTCCTAACCGGCCTTGGCCACTTTTTTTCTCGAATTTTTCGGCGTTCCGTTGTTGAATTCCAACTTCTGGCTTTCCTTGACGCTGGAAAGCACCACCTTCGTTATCGTGCCGGTCACGCCCTCGACCGAACGAATTTCGGCGAGGAGCTTTTCCAGCGAGTCGGTGTTGGCGGTTTTCACTTTTAGAATAAAGCTCTCCTCGCCCGTCACGTGGTGGCACTCGAGCACGTCGTGTTGTCGGGTGACGTACGAAGCAAACCCGTCGATATATTTTTGATGGGAAACCGACACGCCGACGAACGCCGCGACGTCTTTGCCCATCTTCTTGGGATCCAGCACCGCCTGATAGCCTTTGATCACGCCCTGGGTCTCGAGCTTCTTGACCCGCTCCATCACCGCCGGCGATGAAAGATCCACCTCTTTGGCTATATCGGCCAAATGGGTCCTGCCCTGGTTTTGCAGAATAGAAAGAATTTTTAAATCTATTTGATCCAGCAAACCTTAACTCCTTAAGTTAGAAGCCAATCCAACTTAAGTTTCTTATGTCATCTAAAAACCGTTGTCAAGCGGTTTCCTGATTTTTTCCAAACTTTTTAGCCAGAGAAAAGCGATTGGGTCCCGAGCTGGACCCCGCGGTCTCAGGACCTTGCCGGAGCGACGAGGAGCGCCCTATTCCAGGGATAACGAGTTAACGGGAAAGTGAGCCGGACCTAGCTGGTAATATACCTTTCCAGCTGCTCGATCATGAACTTCTGGTCTGTGATGATCGACTTGACCAGGTCGCCGATGGAGATGACCCCGAGCAGGCGCCCTTCATCCCAAACGGGCAGATGGCGAACGCGCTTTTCGGTCATCAGGACCATGCATTGCTCGATGTTCTGCTCCGGGTGAGCATATAAAACCTGCGTCGACATGATTTCCCTGACCTGCGTCGTTCTTGAAGCGCGGCCCTGGAGAATGACTTTGCGCGCATAATCCCTCTCGGAGATAACCCCGAGAACCTCGCCATTCAAGATCACCATCAGGGCGCCGACCCCTTTCTCAGCCATCAGCTTCATGGCGTCATAGACCATGCTCTGGGGCGTGACGGACCAGACATCTCCGCCTTTGACTGCGAGAATGTCTTTAACTTGGGTCATAGGTTACCTCCGCTGGCGGCTTCTTCGCTGTCTGCTGGCGCCTCACGTCGCGGGAACAAATCCGCCGAGCCTTTATTTACTGCGCCCTTTGAGAATTGTAAAGAGGGGAATACAACTGTTGAATACGCCGGCTTCCATGGTATGGTGCCAAGCGCCTTCGGATTCGCCGGCAAGGGGTTTGAACGAAATGAAATCGCGCCGACGGTTCACCGTTGGAATTCTTCTCGCGCTGCTTCTATCGCCCGCACTTGCGGCGGCGGCAGAGCGCTTTTTCATCAGCATCCCAGGGCCTACTCTAAGCTACAGCCACCTGTACTACGGTCAGGAAAAAGGCTTCTTCGCGCAGGAGGGGTTGGACCTCCAGGTGCTCGTCGTCCGCGGAATCATCGGCATCAGCAGTTTGATGTCGGGCGAGATCGATGTCACCTGCCATGCGGGCAGCGGCTTCGCCGCGGCGCTGCGCGGCCTGCCGGTCAAGGTTATTTCCGTGACGCACGACCGGCCGGCCCACGAGCTGATCGTCGCGCCGTCGATTACGACGGGAGCCGACCTCAAGGGTAAGCCGATCGCGGTCGGCTCTCTGGAGGGAACCGCCGCCGTGATCACGCGGCGCGTGCTGCAAGCGAAGGGGCTCGATCCTCAGAAGGACGTGACCTTGCTCAGCATGGACACGACGGTCCGGCTGCAGTCGCTCTTCACCGGCAAGGTCGCGGGCGCGATGATGACTCCGCCTTCGACCTATCTGGCGCTGGATCAGGGCTATCGCGTCCTTGCCCGCGGCAAAGATCACGTGCGCTATCTCCAGACCGGCGTGGTCACGACGGACGCCAACATCAAACAGAAGCGGGACAAAATCGTGCGCTTCCTGCGCGGCTGGAACCGGGCGCTGAAATTTTACCGCGACAACCCCGAGATCATGCTGCCCTACATCCAGAAAAAACTCGGCATCAAAGACGCGCAGCTCGCGCGCCGAATGTACGAGGAGGACGTTCAGACGGTTTCACTGACCGGCCGCTTGAGCGCGGACGCAGAGAAGGAGATTCTCGATACCGGGCTCGAAGCCTTGAGGCTCAAGGAGCCCGTATCCCCGGACAAGGTTTTTGATTTCTCCCTGGCCGACGCGGCGCTTAAATAATTTTCAGTCTTCGATTTCATCCCTCATCCTTCATCCCTCATCCCTTCCTATCCGGTCCCGCGCTCTCGATGACGATCTGCAGCATCACGCGCCGTTGTTTTTCCATTGTCCTGCGGTATTCGGCCCAATCGGCATGCTCTCCCTTGACCTGGCGCCACCAGGCGATCAGCGGCTCCATCGCCTCGGGCAGCGAGAGGATGTCCGCCCGGCCGTTGATCTGCACCCAGCCGGAGCCGTGAAAGCCGTCGGTAAAAACACAGAGCGAGGCGCGGGGATCGCGGCGGAGATTTTTTATCTTGTATGCGGTCTCCCGGCTGGTGATGATCACGCGCCCCTCCTGATCCACCCCGGGTGATACGGGAGACATTTGCAGGCTGCCGTCCCGCCGCCGCGTCGCCAGCACGCCGCGGTGGTGCTGTGACAGAAAACTTTGCGCTTCGGATATATCCATAGCTCATCCCCTTCCAATGCGAACACGATCGCCGCTCGACAGGCTCATGGCCCTGAGCAAGGTCGAAGGGCGAGCCCGTTTTATTACTCAATGCCCGCGTAATTCAGCGGCGGTGAAAGGTCCGCTCCCGAGAATCTGGTGCACCTCCCATTCAAAAAGCTCGAATGCGCAGAGGCCGGCTTGGGTGTAAGGATCGCTCGCAGCCAACTTTTCGGCCTCTTCTCTGGAACCGGCGCGAATGACATAGATTCCGAGCTTACGGTCGGCCGTCGGCCCGGAGAAGAGTATTCTTCCGGCGTCGTGTTGCTGCTTCATCCAGACAAGGTGTTGGTCGAGACTCACAGTCCACTTCTCGCGCGGGCGTATCGGCCTGCGATGAATCAGATACCACATGGTCCCCTCCTTCTCAGACTTCGGTGGAAACGGAATTCTACGCAAATCCTCGGCCGCCGGCAAGAATGAATAAGCACAAAAAGATGAGCGTCAAAACTGGAAACCGCCGACGTTAAGAGCGATAATTACGCCAAGGAGATCCCATGCGAAAGTGGCTCGTCATTGTGGGGGTGATTTTTCTCGTTTTCATCGCGGTCACGGCGCTTGCACTGGTCAATCTCAACAGCTTGATCAATCGCCATAAGGATTATCTTCTCGCCCGCGTGCAAGAATCCGTCGGGAGAAACTTCGCCGTCGCGGACATCGGAGTGACCTTATGGGGCGGCTTCGGCGTCCGCTTGAAGCAGTTTTCGATCGCCGATGATCCGTCGTTTTCCCAAGAGCCCTTCGTCCGCGCCGCCGATCTTCAGATCAACATGAAGCTGCTGCCGCTCCTGAGAAGAGAGTTCCAGGTCAGCAAAGTGATCCTGCACCAGCCGGTGATCAACGTGATCCGGGACGCGAAAGGACAATTCAACTTTTCCACGCTCGGCGGGGAAAAGGAAAAAAAGGAAAAAGAGCGGGAGAAACAGAAGCGAGAGCGGCCGGAGCGCGCGGGCCCGCCGCCTTTGGCCGTGTCGCTGGTGGACGTGGACGACGGGGAAATTCATTACGTGGACGCCGGCAAAGGCGGCGTCGATTTTCGCGCCACCAAGCTCGACTTCAAAATCAAAGACGTCAACTTCGACCGCCCGGTCGATATCGATCTCGCGGCGGCGGTTTTCGGCGCGGCCAAGCAGAACCTCAAATTGAAGGGACGCGCAGGGCCTTTCGGACCGAAAGCCGATTTCAACGACTTGCCGGTCGAGGGAACCATCGAGCTCGATTCGATCTCGCTCGCCAATCTGGAAAAGGAACTGCCCGGATTGAGCCGGCGGCTGCCCAAGGGCGTCGCTCTTTCCGGCAACGTCGAGGCGAAGACTCGTTTCTCCGGCCGCCTCGGCAACGACGTCCTTCCGGAGATAGACGGCACCGTCGATCTCTCCGCCGTGAGCGCGAGAGTTCCCCAGCTCGCGCAGCCGATCACCGACTTGAGCGCCAAGATCAACTTCACCGGAAAAAACGCGGAGCTGCCGGAGAGCAGCTTTCACCTCGGTAATTCGCAGGTTCGTCTCGCCGCCAAAGTCTCCAGCTTCGCCCCGTTGAACATGAGCTATCGCCTGACCTCGCCGGAGCTCAATCTGGCAAATCTCAAAGCCGCGTCCTCAGGACGAAAAAAACCGGAAGTCCTGAAAGATTTGAAAGGCGCAGGAACCGTCGTCATCAAGGACGGCGCGCTCACTTCGCGCGGCGACTTCAGCTCGCCCGGCGGGACGATCGCGGACGGCGACTACAAGGACCTTCAAACCACCGCTTCATTCGTCGATCGGGTGGCGACGATCGAAAACCTCAGTCTCGGCGCCTTCGGCGGCTCGCTCAAGGCCAAAGGCCGCTACGACATGCGCGAAGCCACTCCACGGCTTGCCGCAACCGCGAATTTGAAGGCGATGGAGCTGACGCAGATGTTTCGCGCCTTCGCCCCGACCTCCCCCCAGAACGTGCGCGGGCTGATCGACATGGATCTCGACGTGACCGGCTCGGGCAAGGAATGGGGCGAGTTGCAAAAGACTCTCAAAGGCCAGGGAAAGGCGGAAGTGACCAACGGCGCGCTGCTCGACGTAAACCTGGCGCAGAGCGTGATGTCGAACATTCCCGGCGGGGTCAAGGTCGTCCCGAACGAGATCAGAAAAAAATATCCGGCGGTCTTCAGCGCGAAGGACACGGAATTCAAGCAGATGAAGGCGTCGGCGACCATCGCCGACGGCAAGGCGCACACCGACGATCTCGTGGTCTCCTCGACCGAGTTCGAGACGCAGGGAAAGGGCTGGTTTGCGTTCGACCGGACCGTCGATTTTCGCGGCGTGCTGTTTTTTTCCCAGCAGCTTTCCCAGGACATTATCAGCAAGGCCAAGGAAGCGAAGGGTTTCGCCAACGACCAGGGCCGGATCGAGATTCCATTCACGCTGTCGGGAAAACTTCCCGGCGCGAAGCCGAAACCCGACATGAACTACATCGCACGCGCGATGCAAAAAGGGTTCATGGACCGCGGCTTCGAGGGTTTCACCCGTAAGAAGGGATCGAAAGGAGACTCCGAAACCTCTTCTGCCGACGAAGAGACGGCTTCGGACGGCAAGAAAAAAAAGAAGCGAAATACCAAGGACGAGATCCTGCGCGGCCTGGAGCAACTGTTCAAGAAATGACATCGACCTCCGATCACACGTCAAGTTTTCTCTATGCTGGACTCCCGCTTCAGCACGAGGCTGATCCGTCCTCTGGCGGATCCGCGGGAGTGACGACTTTTTATTGCCACTCTGAACATAGACACGGGCGAGGCCTGCCCTGAGCGCAGTCGAAGGGTAAACCTACCGTCGCCTCGCGCGTCTAACGATGCGAGGAGGCGATATGAAACTGGACAAAAAATTAATTCTGGGCGGACTTCTCGCGGGTTCTTTGTTAGTCTCCGGAAACTCCGCAATGGCGTGGGACGGCGGTTGGCATCCGGCGCCGGGCGGAATCAGACGCGAATTCCGGAGCGAACGAAGAGACTTCAGGGAAGACCGCCGTGATTTTTATCGCGACCGGCGTGACTATGGATGGTGGTGGCGGCGGTATGGAGCCTCGCGACCCTACGGCTGGTGGGACCGCTACGGTTACTGGCACCACTACGGTTGGTAATCAATCGGCTGTGAGTTTTTGGTTGTAGGGCGAGCGGCGGCGGCTGCTCGCGGCTCTTTCAACGAAAGCTCTTTGGCAATCTGAAAACGGCGAATGGTCGGGAACGCGGCTGCTATGCCGGCAAGCAGCCCCAACGTCGCCAGGCCGCCGGTGAGCGCCGACAACTCAGCGCCGAGCCAGCCGGCCACCGCGCCGGACTCGAACTGACCGAGAGCCGGCCCGGTATTGGTAAAGATACTGTTGATCGACGCCATCCGCCCGCGCAGCTCGTCCGGCGTGCCGAGCTGATTGGTCGTGCCGCGCAGAATCGCGCTGATCGTATCGCCCGCGCCCGCGCCCGCCAGTAGTAGAATCGAAAGCCAGAACGTGTGCGACCCGGCGAAAAAAACGGTGCAGAGGCCAAACGTCGCAACGCCGCTGAAGATCCAGCGGCCCGGGCGGCGCACGGCGCCGAAAAGACTCATCCCGATCGCCGACGTCAGGGAGCCGGCGGCCCCCGCCGCATAGAGCAGCCCGAGCCCCTGCGGTCCTACCGAGAGAATATCCCGCGCATAAATCGGCAGCAGCGCTTTGGCCGAGCCGAAGAACATGACGCCGAAATCCATCAGCATCAAAGGGAAGATCACCGCGTGGCGGGAAACAAACCTCAGCCCTTCGCGGAGCGAGTGCAGCGAAACCGCGCTCCAACCTCTTCCCTCTTGCAGGCCCGCGCGGATACGCGAGAGCGAAAGAACCATGATCAGCCAGGAAAGCGCATCGAGCGCATAGCAGGCTTCGGGGCCCGAGACCGCCAAAATGACGCCGGCCAGCGACGGCCCCGCGATAACCGAGACGTAGCGTTGCGAGCTATTGAGCGCCAGCGCCTTCGGCAAGATTTCGCGCGGGACAAGACTCGGAATGAGCGCTTGGCGTGCGGGGTTGTCGAGCGAGGTGAAAAGCGCGAGCAGCATGGTCGCGACGTAGAGCACCGCGGGCGACGCCTTGCCGGTGTAGGTCAACAGCGCGAGCGCGCCGGAAACGAAGAACAGGCTGGTTTGCGTGCACATCATGAGCTTGCGGCGATTCATTGCGTCCGCCAGCAGTCCGCCGACGAGCAGCAAGATAATCTGCGGAATCGCGCGGGCCAGGCCTAAGAGACCGATCTGGAGCGGCGAGTTGGTCAATTCATAAATCTGCCATGCCATCGCGACCTGGGTGAATTGCGAGCCGATAGTCGAGAGCAGCGAACCAGTCCAGAAGACGCGAAAGTCGCGATGGCCGAACGGCGAGAGAACCGCCTCCGCGCCCTGCCGCTTTTGTGAATCGCTCGTGGTCATGGTTTCAACATGAAAGTCTAAGTGAACATCGCGTGGAAACGTACGGCCGGAGCCGCTCGGCGGCGGCGTGAGAATTTCCCCATCATACTGACATGGTCGAAGATATCAAACCCGCCGACAGCGAGTTATTTCAAGCCCGCCCAAAGTGGAAAAAGAAGTCTGCAATGAGTGTAAAGATACCGTGGTCGGGTAAACACCCCACTACCTCAAATTTGGGCGCCATAGTAAAATCAATTATGCCATTCGTGGTTCGGCTTGAATCCCATTACTGGCCACCTTTCGAACAGGCCGACGAAGATCTTCTCAAGCGCGCCGGGCGCTATTGCTCCGAAGCCGCGCCGAACATCTCAAGGGCGATTCTGCGAAATATCGCCTCCTGTCCGCACAGAGTCGCTACCAAACGCGGCTAAACATCATCCCCGAGCGGGATATCGCGAATCGCGGCATCGGGCACGCACGGGCGTTTCTCGACGCAAGCCGTCCACCGGACGTTAAGATCGCCGCACCGCCGGGCGGTCGTGAATGTCGCCTTTCTGACAGACTCAACGAATGGATCTGATATATGCGTCGATTATTTTCACCTTGGAACGGCCAACTCATGCGCCTACACCAGATACCCGATTGGCCGCGCGCGGTCAAAGCACGGTCAAATACGGCGGTGCTGGCAAACGCCAAGCGTTCTCCGCTCGGACATTTTATCATCTTGGATATTCAGGACCAGGGAATGAGTCATCTCAAATTGCTGGAAGCGAGCGCCGCCATCATCGACAAGGTGCTGGCCGTTCTCAACGCTCATACAGGACGCCCGCTCGCCGAGATTTCGCAACTGGAGATCGGAGACTGACCGAGCATGCAGACCGCACCGGGTGCGAACATGGATGACATCGACGCGGCAACTCTCAAGCGGCTTAAGGGTCTCGCGGCGTTTTCATCGCCGCAATTGCAGAAGCTCGCGAACAGCTTGTCCATACGGCACTTAAAAAAACATCAGATTATTTTCGATCAGGATGAGGAGGCGAAGCTGGTTTATCTGGTCATCTCCGGAGTGGTTCGCTGTTCTTATCTCAACAGCAATCAGAAACAAATTGTCGTCAGTCTGATTCCGCCCGGAGAATTTTTTGGGCTCGACTCCTTCATGCCGAAAATGCGCCACCCGTTCCGCTGCGACGCGTTCGAAACCTCCGTGATCGGCGCCCTCAAGCCGGAAGTCCTGATCAAGTCGCTGATGGGAGTCCCGGTCGAAACATTTATTCCGTGGTACATCGCCACGATGCTCGCCGGCAGGCGGATGTACGTTCACTGCATCAGGGGGATCGGGCTCGACGTGCGCAAGCGCCTGGCGCTCGAGCTGATGAATCTGGCCGAGCGCTTCGGCACTCCGGACTCGCGCGGCGTCGTGATTCTCCTGCGCATCAGCCACGAGATTCTCGCCGGGCTGGTGGGCGCCTCGCGCCAGCAGGTCACCGCGCACCTGAACGAATTCGACCGCGAGAAGATCATCACGAGAGATCGCCGCCGGATCATCATCAACGTTCATAAGCTCAGGAGAATCGTCGAGCTCAACGGCGAGCACGAGCCGTCCGCGGCCCGGCCGTAGCCGATCCCCCCCGGCGCTCTGCCGGCCCGAGTATTTTTCCGGGCAGGCTTTTAATTTTTACTTTGAATTTTCCGCGGCGCCGAGAAGTTCTTCGAGGAAACGCCGGGACGGAAATTCCACCAGCAGCAGCACACCGCCGGCGACCGACAGAATGTATTGGCCCAAGAAATAGCGGCTAACCAGGACCAAAGCAAAGCCGTAAATCGCCAGCGCTTCGATCAAGGCGAAGGCGACGATTTTGCTCGTGACGTACGACGAGACGACCGCCGCCGAGCGCTCTTCGACCGCCCCCTTATGCCCTTGCAGCGCCTGGAGCAGCTTGTATTGCTTCACGCCGCCGAGGATCGCCGCACGGGTAAGAAACCTTCTCTTCCACCACATCAGGGTGGCCAGATCGAAAAACGCCAGCAACCACATCAACAACCGCGCGATCTGCGAAAAGGCGCTTCCCGGCGCCAATTGCCGCTGCGCCAGAAAAGTATGCGCGATCCAAAGATAGAGAAAAATCGCGACGACGAAAACGCTCCACAACACGACCAGAATCGTGTGCTGGCCTTGCAGCATCTCTCGGTACTCCGGCCGAATCATCCAACGACTTTTGTAGCAGAAGAGTCGCTCGTTTTGCCAGCGGATAATTTTGTTTCCGCGCGCCCGCGCGGCCGACCGACTTGCGCGCGCGCGATTTGCGCCGCCCGCGAGTGTATTTTTTCGGCTTTCTCATGTATGGGAAGGTTGGCGCGCAGCTTCGAATCCGCACGACGATGACAGCCAAGCCCGATTCCATCTGGAGCCAGACGTTCGCTCTGTTGTGCCTGACGCAGTTGCTGGGCTATGCGCACAGCGCGTTGCTCACGCCGACGATCCCGCTCTACGTGACTCATCTCGGCGCCTCGCCGTTCATGGTCGGCCTGGTGCTCGCGTCTTTCGCCACCACGAGCGTGCTGCTGCGCCCGCTCATCGGCTACTCCGCCGATACCTGGACCGAGGCGGGCGTCCTCGCGTCGGGTTGCCTGCTTCTCGGCGCGAGTCTTTCACTGTTCTTCATTCCTGTCGCGGAGGTCGCGATGCTGGCCAACGCGACCCGCGGCATCGGCTGGGCCGCGCTCAATACCGGAGGCTACGCCCTGCTCGCTTCGATCGCGCCCGCGCTGCGCCGCGCCGAAGCGTCGGGTTACTACAGCGGCGTGCAATCCAGCGCGAGCATTCTTTTTCCCGCCATAGCGCTCTGGCTGATCGACGCTCCGCTCGGCGGCTTTTCGGTCGTGATGGGTCTATCCGGCGCGCTCGCGCTCGCCGGCGCGATCTCCAGCCTGATTTTAGGACGGCATGTCCGTTCAAGGATCACACCGCCATCGTCCGGCGGCGCGAGCAAGGCGCCGATGAATCCTTTCGCGCTCATTGAACGGGAAGTTTTGTTGCCGTCCGTGCTGCTCTTCTGTTTGAACCTGACTTACCCTGCCGTCAGCGCGTTCCTGGTGCTTTACGCCCGGACCATCGGAATCGAAAACGTCGCGTGGTATTTCGTGGCGAGCGGCTCGACGAGCCTGTTGGCGCGGCCCGCTCTCGGCCGCGTCGGCGACAAGATCGGCGGCGGCCCTTCCGTCGCGGCGGGATTCGTCCTCGAAATGCTCGCCCTGATGCTTTTGGCCTTCGCCTCCGGCCTCGCGCTCGTGCTCGTCTCGGGAGTTCTTTTTGCCCTCGGCAACGCCATCGGCTCGGCGACGACTCTGGCGCTGGCAATCCAGCGGGCGCACCCCCAGCGGCGCGGCCGGTCGATGGCGTCGTTTTCGATCGCTTACCCTTTGGCCAACGGCGCCGGCGCGCTCTGCACCGGCACCCTGGTGGACGTTGCGGGATACTTCTGGATGTATCTGACCGGGGCCGGATTGTGCGCGGCGGGGCTGTTCATCACGCTCACCAACTGGGCCAACCTGAGAAGCAAATAAAAATGTCGATTCGCACAAACACTCAAGCGGAGGCGCGCTCTTCTACTGCATCTCAACGCCCGCGTGGGGGTTTCTTGCAGGGCCGATGCGTGAGGACGAGGACATCAAGCGTATAACAACACTTCTCGTAAGATTCTCGTGCCGCGTAACACCGGACGTATCGCATAGGCCCGGAGAGAGACCCCCGCGCGGGCGTTGAGCCAATAGGTCTAGTGCCCCGTTTTACTTCTTATTTCGCGTTCGATTTCATCGAGCGTCATCTGCCGCCGCTGCTCGTTGATGCGCTGCTCGCGCTGAAGTTCTTTCGTCTGCTGCTCACGCTTGCGTTGGTCCAACTGCTGCTGGATCTGGTTGATTTGCTGCTCGGTCCTGATCTGTTTCTGCTGCAGGTCGTTTTGCAATTGGTTTAACTGTTGCTGCAGCCGGCTCACGTCCGGCTGCTGTTGGCTCTGGTCCGTCGGGCGGCTCCCGGCTTCATTAATCTGTTGCTGCAGTCGATTCACCTCCTGCTGGTTCCGGAGCTGATTGATCTGCTGGTCGCGGCGGAGCTGATCCAACTGCTGCTGCTGGCGAAACTGATTTTGCCGCTGCTCGATGGGCGCGAACGGATCGACCGCCGCGCGCGCGAACCCGGCCGTCAGCGCAGCGCACAAGATAGCGAGCGCGACCGGATGACGTTGCCTCACGAACGCATTCTACCATGATTTTCTGCAAAAGGGATCGGGCGTGACTCGGGGAATTACCCTTATTGTCCGCCTCGATTTCATCTGCTTCAATGAACCGTGCGAACCGATTCCGCTCTGCCCACCGCTCGCGAAACAGTCCCGGCCTGGATTTTGCTGGTCGGCCTCGTCTGCACGCTCGCTTTCCTTTACTGGGCCCGACCGGTTTTGATTCCGGTCGCGCTCGCGATACTGCTGACTTTTTTGTTGAGCCCGATCGCCGATGGCTTGCAGGAATTGCGCCTGCCGCGCGTCGCCTCGGTGATCGTCGTCGTCCTCATCGCCTTTTCCTTTCTCGGCGCCGTCGGCTGGATCACCGCGCGGCAAATCACCTCGTTCGCCGATGAGCTGCCGCAATACAAGGACAACATCGCGGAAAAAATCACCGACCTGCGGCAGTTGACCCGAAGCGGCCCGCTGGAGAAAGTGCAGAGGACCGTGGAGGACATCAAGGAAAACGTTCGGAAAGAGGACGGAGTCGCGGGAAAGAAACCACGGACGCCGGCCGCCGAAACCCAGCCGCCGCCGAGGGCCTGGCCGATTCCATTCGGCGGCTTAGTCGAGTTCGGGACCAGCGCCGGCCTGGTCGTGTTTCTGGTGATCTTCATGCTGATCGACCGCGAAGACCTGCGCAACCGGATCATCCGGCTCGTCGGCTACGGCCGCATGAACGTCACGACCAAGGCGTTGGAAGAAATCGGCCGGCGGATCAGCCGCTATCTGCTCATGCAATCGCTGATCAACGGCACGTACGGGCTGGCGATCGGGATCGGGCTTTTTCTTTTCGGTCTGCCGTATGCGCTCCTCTGGGGTTTCCTCGCGGGAATATTGCGCTTCATCCCTTACGTCGGGCCGTGGCTGGGCGCGCTGCTGCCGTCCGCGCTGGCGCTCGCGGTTTTTCCCGGCTGGATCTGGCCGCTGGCGGTGGTGGGGCTTTTCGTCGTGCTGGAGCTGTGCACCGGCATGATCCTGGAGCCTTTGCTTTACGGCCACAGCGCGGGCGTGTCGCAAGTCGCGCTGCTGATAGCGGTCGCGTTCTGGACTTGGCTTTGGGGTCCGATCGGCCTCATGATGGCGACGCCCATGACCGTCTGCCTCGTCGTGCTGGGGAAATATATCCCGCAGCTCCAATTCATCGTCGTGCTGATGAGCGACGAGCCCGTCATGCAAATGGAGACCAGCTACTACCAGCGGCTACTGGCGTCCGATCACGACGAGGCGGCGGACATCGTGGAAAAATTCTTGAAGAATCAGCCGCCGGAGCAGATCTACGATCAGATACTTCTGCCCGCTCTCTATCAGGCCAAATGCGACTACCGGCAAGGCAAGTTGGCGCAAGACGAAGAGCAGTTCGTTTACCAATCGACTTACGAGATCGTCGACGATATGGAGTTCGCCGATTTCGAACCCGCCGACGATTCCGAGCGCGCCTCCGCCGCTTCGAACCGGGACGGCGATCTCCGGAAAAGCCGCGTGCTGGCCTTTCCGGCTCGGGATCAGGGCGACGAGCTCGTCTTGCGAATGCTCAAGCGGCTGCTCGACGGCGCCGGTTGCGATCTTGAAATCGCGCGTCACGCCTCCGCAATAGAGTTTGAAAAACTGGTCGGGCGCGACAAACCGTCGCTGGTATGCATCGGAGCGGTTGCGCCCGGCGGCGTCGCTCAGGCGCGGCATCTCACAAGAAGATTCCGGGCGCGGTTCCCCGGTCTTAAAATTCTGGTCGGGAGATGGGGTTTGAACGGTGACTTCACCGAGGCCGAAGAGCAGCGGAAACTCTTGTGCGCCGCGGGCGCCGACGACGTCGCGATGACCTTGCTCGAAGCGCGCGACCGCATCCTGGAGCTCGCCCCAGCGGCGCCCGAGCGCCGCGCGAGGCCGGAGCGACGGCCGCGGGCCGAAGCATAAACGAACTCGTTCCGGCTCGCGCCGGCGCTCCCCAAAAAAAACCGCTCCGGATCGAGCCCAAAGACGGCTACGGCCCAGCCAACCCCGAGATACTTCAAGGAAGTGCCCAAGAATCAGATTCCGGCCGACGGACTGCGCGTGGGGACGACCCTCCAGGCGCGCGGGCCGCAGGGAGAAGAGTTTCCGCTGCGCATCCATGAGATCAAAGACGAGAGCGTGATTTTAGATCTCAACCATCCGCTGGCGGGGAAAACTTTGAACTTTCACGTGAAAGTGCTGGACGTTCAGTCGGGCAAGGCTGGGTAAAATTTTTGCTCGTGGTCGGCGGAGACTCGCGGGCCGCGGTTATGGGCAGGCTTGCAACGCCTGGCCCAGCCGGACGTCGGTTGGATGCAGGGTATCGCCGGCGTAATTTTGCCGCTGAAAATCTTCCAGGATCTGTACCCAAATCCGGCAATCCCACCGGAGCGCCTGCCAATATTTCATGCCGTTGAGATCGGCCTCGAGTTCCTTCTCCATGGAATAGTTTTGGAATCGCGCCTCGGCCGGGAGCCCGATCTCCTCCGGCGTCACGCCCTCGTGCGGCCCGGATCGGTCAAACACCGGCGCCTCCTTGCCGTCGCTATGGCCGGCTATTTCGTGGGCGATCTCGTGCGCCAGGATCTGCCGCAACAGCCAACGGTGGTAGGGGTTTTGGAAAGCGAGGCGCGCGAGGGTGTAGTTGATATAAATGCTGCGATCGCCGACGCTCATTCCCAAAACGTCCGGCCGCGGGAACTTGGAGAGCCGGATACGATAATTCGGCGCCTCGTTTCTATCGTCCGTCACGCGCAGAATCGGAGACGCTTCGTCCGCAACCTTTCGTTCGAGCGCGTAGTCGGGAACCGTGGGAATGCGGATGTCGGCGCAAGAGAGAAAAACCAGCGGCAGTACGAGAGCCCGGCAGAAGAAAAAGAAACGGCGCTTACCCACTCGATCTTCGACGCTCCTGACCCCAAGATAAAGTGAGCGCAACATACCACAGCCCGAACCCGCTGCCAATAGGCGCTTCCGCCTCCCCGGCTTCGGGCCTCAGAATCTTTTCCAAGGGTTGAGACCGAGCTCCCGGTGCTTTTCGTAGAGCATCGCGACGTAAATCAGATCGAAAATGAAGATGGACATATAGAGATAGTTCAGCAGGATGGAGGAAGGGAACCGGAGGTAAAACAGGATCGACGGCAACAGCGTGCCGAACAGCTTGAAGAACGCGATGTAAATCGACTGGCCGCTCACGTCTCTGCGCCGGAGCAGCATCGAAATGAACAGAACCGACATCATCAGGTTCTGTCCGAACGCCGCGTATTTGCCGTCCCAATCCTTGAACTCGACGGTGACGGCCAGCACGGCCCAGAAGCTTAAAACCAGCGTTAAAAAAAATGTCGGATAAAAAAGGCGCGCCGGCAAATCCCGGCTGAACTCGGCCCTGCCGAAGCGGAGCGCTTGATAGACGATCAGGAGATCGAAGAAAAACCAAACGACGTTGACGTAATTTTGCGGCGGCTGGTGGTGGTAGATGAACGAAAAAATGAATTCCCAGGAGACGTTGGCGCATAGCGCCGCGATCGGCATGCCGTAGGTCTTATCGCGAAACCCCAGCCTGATGATCAGGATATAAACCAGGGTCCAGAAGACCCCCGAGCCGATTTGCAGGCTCCAACTGAGTTCGGGGGAAACGGTCATGGGTCAGCGAGCGGCGAGCATTCGCCGCTCACGCCTTGAATCTGCCAAAAACTTTTTCCGCGTTGCCGTGAAAAATCTGCTCCTTCTGCTCGGCCTTGAGCCAGCCGATGCTCTCGATCATCGGCCGCACGTCGTCGTACCAGCGGCCCGTGCGCGGGTCTTTTTTCGAGCCGGCGCCCGGCCGCTCGGTGCCGAACAGGCAGCGCTCCGGACCGGCTATCTTGAACAGCAGCTCGAGCGATTCGACGTTGTAGAGCGCGGTGTCGAAGTAGAGTTTTTTCAGCCGCTCGTCGAAATTCTCCGTGTCGTTCGGTCCGCGGAGCTGCGAGCGCCAGCGTCCCACCTGATACGGGACCGGCCCGCCGCCGTGCGAGATGATCAGCTTCAACTTGGGAAAATCGTCGAAGACCTTGGAGCTTAAGAGCGAAATGATCGCGATGCCCTCCTCGGTGATGAAATGGCTGTGGAACGATTCGCGCTGGTTGCGGCAGCTCGCGCCGTGAATCAGCGCCGGGACGTCGAGCTGCACGAGCTTTTCGTAGAGCGGGTACCAGTACTCATCCCCCATGCCCGGCGTCTGGCCGTCGCCTTCGCCGGGGTCGGGATTGACCATGATGCCGACGAAGCCGAGGTCTTTGACGCAGCGGTCGAGCTCGTCGAAAGTATTTTTCGGGCTCGCTCCGCCGCACTGCGGCAGGCCCCCGATGGCGCGAAAGCGGGCCGGCTCCATCTTCACCTGCAGCGCGATCGTGTCGTTGACCGCCTCGCAATACCAGTGGACGATCTTTTCCGGCTTCATCGAATGCATCATGGTATAGGGCCGGGGCGAGATGAACGCCCAGTCGGTGCCGACCTCTTTCAGAACTTCCGAGTGGCTGTGGCCGCGCCAGCGCGCGCGCTTGATCGAATCCTCGGTCACGCCCGGACTCCCTTTGCCGTGAAAGCCGGCGCTGGCGATCAAGCCCGCCTGGTAAGCGCCGAGCTCGCCGCCGGCGACGATGTGGTTGTGAATGTCGATGATCATGAATGTCTCCTTAAGAATGAGATGATTTCAACCCGGACGAACCTATCAGATGTTGGCCTCCGGTTGTCAAGCGGCGCGGCTTCGGTCCGCGCGAGCGCTGTCTCATTTCTTTTTCTTCACGTTGGCCAGATCGGCGTCGAGCAACTCGCCGATGTCCTTGCGGGCGAGCGACGCCAGCTTTCGGTAGGTGCCGCGAATACGCTCGATATCACCCTCGTCGAGCTCTTCGAGATCGAGGAGCGCGTTGTGCGCGCCCTTCAAGGTGCGAATCAGTTCGTCGAGCTTCACCTGTATCGCGGCGGTGTCGCGGTTCTGCGTGTTCTGGATGATGAAGACCATGAGAAAGGTGATGATGGTCGTCGCCGTATTGATCACCAGTTGCCAGGTGTCGCTGAAGCCGAAGAGCGGGCCGGTGACGGCCCACACGATAATAGCGGTCACGGCAAGGATGAACGCCGCCGGATGGCCGGTCGCGTGCGCGCACCATCTGGCGAACCGGGTAAACCATGAAGTTGATTTCATAGATCGCTCCTTTCCGTCGATGCGATTGATGATGGCACTTGGACCGCAGGAGTTAAAGGCGCGCCGCCGCGCGAGGTCAGGAAAAATCTCGCCAATTGAAGAACGATTTATCGGCGTAGAGCTTCTCGACGTCCAACGGAAGGGATAGACCGCGGCGGGTCAGATAATCGGCGACCGGCTTCAAAGGCAGACCGACCGCGGCGAGGTAATCGCCGTCGATCGATTCGATCAGATCGCGGCCCGCCCCCTGGATCGAGTAGGCGCCCGCTTTGTCCAGCGACTCGTTGCGCGAGAGATAGCGCTCGATGTCGTCATCGGAGTAGCCGCGCATTTTCACGCGGACTTCTTCCACGGTTTTGAGACCCGGACCGCCCAGGCCGTCGAGAATGGCGATGCTGGTGAAAATGCGATGGGTTTTGCCTGCAAGCGCGCCGAGGATTTGCCTCGCATGAGCCGCGCCATCGGGTTTGCCGATTTTTTTTCCCTCCAGCAGGATCATCGTGTCGCTGCCGATGACGATGCTGTGAGGATTCTTTCTGGCGACGGATTGGGCTTTTTCGAAAGCGAAGTCCATGACCTCGTCTTCGAGGGCGCGATGAGGCGAGGTCAGTTCGTCGAATTCCGGGCCGATCACTTCGAAC
>DASXRG010000163.1:0-5879 GCA_036506735.1 Binatia bacterium | reverse complement strand
GCACAACGTCGAGAACGTCATGGCCGCCACGGCGGCGGCCAAGGCGGCGGGCGTTGACGCGGCGGCGATTCAAAAAGTCATCGACGAATTCGCCGGCCTCGAGCACCGGCTCGAATTTGTCCGCGAGAAAAACGGCGTGCGCTACTTTAACGACTCCAAAGGCACCAACGTCGGCGCTGTAGTGAAATCTTTGGCCGGCTTCTCGGCGCCAGTCTTGCTGTTGGCCGGCGGCGTCGATAAAGGCGGCGATTACGCGCCGCTCGAGCCCGAGATCCGCCGCACCGTAAAAAAACTCATTCTCTTCGGCGCGGCCAAAGAAAAAATCCGCGCCGCGCTCGGCCATCTGACCGAGACGGTCGTCGTGGAAGATCTCGCGGCGGCGGTGCGCGAGGCCGATCAGAGCAGCCGTTCCGGCGACGTCGTGCTCCTTTCTCCGGCCTGCTCCAGCTTCGATCAGTTCCGCGATTACACGGAGAGAGGAAAGCGCTTCAAATCGCTGGTGCAGGAACTATGAAGGACAGGATCGCCGTCGACGGGTGGATCTTTTTCGCCGTCGCGGCCCTTTTGGCGGTCGGCATCACGATGGTGCTCAGCACCAGCTATCTTTACGCTCAGGAGCGTTTCGGCGACGGGACCTATTTCTTCCGCAAGCAGTTCATCGCCGCGGGGGTCGGGCTCGTGCTGCTCCTGATCACTGCGGCGATTCCGGCCGCGACGTACCGCCGGCTCGCCTATCCACTGTTGGCGCTCGTCCTGCTCTTGTTGGTCGTGCTCTTGGTTCCGGGAATCGGCGTCGTGCGCGGCGGCGCGCGCCGCTGGCTCAGCTTGGGCGGCTTCGCGTTTCAGCCCGGCGAGCTGGCCAAACTCTCGCTCGTGCTTTACTTGGCCCATTCGCTGGCAAAAAAGACCGACAAGATGAACAGCTTTGCCGTCGGGGTTCTGCCTCACCTCGTGGTCGGCGGTCTTTTCCTCGGCTTGATCGTCATGGAGCCTGATCTCGGCACCGCGCTGACTCTCGGCCTGCTGCTCATTCTCATGCTTTTCGTCGCCGGCGCCAAGTCGTCCCATCTCGCGCTGATCGGTCTATCGGCTTTGCCGGTCGTCGCGGTCGCGGTGATGGGCGCGGAGTACCGCATGCGCCGACTGATGACTTTTCTCGATCCCTGGCGCGACGCTTCCAAGAGCGGCTTTCAAATCATCCAGTCGTACATCGCATTCGGCTCGGGGCAGCTTTGGGGCCGCGGTCTGGGCGAGAGCCGGCAGAAGATGCTGTATCTGCCGGAGGCGCACACGGACTTCATCTTCTCCGTGATCGGCGAAGAGATGGGACTGATCGGCGCGCTCGCGGTGCTGGCGCTCTTCGCGGTCATCATCGTGCGCGGGCTGCGCCTGGCGGGGAAAATCGAAGAGCCGTTCAGCCAGCAACTGACTTTCGGCTTGACGGCGCTGCTCGGGCTGCAAGCTCTGATTCATATGGCGGTCGTCATGGGGCTGATGCCGACCAAAGGTCTCGTGCTGCCGTTTATCAGCTACGGCGGGTCGGCGATGGTCATGAACTTGATCGAGGCGGGGATGCTGCTCAGTTTGTCGCGTGGGAGACGGTGAACGTGCGAGTGATTATGGCCGGCGGGGGAACCGGAGGCCACCTCTTCCCCGCCCTGGCCGTGGCGCAAGAATTTCGCAAGCGAGACGCGATGACGGAGATTTTATTCGTCGGCACAAAAATCGGCATCGAAAGCCGGGCGGTACCCGCGGCGGGCTTTCCCCTGGAGACGATTCCCGTGCGAGGACTGAAAGGCCGCGGGCTGCGCGGCATGATTCAAGCGCTCTACGGCATCCCGGCCGGATTTTTTCAGTCGCTCGGCATCGTCAAGCGCTTTGCGCCCGATTGCGTCATCGGCGTCGGCGGATATTCGTCCGGTCCGTTTTTGCTCGCCGCCAAGACGATGGGGATTCGCTGCGCGGTGATGGAGTTGAACCTGCGCCCCGGACTCGCGAACCGGATTGTAGGAAAAATCGTCGAGCGCGTCTTTACCGTGTACGAAGGCACCGCGCGATATTTTTCCGGACGCCGCGTGATCGAGACCGGCAATCCGGTGCGCTGGTCGACCCTGCCGCAAGTCCGCAAGGACGCGAAGTTCACGGTGCTGGTTTTCGGCGGCAGCCAGGGCGCGCGCCACATCAATCAATCGACGGTGGAGATGCTCAAGGGCCTGCAAGATTTGGATGGGGAGATTCGCATCATTCATCAGACCGGACAGGTGGACATCAAGTGGGTCAGGGAGGCCTACGGCGCGGGGTCTTTCGACGCGGAGGTTCTGCCGTTCATCGAGCGCATGGACGAGGCCTACGCGCGCGCCGATCTCGTCGTCTGCCGCGCCGGGGCGGCGACGATCGCCGAGCTGACCGTCTTTGGCAAACCGGCGATTCTCATTCCGTATCCTTACGCCGCTTACGATCATCAGCGCCTGAACGCGGAGGTGCTGAGAGACCGCGGCGCGGCGGAAATGATCCTCGATCGCCAGCTCGACGGCGGCAAGCTCGCGGCGCGCGTTCGCGCTCTCTATCAGGATCGGGCGCGCCTGGCGGCGATGGCGCAGGCGGCCAAGCGGCTCGGCCGTCCCGATGCGGCGAAAAAAATTGTCGATGAATGCTATGCGTTGGTCGAAAAATAATGAGTTCAAGTCGTTCAATCCGTTCAAGCGGTTCAACGGTTTGAACAACTGAAACGATTTGAGCGATTTGAACGTGTTTTTATGTTTGAGAAAAAACACCGGGTCCACTTCGTCGGCATCGGCGGCATCGGCATGAGCGGCATCGCCGAGGTCTTGCTGAATCTGGGCTACTCGGTCACCGGCTCGGACCTGCGCGAGAGCGAGGCGACGCAGCGGCTCGCCTCTTTGGGCGCGGAGATTTTTCTCGGCCACCGTGACGCGAACCTGCGCGGCGAGCCGTCGGTCGTGGTGATTTCCACCGCGGTCAAATACTCGAATCCCGAAGTGCTCGAAGCGCGCCGGCGCAGCATTCCCGTCATCCCGCGCGCCGAGATGCTGGCCGAGCTGATGCGAATGAAATATGGCGTGGCGGTCGCCGGCAGCCACGGCAAGACCACCACGACCTCGATGATCGCGGCGATTCTCAGCGCCGCCGGGCTCGACCCCACGATGGTCATCGGCGGCAGAGTCCGGGCTCTCGGCAGCAACGCGCGGCTCGGGCAGGGCGACTTTCTCGTCGCCGAGGCGGACGAGAGCGACGGAACTTTTCTATTGCTCTCGCCGACGATCGCGGTCGTCACCAACATCGATCGCGAGCACATGGACTTTTACCAGACGATGGACCGCCTGACGGATAGCTTTCTCGATTTCATCAACAAGGTGCCGTTCTATGGTCTCGCGGTCCTGTGCCTCGACCATCCCAACGTGCGCGCGCTGGTGCCCAAGGTCAAGAAGCGCTTCGTCACCTACGGATTTTCCCCCGACGCCGAGTACACCGCGCAAGATCTCCAGTTGCACCCGATGGGCGTCGAGTTTTCCGTCAAGCGCGGCACGGCGCAGCGGGGCCGGCTGCGGCTCAGGTCGCCCGGACGGCACAGCGCGCTCAACGCCCTGGCCGCGATCGCCGCCGCCGACGAGCTGGAAATTCCCTTCGGAAAAATCGCCGCGGGGCTGGAGTCCTTCACGGGCATTCACCGCCGCTTCGAAGTCAAAGGCGAGCCGGCCGGTATCCTCGTGATCGACGATTACGGCCATCACCCGGTCGAGGTGCAGGCGACGATCCAGGCGATTCGCGACAGCTGGAAGCGGCCGCTCACGGTCGTGTTTCAGCCCCATCGCTACAGCCGGACGCGCGATCTGTTCGACGATTTTCTCGCCGCGTTCGAAGGCGCGGACCGGCTGATTCTCACGGAGATTTATCCGGCCGGCGAAGAGCCGATCGAAGGGACGTCGGGGAAAACACTTTACGACGCGATCAAGCGGCGCGGCCACGCCGAAATCGAATACGCCGCGGACAAGGAAGAAATTGAAAAAAGGCTGCTCGCGAAGCTGAAGCGGGGCGACATCGTGCTCACCCTCGGCGCGGGCGACATTTATAAAGTCGGAGAGAAATTGGTGCAAGCGCTCGGAAAGTAAATTTTGAATTTTGACCCATTCGACGTTGCTCAGGGTCACCCTGAGGTTCTCGAAGGGTGAGTTTCGAATGTTGAATTGAAGATCGAATGCTGGCCGCCATGGAACAAGAAACCGGCACATCGTTATCGCATGCCCTGAGTGCGGTCTTGGGATTGAAAGTGAAAATCGATGAGCCGCTCGCGCGTTACACGACGATGAAGATCGGCGGTCCCGCCGATTATTTTCTCGACGTGGAGAACGGCGCGGCGCTGGGCGAGGCGCTGCGGCTCCTCGACCTGCATCGAGTCCCCGTTTCTCTCCTGGGCAAAGGCAGCAACGTGGTGGTAGGCGATTTAGGCGTGCGCGGCGCCGTGCTCCGTTTGGGCGGCGAGTTCAAGCGCATCGCGTGGCGCGAGGAGCGCGATCACTCGTTCGTCCAGGTCGGCGCCGCATACGCCGTGACCCAGCTCGTGCGCGAGGCCGCGCGCCGGGGCTACGCCGGTTTGGAGTTCGCCGAAGGCATACCGGGCAGCGTCGGCGGCGCGCTCGTCATGAACGCCGGCGCCTACGGCTCCGAGATGGAAAAGATCGTCGAGGGCGTCGAGGGAATCACGCTCAAGGGAGACGCCGTGAAACTCAGCCGGAACGAGATGGTTTTTACCTACCGCAATTCCAATCTCCCGCCCGGAACGATCGTGACCGCGGTCGGCATGCGGCTGCAAAAGAGGGACGCGGAGGAAGTCAGCACGAAAGTGCGCGAGCTGGTAGGCCGGAGAAAAAAGAGCCAGCCCGCCGGCTATCCCAACTCCGGCTCCATGTTTCGCAATCCGCCCGGCGATTTCGCCGGCCGGCTGATCGAAGCGGCGGGGCTGAAAGGAAAGCACATCGGCAACGCGAAAATATCAGAGCGCCACGCGAATTTCATCGTCAATCTCGGCGGCGCGCGCGCCGAAGACGTGCGGCGCCTCATGGAGCTGGCGCGCGCCGAGGTGCAGCGGCAGTTCGGCGTCGAGCTTTGGCCCGAGGTCCGTTTCCTGGGCGAATGGCCCGAGGGTAAGCCGGAATCATGAAATTGTTTCCGTCGCGTAAGGGCAACAAAAAGGCAGAGGCCAAAGGCGGCCGCATTCGCCTGGCGATCGAGATGGTTCTCGGCCTCGCGCTGGCTGCGCTCTTTCTCTCTATCGACTGGCCGCGCGCCATCCTGGTCGCCGCTCGAGCCGGCGACGGTTTTCTCAATCACGAAATCTTTTCCGTGCGCGAGATCAAGGTGAAGGGCGGAGAAAAAGTCGGCGGCAGCGAGATCGTCGCGATGGCCGGCTTGAGCCACGGGGTGAGCATCTGGCGCGTCGATCCGGAGGCGATAGAAAAAAAAGTGGCGCGCAATCCATGGGTGGGCCGGGTGTTGGTCCGCCGCGAGTTTCCCCGCCGCGTGGTCATCGAGGTCGAAGAGCGCGAGGCCAAGGCGATCGCGGCCCTGGGTAAACTTTACTACGTCGACCGCGACGGAGTCATTTTCAAGGCGGTGGAGGACGGCGAAAGAACCGATCTCCCGCTGCTGACCGGGCTCAAGCAGGATGACCTGCGCTATCCGAGCGCCTTTACGACCCGGCAGAGGATTCAAGAGGCGCTGCGCTTGAACGACCTGATGGCGAAAGAGCCGTTTGCGCTATCCGAGATCCGTTTTGTTTCCCCGGAAGGGTTGATCGTTTATCCCGTCGGCCAGCGCGTCGCGCTGTCGATGGGCACGGGCAACTGGGAAGACAAGCTCAA
>DASXRG010000162.1:0-26653 GCA_036506735.1 Binatia bacterium | reverse complement strand
CCTTCGCCGAAGACGCTCCGGTTGGCGATCTGAAGCGCCTTGCCGCGGACCGACTCGGTCAAGGTCAGGTGAAAGTCAAAACGGAGCGGCCCGGCGTGATAGCGCCAGGTCGCCCGGGCTCCTGGCTTGGGCCAGTCGGGAGTAATGAAAGGATAATCGTCGAAGCCCGGCGCCCACTCGCGCGCGCGGCCGAGGTCCGTGATGACGTCCCACACCATTTCCGACGGGGCTTCGATCGTGACGCGGCGGCGGATGCGCATAATCAAATAAAGGCGACAAAAATCTCGTTGGCGACCATGAGTCCTCGGCGCGTGAGGCGCAGCCGGCCCTCTTCATGCTCCATGAGGCCTTCTTCCGTCCAGGCGGCGACCTGCGGGTAAAATTCCACCGGCTTTTTTCCGAAGCGGCGGAAAAACCGCTCGGTGGAAACGCCCCGCATCATTCGCAAACCCATGAACATGAATTCAGCCGCCGCTTGGGCGCAGTCCAACCGCTCGCTCTCGACTGCCGCCGTTCCTTTCTGCTTGACCATTGCCATATACCGAGCCGGATTTTTTTCATCGTGCCACCGGTAACCGAAGACGCCGTTGCGCTCCGCGCTCGTATAAGAGTGCGCGCCCGCGCCGATTCCCAGGTAGTCGCCGCCCTGCCAGTAGACGCCGTTGTGCGTCGACTGCCGCCCGGGCTTGGCGTAGTTGGAAATTTCGTAGCGAGCCAGCCCGCCGTCCGAGAGCGTTTCCTCGATCAGCTCGGCCATCGCGATCTCTTCATCCTCCGGCAAAGGCCGAATCGCGCCGGCGCGCAGTTGGCGCTGAAACGGCGTCCCCTCTTCGATCGTCAAGTTGTAGGCGGAGAGATGCGGCGGCGCAAAGCTCAATGATTGCGCCAGGTCGGCTTGCAGATCGGTCAGCGACTGTCCCGGGCTGCCGTAAATCAAGTCGAGACTAAAATTCTCGAAGCCGGCACGGCGGATCGCGCTCAAGGCTTCGCAGGTTTCATCCGCCGAGTGAAGACGGCCGAGAAACTTGAGCAAATGGGGTTGAAACGACTGCGCACCGAGGCTGAGACGGTTGACGCCGCACGAGCGATAGCCGGAAAAATTCTTCCGGTCGTCCGCGCCGGGATTCGCCTCTAGCGTGATTTCGATATCGCCGGTAAAGCCGAACAACGCCGCTGCCGCTTCGAGAAGACCAAAGATACTTCGCGGCGCGAACAGCGAGGGCGTTCCGCCGCCGAAGAAAACGCTCTTCAGCTCCCGGCCGCGCCACGGTTCCGATTGCGCATAAAATTGCAATTCTCTCAGCAACGCGGCGCAGTATTCCCGCTCCGGAATCGTGGCGACGACGTGGACGTTGAAATCGCAGTAAGGACACTTGGCGGCGCAGTAAGGAATGTGGACGTAGAGAGAGAACGGACCTTTTTCTGCCCCCATAAAACCATCTTAATTGCCCTACAAAAGCTGTGCAACTGGTCTTATTTCGCTTCAAAAGCTGATTTGAATTCGACCATCGCCGCTGTTATAGTCAATTTTGCTTTCGGAAAGGTTTTTCGCGTGTCCGTCGCCGAGCACAAGGAAAAAGGCCAGAGGAGCGTCGGTTGTTTCGTGCTCACGGTGAGCGACACGCGGGATGAGTCCACCGACCAAAGCGGACAGCTCATCAAGACTCTTCTGGGCGAGCACGGCCACCGGCTTGCCGGTTATCGGATCGTCAAAGATGAGCCCGCCGAGATCGAGTCTCTGCTCAAGCAAACATTGACCCATGGAGAAATCGAGGCCGTGATCGTCAACGGCGGCACCGGCATCGCGCCGCGCGACGGGACCTACGAAGTGATCGCCGGGCTGCTCGACAAGCGCCTGGACGGTTTCGGCGAAATCTTCCGTTTTTTGAGCTATCAGGATATCGGCTCGGCGGCGATGATGAGCCGCGCCGTCGCCGGCGCGGCGCAGGGGAAAGTGCTGATCTCGCTGCCGGGCTCCAAGGGCGCGGTCGAGCTGGCGATGCGCCGCCTCGTTTTGCCGGAGCTGGGTCACCTGGTCTCTCAGCTCCAGGGAAAATGAAAATCAAAGTCAAATTCTTCGCGATCCTGCGCGAGCGCGCCGGCGTCGGCGAGGTGACGAAAGAAATCCCGGAAGGCAGCACGGTCGCGGATCTCTGGCAGGCGCTGAAAAACGAGTACCCGAAATTGGCGCCGGTGGATATGCGGCTCCTCTACGCGGTGAACCGGAATTACGTCAATCCGGACCATGCGCTGAAGGAGAGGGACGAAGTCGCCTTCGTCCCTCCCGTGAGCGGGGGCTGAGATGTTCCGCGTCGTGCGCGAGCCGATCAATCTGCAAGAACTGGTGACGTACGTCACCCATCCATCGGCCGGCGCCATCGCCACTTTTATCGGCACGACGAGAAACAACAACGAAGGGCGCAAGGTCATCGCGCTGGATTACGAAGCTTATCCCGAGATGGCGGAAAAAGAGCTGGCGCGAATCGGCGAGGAAGCGAAGAGAAACTGGAAGATCGAGCGCATGGCGATCACGCATAGAATCGGTCCGGTCCAGATCACCGAGCCCAGCGTGATCATCGCCGTCTCGGCCGCGCACCGCGACGACGCGTTTCAAGCTTGCCGCTTCGCGATCGAGGAAATCAAGAAGACCGTGCCGATCTGGAAAAAGGAAGTGTTCGAGGGGGGTGAAGTGTGGATCGGCACGCAAACCGGCCAACCTTTGGCAGGCCGCTGAAAACGCCCACCTGCTTCGTTGCGCTTCGATCCGTCTCGCTCGACGTACTGAAAAGAGTACGCCTGCGCTCGCCTGTCCTGAGCGAAGTCGAAGGATCGGTTCTCGCGCGCCTCGCATCTGGGACGTTTTGACCGGCCTGCAAGAAGTTTAAAACCATGGAACCGACTCTGTACGCCGCATTCGGTCTCGGCTTGATCCTGGGCATCAAGCACGCTCTGGATGCGGACCATTTGATCGCGGTATCTACGATCGTGAGCGAGCATAAGAGCCTCAAGTGGGCGTCGCTCATCGGCGCCTTCTGGGGTTTGGGCCACACCGCGACGCTGTTTGTCGTCGGCGTCTTGGTGATCGTCCTTCGTCTGACGATTCCGCCGCGCCTGGCGCTGGGCTTGGAATTTCTCGTCGCAGTGATGCTGCTCATCCTCGGAGCAAATATTTTATGGCGCTCGTTCCGAACCGAGAAAATCCACCTGCATACGCACGCCCACAATCCGGAGACGCACGCCCACTTCCACGTCCACGGAGCCCAGGAAGAAAGCCACGCTCACCCGCATCCGTTCAAATCGATGCGCAAGCCGTTTTTCGTCGGCATGGTTCACGGTCTGGCCGGCAGCGCGGCGCTGATGCTGCTGGTGTTGACGACGATCCCGTCGCCGTGGGCGGGGCTGCTTTACATCGTGATCTTCGGCTTCGGCTCCGTCGGCGGGATGCTCGTGCTCAGCAGCTTGATCGGCCTGCCATTCATCCTCACGGCGCAGAGATTCACCGCGCTCAACCACTGGATCCGCCTGGCGGCGGGACTCGCAAGCGCCGCTTTCGGGCTGTACCTCGGTTGGGAGATCGGCAATGGCGGGCTTTTTTAGCCCCCCGGCCCCTCTAAAAAAATCCCAACTGGGCGAGCAGATATGCGACCGCCAGTGCGGCGTAGGCGCAACAGGACACGGCAAGAAAGCCGAGATTAATTTTCCCCGGCCGCGCGGCCGCGGGAAGATGGCGCGGCAGATAAACGTGGTTCAGCACGATCAGGGCGATGGAATAGATCACGGTCCCGATAAATCCGATCACCGCCGAGAGCAAAATAAGGCGCGCCGGCTCGCTCGCCAGGACAGTTACGGAAGTAATCCCGGTAAGAAGAAAAAGGAAAATAAGATACCATGAGCGGACCGGAATTTTTCGCGCCGCCGGAAAGAACGCGCAGACGCAGTCGGTGTGAATACGGCTCACCGCGTCCACGGTGGCGAGCCAGGTGTCGGAGAGAAACGCCGCGGCGACGATCAAAAAAATTACTCTTCCGATCCATCCCCAACTCACCTCGAAAAAACGGCTCTGGACCACCGCCAGCTCGTAGCCCTGCGGCAGCAGCCCTCTCGGATGCAGCAGTGCGTAGGCTAGGAGGCACGTCATCAAGGTCGTCAGGAGGTTGCCGCCGACGCCGATACCGACATCCCAAACCATGAAGCGCTTCCAGTGAGGCAAGTCGGCAAGATTCGCCTCTTCTCTCGGGATGAAGCCGGCGTTCGGAATCGTTTCCGGTTTTCCCGTGACCGGTCCGGTGATGCGTCCCATGTAGTGCGCCATTCCGACTCCCTTGTCGCGCGTCCAGTAGGAATAAAAAAGCGTCCAGAAACCGCCGAGGCCCGCGAAAGTGATCGCCGTGAGCAGCTTCGTCGCGTCCGCCGGATCCCATGGACGCGGCATGGGCGATTGGGGAATGAACAAGCCTTTGAGAAATGCCGGCAACATCGCCACGACGTCCGGCTGGGCGCTCGCCCAGACGAGACCGACCAAGGTTACGATCGAAACGCCCCACATGAAAGCTTCGACGAGACGATAGACGACCTTGCTCAAAATGATCGCGGAGAAAAAAACCAGCATCGTGGCATACGCCCAAAAGAGCGTCTGGCCGCGCGCGCTCCAGCCCGCCGGGATTCCCGTCAACGCCGCGAGAGAAGTGCCGCCGGCCGCGGCAAAGGCGCCGAACCAGAGAAACGAAAGGGTCATGAGGATCCAGAGGAAGGCGGCGAAAAACCGGTTCAGGCGAATGAATCCCTGGAAGATGCTCTCACCGGTGAGCATCGTGTAGCGGCCGATCTCATAGACGACGGGAAACTGCAGCAGGCAGGCCGGAATGAGCAGAAAGAGAAACGTGAGGCCGTATTTCGCGATGATGTACGGCCACCAGATCAGCTCGGCGCTGCCCTGCGCCAGGGCGAGAAAAACCACGCCAGGACCCAGAGCGGCGAGGAGTCCGGGAAAACGCGGCAGCGCGGCTGGCTTGAACGGCGGCAGTTTTCCCCAGGATTCTTCCGCCACCGTCAACCGCCCTCGGTCCGAAGGATGGAGCCCTGCGGCAACGCGCTGAGAAGTTTCTGAAAGGCCTGATCCAGGTAGGTCGCGTCTTTCGATTCCAGAGTCACCTTCACCCGGTAGTCCGGATTGTCCAGCACGGGGTAAGAGCCGAGCAGAAGATCGGGAAAGCTTGCGAGCAGATCGTTCAGAATCGAGGCAATAACCCCTTCGCCTTCTCTCGAATAAACGACTCTTAAAAAATAAGGCGCCTCGCGGAAACGTTCCTTGATCGCTTGAAAGCGATCCTGCATCACCTTTGGAATGCCGGGAAAAATGTAAACGTTCCTGAATTTCGGCACCGGGCCGTAAAGCGACCAGTCGCCGACGAGCTCCGCGCCTTCCGGCACTTCGGCCATGCGCAGCCGCGCCTCGTTCATGTTTTGCCCGTGACGCTCGCGCAGCCGCTTTTCCAGTTGCGGATGGCGAATGACTTTCACGCGGAAGCCGTGGGCGACGCCGGCCATCGTCACATCGTCGTGCGTCGGGCCGACGCCGCCCGTAGTGAAGACAAAATCGAATTCGCGCGCGAAAGCTGCGACCTCCCGGCCGATCAGCTCGATCTCGTCGGGAATCACGAGGATGCGCCTGAGCTCCACGCCCAACGCGCGCAACTCGCGGCACAGGTAATGGGAATTGGTATCCTGCGTCTTTCCCGACAGCACCTCGTTGCCGATAATAATAATTCCGGCCGTCTTAGCCATGGGTAAAAGAAACCTCGAAACCAGGCTTCGCTAGGTATCGAACTCGCTGCAGCTTTGAAAATAATGGCACTCGGGATTGGAGCAGACAAATTTGCATTTCCGATCGACGAGCTTCGCGCCGCAGATCGGACAGAATTCCCACCATGAATCCTGCTTACTCTGAACCTGCTTGTTTTCAGGAGACTCGGGCTCGGCCACGTCATTCTCCTTTTTTGGCAGCCGGTTTAGGAGCCGATTGGAAGAGTTTCCGCGCATTCTCGCCCAGGACTTTTTTCTTCACTTGCGCCGTCGTCTTCGCCTTTTGCACGATTTTGACCGCGTCTCGAAGCAGATCGATCGTGGGGAAATCGCTCCCCATCAAGACCTGGCTCTCGCCCATCATCGCGACGGCGAAGCGAATTTCTTCCGGACTCCAAAAAGGCGGCGCGGTGTCGACAAAGATGCGCCGTTTGTACTGCTCGAAAAAACCTCTGGCGCGCTTGTCGAAGTAAGCCGGATTCAGCCGGTTCTTGATGGCGAAAAATGCGCCCCCCATATGGGAAAAGACGAAACGTAAATTCGGGAAACGGTCGAGCGTGCCGCCGAGCATCAGGCGGGCGATGTTGATCGTGGTGTCGAACGCGCGGCCGAGATTGCGCGTGAGATTGAACTGCTCCATGCCGTGCGGATGGGCGAGCGGGATTTCCGCCGCCGGATGAACCAGAATCGGAACGTCGAGATCCGACACGGCGCGATAAAAAGGATAAAGCCGCTCGTCGTCGAGCAGAATGCCGCCGACGTGGGTATTGATCGCGGCGCCCTTGCAGCCGAGTTCGACCACGGCGCGACGCAACTCCTTGGCGCCTTCGGCCTCGAGCGGCGGCACGTGCGCCAGCGGGATGATGCGGCCGGGATGCTGCGCCGCGATCTCCGCCATTCGGTCGTTGATGAGGCGCGCGGCCTTGAGATCCACCCAGTCGAGCCACACGCCGACGTGGAGCGCCGCCTGGTCGACGCCGGCGCGGTCCATCGCCTTGATCTGCTCGTCGATGCGCGCGGTCATCTTGGGCGGGGAGAAGAGTTGCACGCCGGCGCGGTGGATGCGAAAACGATCGGCGTCGTGAACCACTTCCTCGTCTTGGCGTACGTACAACTCCGGCCGGCGATAATGCTCCTCGGGCATCCAGTGGTGGTGCACGTCGATGACGAGGGCGCCTTTTTTCATTCCCCTCCGTTGTAATCGAATTGCCCCTCGTTGACAAGTTTTTTTTCCGCGGGATGTCCCGTCACAGCAAGCCGGCGGTGCCGTGCCGGCAGGTTTCAGCCGCGCAATGCTTAAGCTCGTTCACCCGCTTCGACAACTGCGCCAACACGCCGGGATTGACCGCGTTGACGACGT
The DNA here is from genome assembly GCA_036506735.1 of Binatia bacterium. GTDB lineage: Bacteria > Desulfobacterota > Binatia > UBA9968 > UBA9968 > JAJPJQ01. Next base: position 19,491 of record DASXRG010000162.1, on the reverse strand, counting down.
TGTGAAGCTCATCGGGGTCGACGCGCAGGTCGTACAGTTCTCTCTCCCCTGTCCCGTATTCCACATAAAGATGATCCCGGGTGCGCAATGCGACATAGCCGGGATCATGCACCGCAGCGTAGCCCGGCCGGTGCGGCCAAAATTCCACGAGAAAATCGTCGCGCCACGCGTGTGGAGAAGGCGGCGCAGACGTGAGCAGCGGCCCGAGCGAGCGGCCATCGACGAACGCCGGCGCGGCGATGCCGGCCAACTCCGCGAGCGTCGGCGCCAGGTCGATGTTGAGCGCCAGGTGCGGCAGAGTTTTGCCGGCCGGGACTCCCGGCCCGCGCACGATCAGCGGCACGCGGATGTCCTCTTCATAGGCGGTGGCTTTGCCCAGTTTCAGCCGGTGCTCGCCCAAGTGGAAACCGTTGTCCGAGGTAAAGAAGATGTACGTGTGGTCGAGCAAACCGTGCGCCCGCAGGGCGTCGACGATCTTTTCGATCATTTCATCGACGGCGAGCATCGATTGCAGTCTGCGCCGATAAAGGCGGTCGATGTCCAGGATGTCCTCGGCGGAAAGCAGAGGTTTGGCCTGCAGCCAAGCCGGCTTGCCGCTGAGATTGGCCTCGTTGAACGAAGCCGTCTCGGGCACGGTCGCGCGCGGAAATTCCTCCGCGTGCCGCGGCGCCGGCACGGCCGGCGTGTGCGGCGCCGCCGGCGCCAGATAGATGAAGAAAGGCTGTTTCCCCTTGGCGCCCGTCCGGGCGATAAAATCGACTGTTTTTGCCGCGAGCACGTCAGTCTCGTACTCGTGCGCGCCGCGGCCGTAAGAAACCGCCCGGCCGTTTTCGTTCAACTGATAGTGGAAGTATTTGGTATGGTGATTGATCGAGGCGTACCATTCGTCCCAGCCCGGCGGCACGTACAACGGCTTTCCTTCGACATAGTCCTTGACGCGCTCATACCAACCGTCCCACCTGCTGGGCGCATCCACAGGCTCCTTTCCGATATAGGCGTTGAGGTATTTCCCGAGCAGGACGGTGCGATATCCGGCGGCCTGGAGCCAAGTCGCGATGGTGGATTGCTCTTCCCCCAGCTTGTAAAACTTTTCAAAACTCCCCTCGGGCGGATGGTTGCTCAGCACCTGGTGGTTGTGCGGGTACTGCCCGCGCAGCAGCGAGGCTCGCGACGGGCAGCAGAGAGAATCGGTCACGAAGTAATTCGTAAACGTCGTCCCCGGTTTCGCCAGCAGCGCCGTCAGTCTGGGCATGAACTCCGCCGACTTGGTGTCGAGGTCGTCGGTCAGAATGACGATGAAGTTGGGCTTCGCATGGGCTTCCGCGCCCCCCGCTGGAGTCGGGCTCGCCGCCACGCTCGGTGCCGCCGCGGCAAGCAGGACAGCGGCCCAAAGCAACCCGATCCACCGAACCCAAATCTTAACGCGAGGCATGACAGCAGCTCCTTTTCTCCAGGTAATCGTCGGGCGACTCCTGGCGGCAGTTCGCGCCAGCGCAATGCTCGAGCAGCCCCAACCGCTTCGATAGGCGCGCTACCAGATTCGGGGCGGCGGCGGCGATATTGTGAAGTTCGTGGGGATCGACGCGCAGGTCGTATAGTTCTTCTTCTCCCGTCGCGTGTTCCACGTAGAGATAGCCCTTCGTCCGCAAAGCCTGGTATGCTGGGTACCGGGGACTTTTGCGAGTCGGGCGAGACTGAGGCCAGTACTCGACGAGAAAGTCCTCGCGCCATCCATGCGGCGCCGGTGACGCTTTCAAAAGCGGCCCCAGCGAGCGCCCGTCCACGAAATTCGGCGCGCTCACACCGGCAAGTTCCGCGAGGGTCGGGGCCAAATCGATATTGAGCGTCAGGTGCTGCAGCGTTCTACCCGCAGGAATCCCGGGTCCGCGCACGATCAGCGGCACGTGGATGTCTTCCTCATACGCGGTGTCCTTTCCCACCGTAAGCCGGTGCTCGCCCAAGTGAAAGCCGTTGTCGGAAGTAAAGAAAATATAGGTTTGATTGAGCAAGCCGTGCGTTTGCAACGCCGCGACGATTTTCTTGATCATCTCATCGACCGCCAGCATCGATTGCAGCCGCCTGCGGTAGACCCGATCGATTTCCGCTATTTCCGCGACGGAAAGCGGCGGTCTTTCCCGCACCCAGGCGGGCTTGCCGCTCAGGTCGCTCTCGTTGAACGCCGGCGTTCTGGGCGCCGTCGCGTTCAGGAAGTCCTTCTCGTGTCTCGGCGCCGGCGTGGCGGGCAGATGCGGCGCAGACGGGGCCAGATAAATGAAAAAGGGTTGCTTCCCGCTGGCAACAGTCCTAGCGATGAAATCGACTGTCTTTGCCGCGAGCACATCGGTTTCGTAAGCGTTTGCATCGTGCCCGTACGAGACCGCATGGCCGTTTTCATTCAGCCGATAATCGAAAAATGCGGCGCGATGGTCCATCAAGGCATACCACTCGTCCCAGCCGGGAGGCACGTACAATGATTGCTTCCCTGGATACTCATTAAGGTACTTTCCCAACAGCGCGGTGCGGTATCCGGCGGCCTGGAGCCAAGTCGCCATCGTGGATTGCTCTTCTCCCAGCGCGTGGAATCTTTCAAAACCGCCTTCGGGCTTGGCATTGGTCAGCACTTGATGGTTGTGCGGGTATTGCCCGCGCAGCAACGAAGCTCGCGACGGACAGCAGAGAGAGGACGTCACGAAATAGTTCGAAAAGGCCGCACCCTGTTTCGTTAGCAGCGCGTTAAGGTTGGGCATCAACTCGATCGACTTGGCGTCGAGGTCGTCGGTCAGAATGACGATGAAGTTGGGCTTCTCATGAACTTCCGGATGCGGTGTGGCCGCTCGAGTCGGGCTCGCGCTCGAGTCCGAGACCGAGACCATGGATAGAACGGCTGCGACAAGAAAATTGACGGAATTTTTAACCCATGCTGTTTTCACCGCACAGCCAGCATACACCTTAATCTGCGGTTCTTTAAGACTGGCCGTTTCAGCGGTCTGATAGTGGACTTAAGCGACCGCGCGTACTATGATCGTTGATCGACATGTCCGATCCCGTCGTTCGCATCGAAGGCCTGAAGAAATCCTACGGCGAGGTCGTCGCCCTGGACGGAATTTCCCTGCGGGTCGAGCGCGGCAAGATCTTCGGTCTGTTGGGACCCAACGGCGCGGGCAAGACAACCACCGTCAAGATTCTGATCACCTTGGTGCGGCCGGACGGCGGCAAGGTCGAAGTGGCCGGGACCGACGTCTTGAACGATCCGGCGAAAGTGCGCAGCCTCATCGGTTACGTCCCGCAAGAATTGACCGTCGATCCCTATCTCACCGCCAGGGAACATTTGTCCTACTATGCCGAACTCTATCATCTGCCGGCCGGCGCGCGCGCAAGCAGAATTCAGGAGGCGCTCACGCTCGTCGGCCTCGGCGGCTTGGAAGATCGCCGCGCGCGCCATCTTTCCGGCGGCACGAAGAAGAAGCTCGATCTCGCCTGCGGCTTGATCCATCGCCCGCCGGTAATCTTGCTCGACGAGCCGTCGCTCGGCCTCGACGTGCAGGTGCGGCGCGACGTATGGAATTATATTGCGCGGCTGAAGGAGCAAGGGACGACGATTTTTCTCTGCACGAATTATATGGACGAGGCGGAGCGGCTGTGCGACGAAGTGGCGATCATCGACCGCGGCAAGATCGTCGCCCTGGGCGCGCCGGCGGCGCTGAGAAGCGAGCTCAAGCGGGACGTCGTCTCGGTGGAGGTCGCTAATGCGAACGGGCTCGACGGCAGAGCGCTGGAGAGTTTGGAAAGAGCGGTGGCGCGGCTGCCTATCGTGCGCAAGTCGGTGCAAGAAGGGGCGCGCCTCAAGATCTACGTCGAGAGCAACGAGGCGGCGCTGCCGAAGATCCTCGAAGTCGCCGCCGCCGCGGGAATCGCCGTCCACTCGATCATGTACAGCCGCCCCGGGCTGGACGACGTGTTTCTCCATTACGCCGGCCGCGCGTTCTCCCAAGGAGGAGCGAACGGTGCGTGAGTTTCTGCACGAGACCAACGCGCAATTCGGCCGCTGGATGATTCACCTCAAGCGCGAGCCGTTCAGTCTCGCCTTCAACCTGCTGAATCCGGTCATCCTTTTGATTTTCATGGGCGGCGCGTTTCAAGGCCTGGCGCGGAATTTGGTCTTGCAAGACGGGGTCAGCGTGGACTACCGTACGTACCTTTTGCCCGGCGTCCTCGCGCTCACCGCTTTCGGCAACAGCATGGCCGGCGGCATTCCGCTGCTCTTCGACCGGGAGAACGGCTTTCTCCTGCGCCTGATGAGCGCGCCGATCTCGCGCGCCTCCATCCTCGTCAGCCGCTTTCTCGCGGTGAACCTGAGCACGGTGCTGCAATGCCTGCTGATTCTCGTGCTCGGTTTCCTGTTCGGCGTCCGGATCGCGACCGGCGTCGCCGGCGTGGCGACTCTGCTCGTGATCGGGTTGCTGCTGGGCTTCGGCGTGACGGTGATCTCGCTCATTCTCGCTTTCCGTTTCGAGAATCACGGGGATTTTTTCGCCGTGATAGGACTCACGACCTTGCCGCTTACTTTTCTTTCGAGCGCCTTCGTGCCGCTCGACAGTCTGCCGGTCTGGATGCGGCTCCTTGCGCGGGCGAACCCGATGACGTATGCCATCGACGGGATGCGCGCGCTGATTCTCACGGGCTGGGACGCGCCGCGGTTGCTCTTGATGCTGGCGGTGCTGCTCGTCTTCGACGGCGCGATGTTCTGGCTCGGCGCCCGAGTTCTCAGCCGCCATCTGGCTTAGAAACCATGACTCCGGAAGAAAAAGAGGAAAGATTGGCGGAGCTGAGGGCCAGGCGGCGCAGCGAGCGCTGGAAGGCGCTTCTGACGCCGTTCATCACGCTCGCGTCGATCGTCATCTCGGTCTCCCTCCTGATGTACATGATCAAGAGCTGCCAGGAGCGCAATCCCCAGGCTCCCGCTCCGCGGATGCCGATCCAGCGCGCGCCGGAGCCGCCGAAGCCGCCTAAATAAATTCTTGGTTGGCGCGACCGCGAGCATTCTCTTTGATTGCGCGACTTCTTACGCTATAATCCTTCTATTTTCGCGGTTTAATTGTCCTCGATGAAAGATCTCGGCGTCATCCTTCTTGCGGCGGGGTTGGGAAAGCGAATGAACTCCGCCCTTCCCAAGGTGCTGCACCGCTTGGCGGGACGACCGCTTTTCGACTACCCGCTCGGCATAGGCAGGAAGCTGAATCCCAAAAAAATCGCGGTGGTCGTCGGCCACGGCGCCGAAGGAGTGCGCCAGGCATACAGCGGGGACGGCATCGATTGGGTGCTGCAGAAAGAACAGCTCGGCACCGGCCACGCGGTCGCCTGCGCGAAGGAAATCTTCGACGGGTTTTCCGGAGCCCTCCTGATCCTCAGCGGCGACGTCCCGTTGATCACCGAGCGGAGCCTGCTCCACGTGTTGCGCCGTCACACCGAGCAAAACGCGACCTTGACGTTTGTCACCGCGCGTCTCCAAGAGCCTTATGGCTACGGGCGCGTCGTCCGCGGCGCCAACGGCGAATTGATCGGGATCGTGGAAGAGCGCGACGCCAACGACGCGGAAAAAAAGATCGCCGAAATCAACGCCGGCATCTACGTGGTCTCGCCCGATTTTCTTTTCCCGGCGCTCCAGGGTCTGACCAATTTGAACCGGCAGAAAGAATACTACCTGACCGACATCGTGGCCGCCGCGCTCAAAAACGGCGCCGCGGTCGAAACCGTCGAGATTGAAGACGAGCGCGAAATCATCGGCATCAACACAAGAGAGGAGCTTGCGCTTATGGAAAAGATCCTGCAGGAGCGGATCAACCGGAAATGGATGGCCGCGGGCGTGACGCTCAGGGATCCCCAGACGACCTACATCGAGGAGGGGGTGAAAATCGGCAAGGACACGACCATCGGCCCGAACACGCATCTCCTCGGCGACACGGTGATCGGCGAGCGCTGCCGCATCGACGGCACGGCGTATCTGACGAATATGCGCCTCGCCAACGACATCCACCTAAAGTTTTCCGTCGTCATGGCCGATTCTGAGATTGACGATGGCGCGATCATCGGCCCGTTCGCGCACCTCCGGCCCGGGACCCATCTCGGCCCGCGCGTTCACCTCGGCAACTTCGTCGAGGCGAAGCAAGCGACGATCGGCGACGGATCCAAGGCGAACCATCTCTCGTATCTGGGCGACGTGACCATCGGTCGCGACACCAACATCGGCGCCGGCACGATCACGTGCAATTACGATGGCTTCAAAAAATACCGCACGACGATCGGCGATCGAGTCCAGGTGGGGAGCGACTCCACGTTGGTCGCGCCCGTCTCTCTCGGCGACGACGTCTACGTCGCCACCGCCACGACCATCCGCCGCGACGTGCCGGCGGGAGCGCTGGTGTTCAACGAAAGAGCGGAAAAGATGAAGGAAGGCTGGACCGAGCAGAAGCGAAGAAAAATGGAGAAGCTTAAAGTCTGATGTGCGGCATCGTCGGATACATCGGCCAGCGCGAGGCCGCCCCGATTATTCTGGAAAGTCTTAGAAAGCTGGAGTATCGGGGCTACGACTCGGCCGGCATCGCCGTCTTGAACGGCGGCCAGGTGGCGATCCGCCGCTGCGAGGGAAAACTCAACAACCTCGAAACGGCGCTGACCGAGCGGCCAACTCCGGGAAAAGTCGGCATCGGCCACACGCGCTGGGCGACGCATGGAAAACCTTCCGAAGTGAACGCCCACCCGCACCAGGCCGGCAGCGTCGTCGTCGTCCACAACGGCATCATCGAAAATTATCTGGAGCTGAAGGCGCATCTGCTCAAGCGGGGCTCGAAATTCGGCTCGGAGACCGACACCGAGATCGTCGCCCACTTGGTCAACGAAAAAGTCCAGCAAGGCGCCGACTTCCTGACCGCGGTGCAGAAGAGCCTGCGGGAGATCCAAGGCTCTTACGCGCTGGTGTTCCTGAACCTGGAAGATCCCGAGCGGCTCATCGTCGCGAAAAATTCGACGCCCATCGTGATCGGCTGGGGCGAGGGCGAAACTCTCGTCGCTTCCGACATTCCCGCGCTGCTCGATCACACGCGCAAGGTCACTTTTCTGGAAGACGGCGAAGTGGCCGAGATCAAGGCGGGCGGGTTTCGCATTATGAACGGCAAGGGCAAGGTCCTCAGTCGCTCGTTCAAGGAAATCACCTGGGACGCCGTGGCCGCGCGCAAAGGCGGCTACCGCCATTTCATGCTCAAAGAGATCCACGAGCAGCCGCGCGCGATCACCGATACTTTCCGCGGGCGGATATCGCTCAAAGACGGTGCGGTCGCGCTCGAAGGAATTCCGCTGAGCGCGGCGCAGATGCGCCAGGTCAAGAGAATTCATCTGGTCGCCTGCGGCACCGCCTGGCACGCCGGGCTCGTGGGAAAATTTTTGCTCGAGGAGATCGCCCGTGTGCCGGCCGAGGTCGATTACGGATCGGAGTTTCGCTATCGCGCTCCGCTGATAAATTCCGGCGACCTGCTGGTCTTGATCAGCCAATCCGGCGAGACCGCCGACACATTGGCCGCGGTCGAGATGGCGCGGAAGAAAAAAGCCAAAGTGCTATCGATCTGCAACGTGGTCGATTCCACGATCGCACGGAAATCCGACGGCGTCTTTTACACCCACGCCGGCCCGGAGATCAGCGTGGCCAGCACCAAGGCTTTTACTTCCCAGTTGACTGCGCTCTATCTTCTGGCGATCGGTCTCGGCAAACTGAGCGGCCGCCTGCCAACCGCCGAGGCCAAGCGGCTCTTGCAGGATCTCATGCACCTGCCCCACTGGGTCGAAGAGGCGCTGAAGCTCGACGGTGAATTGGAAGGTCTGGCGCGAGATCTCAGCATCGCCTCGGACTTTCTCTATTTAGGCAGAGGAATCAATTACCCGATCGCGCTCGAAGGCGCGCTCAAGCTGAAGGAGATCTCTTACATCCACGCCGAAGGGTATCCGGCCGGCGAGATGAAACATGGACCGATCGCTCTGGTGGACGAAAAAATGCCGGTCGTGGTGCTGTTGCCGCGCGATCGCCATTTTCAAAAAACCCTCTCTAACCTAAAAGAGGTCGAGTCCCGCGGCGCAAAGATTATCGCGGTGACCAATCATGACGGCGAAGCGATCGGCGGAACCGCCCATCGCAGCCTGGTCGTTCCTGAGGCCTCGCACTTTCTTACGCCGATCGTGCTGACGATTCCGCTCCAGCTCTTGGCTTATCACGTCGCCGTCGCGCGCGGCACCGACGTCGATCAGCCGCGCAATCTCGCCAAGAGCGTTACAGTCGAGTAACGTACCTATTCCCTCCATCCGTCATTCCCGCGGATCCGCCGGAGGACGGATCAGCCTCAGGCTGAAGCGAATCCAGTCTTGTTGGCTTCCACGGCGCGGCGAAATCCCTTGGCGCAGAAATAAATCTCCGACGATCCTTTGCGCGTCGCTTCCGGGCGCGTGCGCTGCACGGATGAAAAGTCCCGTTTGAGCTCGAGGAAAAACTCCTGCAATTCTTCCGCGACGAAACTCTTGACCAGGAAGTTTCCTCCCGGCGCGAGCAGCCGGCGCGCGGCGCCGTGCGCCAGCCGGATCAGCTCGACCGAGCGGCTGACGTCGGCGTCGCGGATTCCGGTCAAACGCGGCGAGAGGTCGGAAAGAACGCACTGGGCCGGCGCGCCCAGAATCTCTTTGATTTTTTCCAAGCACTCCGCGGAAGTCGCATCGCCCCGGAGAGCGACGATACTTGACTCGGAAAACGGCGCGATCGGCTGGAGATCGACGCCGACAATTTTCCCCCTGGGTCCGGCGAGCCCGGCGGCGACTTGGAGCCAGCCGCCGGGCGCCGCGCCGAGATCCACCACCCGATCGCCCGGCCGGAAGAGCTTAAATCGGTCGTTAAGCTCTAAGAGCTTGTACGCCGCGCGCGAGCGGTAACCTTCCCTCTTGGCTTTGCGGTAGAAAGTGTCCTTGGGCTGATACTTCATGACAAATGATGAATGTTGAATTTGAATTAAGAACTACAACCGAGATGAGGCAAAAAAAAGGCCCGGCGGTTTATGGCCGGGCCTTCAATTCAACATTCAAAGTCAAAATTAAAGATTCTATTTAACCGGCGAGATGGCAAACTCCACCCGCCGATTGACGGCGCGGGCCCAGTCGGTTTGCTGGTCGACCAGCGGCTTCGACGGGCCGAAGCTCGCTACCGACAGCCGGCTCGGGTCGATCCCGAGGTCGGACAGCTCTTTCATGACCCGCTGCGCGCGCCTGAGGCCAAGCCGCTGATTGTATTCCTCGGTGCCGATATAGTCCGTATGACCCTCGATCGACACGACGACGTCGGCCTTGTCTTTTATTCTTTGCGCCAGCAAATAGACTTTGCCCTTGCCGAGATCGGTGAGCTCGGCGGAGTCGAAGCGAAAAGCGACGTCGGGAAAGATAATCCTCTCGACCTCGACGATTTTCGCGGGCGATTCTACTTCTTTATAGACGGTCTTCTCCACCGTGACTTGTTGGACGCTGACTCGCTCCGCAACCGGTTCTTGCCGCGCCGCCGCTCGCGGCGTCACCGGCGCCGGCGTCGAAGGCCGCTTCGGCACGCCGAAGTCGTAGCCCGGCTCGGGATCGGCAAACATGGGAGGATGCGGCCGGTGGCCGAAAAATACCTCTTGAGGTTTGGTGGCGCTGACCAGAAAGTGGAACGGCCGGAAAACAAACCATTCCGTAAGGACGCCGGCAGGGTAAAGAGCGTAGGCGATCACCCTTAGCGGGTGTGATTGGCTGTCGTCGTAGTCATCCCATGCCGCAAGCGCTTTCCCCGGCATAAAGGAAACAGCCGCCCATAGCGCCAGCGGAACCATCAACAAGCGAAGTCTCTTCATAAGACCCTCCCCGATTCGGAAAACAGGCTAAGTTTAGGTTCTCCCCGCGCCTTTGTCAAACGGGCGAAAAATGAGCGCACCCTTGTAAAAAAGGGGTTCGTAGTTTAAAGAAAGATGACTGTCAGAGGCACTCATTTTGGCTAATAACGCCAGGATATCGCGCAGAGACGACCACTCCTTCCTTCGCTAATCTCCGATGAATATTTCCATGCAAAAAAGAGACCGTGCGGCATGGATAACTCTCGAGCGCGCCCCGCTGAACGTATTGAACCTTCCGATGTTGCGGGAACTTCAAGCGCTTTTGGAGCCGCTCCAGCAAAATGGCGGCGTCGATCTGGTGATCCTCCGCGGCGCCGGTGAGCGCGCTTTTTCGGCCGGCGTGGACATTAAGGATCACACCCGGGAAAAAGTCCCGGAGATGCTCGACGCGGTCCACGGTGTGATCCGGACGCTCTTGAGCCTGCCGCAGATTACGATCGCGGCGGTGCGCGGCGCCTGTCTCGGCGGCGGCTGCGAGCTCGCCAGCTCCTGCGATTTCATCCTGGCCACCGACGACAGCTCGTTCGCCACGCCGGAAATCAACGTCGGCTGCTATCCTCCGGTCGCGCTCGCGCGTTTTCCCGGACAGCTGGGCTATCGCCGGGCCGCCGAGATGATCCTTACCGGCCGCAGAATCTCGGCCGCGGAAGCGCTGGCGATGGGACTCATCACGCGCGTGGTCGCCGCCGGCGAGTTCGAGCCGGCCCTGGCCGCGCTGGCGGCCGATCTACAGGCGAAAAGCGGCGCCGTGCTGCGCATCGCGCTCAAGGGGCTGCGCGAGATTTCGCTCAAAAATTTTCCCCAGGCGCTCCAAAGATCCGAGGAGATCTACCTCAACGAACTGCTGAAGACCGACGACGTCGAGGAAGGCGTGAAGGCTTTCCTGGAGAAGCGCCCGCCGCAGTGGAGTCATCGCTAGGCCATGAGCGACTTTGAAATCAAGATCACTCGCGACCCCGACGAGATTCGCCAGGCGCAAAAACTCCGCTTCGAGGTCTTCAATCTGGAGATGAAAAAAGGTCTCGAAGAATCCTATCAGCGCGGCCTGGATATCGATAAATTCGACGCCGTATGCGACCATTTGATCGTCCGGGAGCGCCGTCAGCGGCGGGTCGTCGGCACGTATCGTTTGCTGCTCGGGTCGGAAGCGCGCGCCCACTTCGGCTTTTACTCGGAGCAGGAATTCAACCTCGACAACATCAAGAAGCTGGACGGCGAGCTGCTGGAGCTGGGACGCTCGTGCGCGCACAAAGACTACCGCGACCGGGCGCTGATCCATCTCATGTGGCAAAACATCGCCGAGTACGTAAAAAATCATAAAGTGCACTACCTTTTCGGCTGCGCCAGTTTTCCCACGACGGACCTGGAGGAAGTCGGCCAACCGATTGCGCTCATCAAGGAAAAATTTTACGCGCCGGAGAAGTTCCGCGTCCATCCCGTGCCGGGCATGCAGCTCGACGGCTTGCGCGACGATCTGGAGATCACGGACGGCGAGGGGCTCTTCTCCCGGTTGCCGAGCCTCATCAAGGGCTACCTCCGGGTCGGCGCACTGCTTTGCGGACCGCCGGCGCTGGATCTCGAATTCGGCACGACCGACCTCTTCCTGCTGTTGGATGTGAATCGGGCGAGCGACGAGTACCTCCGGCGCTTCGGCCTTTCCACTTCGGACGTGACCCATGCGAACCGCTAAACTTTTGACCTTGCTGTTGGTCTGGCCGCTCCTCTTCCTGGCGGCGGCGCTGATTCGCCTGTGGATTTACGTCTGGCGTCCCCGCGATCGTTGGAAAATCATCGGCGCGATGACCCAGAAATTTGTCGCTGCGCTGCGCAGCATCATCAACGTCAGGATCACCGTGCAAGGGGATCTTGACTTGCTCGACATCCGCGGCGCTCTGATCGCCAGCAATCATCTGGGATATTTGGACGGCTTCGTTTTGGGGAGCCTCTTTCCGGTGATCTTCGTGACCAAGGGGGAAGTTCGGCGCTGGCCGATCATCGGCCAATGGACCGCGCTGTGCGGCACGGTTTACATCGACCGCGAGCGCAAAGGGAAGATTCCGTTGGTGGTGGAAGAGATCGTGGAGCGGCTAAACCAGAAGACGAATATCCTGATCTTTCCCGAAGGGACCTCGACCGCCGGCGACCGCTTGCTGCCTTTCCAGTCCGCGCCTTTCGCCGCGCCATTGCGGGCGCACGCCCCCATCTTGCCCTTGACCATCACCTACCGGAGAATCAACGGCCGGCCGGTCTCCGACGCCAACCGGGACGAAATCTACTGGTACGGCGACATGGACTTCATGCATCACTTCTGGCATCTGCTGACCCTCAGAAGCGTTGAGGTCGCGGTCAGGTTCCACGCGCCGATCGAAACCGCGCGCTATAAAAATAATTCCGTGAGCCGCAAGCAGTTGAACCAGGCGTGTTACAACGCGATCGCAAGCGGGTTGCAGCAGGAGAGAAAAAACGTCCGGGCGCCGCTAACCCTGAGTTAGCTGGCGTTTTATATTTTCAACGAACTGTTGCAGCATCTGGTCGGCTTTTTTGCGGATGATGGGCTGGCCGAACTCGCCGATCTTGCCGAGGATATTCACGTCGGTCTCAACCAGCAATTCGGTTTCTTGCGGGCCGACTTCCTTCAACTCCATGCTGGTCTTTCCCTTGACGGCGCCCGCCGCCATGCGGTCGTTCGCCTCGGCGCGTAGCGCGGCGCGCCAGCGCTCGCGGTCGCGCTCCTCCAAAATAATTTTGCCCTGCAGGTTGAGCGAGATGGGACCGACGCGCACTTTGAGCGTTCCCTGATAGGTCGTATCGTCGAGCTGATTGACCGATTCGACGCCCGGGAGCGACTGGGCCACCTTGGGCACGTCCATCAGGAATTCCCAGAGCGGCTCGCGCGCCACCGGGATCACCGCGCGTTGGCTGAATTTCATTTACGCGCCCCCTTCTTCGGGGCGCCGGCAGGCACAGCTTTCGGCAGCTTAACCAAACCTTCGAGCGCTTTCTCCAGCGCGCGGCGGACGAAGACGCCCGCCATTTCCCTTTTGTACGCCGCCGAGCCGCGAAAATCGCTGATCGGATCGACCGCCTGTTTGGCTTTTTCCCCGGCCTCGCGCAGCGCCTCGGCCTTGACCGGCTGGCCGCGCAACACCGCCTCGGCCGCGCGCGCGCGGATCGGCGTCGTGCCGACGCTGCCCAGGGCAATGCGGACCTCGGAGAAAATTTTCTTGGTCCGGTCGAGGGTCACCACGGCGGCCGCCGACACCGTCGCGTAGTCGTCGGCCGTGCGCGGCAGAAATTTGAGAAACGCCGCGCCGCTGTTGGGCGGCAAGCGCGGCACGGATAATTCCGTGATCACCTCTTCGGGCTTGAGGACGGTCTCGTAATAATCGGTAAAAAATTCTTCCAGCGGAATCACTCTCGTCCCGTCCGCCGAGCCGGCTTTGACGCTCGCGCCGAGCGCGATGAGAGTCGGAGGCGGATCTTGATTCGGATCGGCATGGGCCAGGCCGCCGCCGACGGTCGCCATGTTGCGCACGCGCACCGTCGCCACGTGGCGGTAGGTGTCCGCGAGCAGCGGGATGCGACGGCGCACGAGCGAGGAGGTCTCGACCTCGCGATGCGTGGTCGCGCCGCCGATGCTAAGAGCGCCGTTCTTTTCCGTGACGCCGCCGAGGCTGCGCACCGAGCGCAAACTGATGAGGCACGTAGGGCGCACCAGGCGCTGCTTCATCATGATGACGAGCGCGGTGCCGCCGGCGATGAGCTTGCCGTCGGTGCCGAACTGCTTTAAGTCTTGGTGAACTTCTTTGAGGCTTTTCGGAGTGCGGTACTCGAAAGGTTGCATGGCTGTGGTCCTTATCTCGCGAACTGATGCGCTTTTTGAATCGACTCGATGATTTTATAATAGCCGGTGCAGCGGCACAGATTGCCCATCATCCATTCCTTGATTTGCTCTTCGTTGGGTTTGGGAACCTTGTCGAGCAGCGCCTTGGCGGCGACGACCTGGCCCGGCGTGCAGATGCCGCACTGGAAGCCGCCGTATTTGATGAAGCTCTTCTGCACCGGGTGCAGCTCGCCGTTCTTCGCCAAGCCTTCGACCGTCGTGATCTCGTGCCCGTCGGCGAACACCGTCGGGGCGAGACACGAGCTGATCATCTCGCCGTCCATCAGTACCGTGCAGGCGCCGCAAACACCGACGCTGCAGCCTTCTTTCGTGCCGGTGAGCCCGAGATCGTAGCGCAGAAAGTCGATCAGCAGACGGTTGTTGGCGACCTCCCGCTCGACTTTTTTTCCGTTGACGCGCATGCGAACCTTTTTATTCATTGCTATTCCTTCCATTTGTCGAGGACAAACTTTCGTCGCGGCGTAAAGTGACAACCCAATGCGGCTATGTTATAGAAAGAATTCGCTCAAACTGCAAGCAGCGATAGCGGACAAATTTGCGCGCTCTTCCCGCGGGAACAAAGGGAATTTCGGCGGCTTCCATGGCCACTTCTTTCACGCAAACATTGCGCCGCCAGACGGACAAAATCTGGCGCGCCATTTACGCCCATCCGTTTCTCGACGAGCTTCAGGCCGGAACCCTGCCGATGGACCGCTTTGTCTATTTTATCCTGCAGGATTATGTTTATCTTCTCGACTTCGCTCAGGTCCTCTGCCTCGGCGGCGCGAAGTCCCCCGACCTGAAAACGCTGGAAATTTTCGGCCGCCACGCTTTGATCGCCGTCGAAGTGGAGCGAGATTTTCATGCGAGCTTCGGGAAAACCCTCGGTCGGTCGCACAAACAGCTCGACCAAACAGCCAAAGGGCCGGTCACCGAAGCGTACACAAAACATCTCCAGGCCGTCGGGCGCGGGGGCAGCCTGGCCGAGATTGTCGCCGCCGTGCTTCCCTGTTATTGGATTTACGGCGAGGTCGGAAGGAAACTCTACCGCAAGCGGCCGAGAAAACCGGCGATCTATCGCGAATGGATCGAGATCTATGCTTCGGAAGATTACTGGAAGCCGGTGCGCGAGCAGATCGACCTGATGGACCGCCTGGGCGCCGCCGCGCGCGGCGAAGAAAGAAAACTTTTGCGTTCGCATTTTGTCTTGAGCAGCCGCTACGAGTTTCTTTTTTGGGAACAGGCGTATTGTCTGGAAGAATGGCCGGTATAAAAACCGCAAAGGGGGTGTTCGCATGATTACGTTGACCGATCAAATGCGCGAGTTGATCGATAATGCTCTCGCCAATGGAAGTCCGTGCATTCTGGCCACGGCCGGGTCCGACGGAGAACCCGACATCGGCTACAAAGGCAGCATGATGGTCTTTGACAACGACTCGCTCGCCTACTGGGAGCGCACCAAACGCCAGCACCTCAAAAACGTGTCGGAGAATCCCAAAGTCGTCGTGCTCTTCCGCGAGCCGAAAACCCGCGTCAACTTTCGCTTTCACGGCACCGCGACGGTTCATCACGATGGCGCGATTCGCGAGCAGGTCATGGCGCGCACGGTGAAGGACGAGTTGGATAAGGACCCGGAACGCAAAGGCGCCGCGGTCGTCATCCGAGTGAACAAAGTGACGAACCTGGGCGGGCAAGTCCTGCAGAGCCGGTGACCTATGTTTCTCTCTCATGAAGTTAAAAACGCCCGTTATCGCGCGGTGCGCGAGCGGATGGCGGCGCAAGGTTTGGACGCGCTGATCGCGCGCGGCTCGAGCGCAGTGCGCGGCGACGGCGCGGCCTTTCGTTTTCTCACCGACTTTCCCAACATCAATATTCCCCTCGTCCTGATCTTCTTCCGCGAAGAAAACATTCCGGCGGTGATACTGGTGGAGTCGCGCTTCCAGGCGATGCGCGCGAAAAAATTCTCCTGGATCGGCGACATCAGACTCAGCTCGCGCTTTCTCGAAAGCCTGCTGGAAATTTTGCAAGAAAAGGGCCTGGGCCGCTCGACGGTCGGGATCGACGGGCTGGACCGGCTGCCGTATCTATGGGTCGAGCGAATCGAAGAGACGTTTCCGGAATTGAAGGTGGCGGAATTCGGTCCGGCATTGAAAAAGCTTCGGGCGACGGTGGACGGCGAAGAAACTCGCCTGGTCAAGAAATCCGCCGCGCTGGTCGATCACGCTTTCACCGAAGGCATCAAGCGCATCAAACCCGCCAAGAGCGAATGGGAAATCATCGCCTACATCGATTTCCTGCTCAAGAGCGAAGGCGTAGAAAAGAGCTTCAATATTATTTCTCAGGGTCCGAAGGTCGACGCCTACCCGCCGTCGGGAAGAAAAATTCTCAAGAAAGGCATGGTCTTCGTCGAGATCACCGCGCAATACGGCGGCTACTGGACGCAGTTGGCGCGCGCCGTTTCTCTCGGCAAGCCGGACAAGGATCTCGTCAAGCTGCACGAAGTGTCGGTGCAAGCCATCAAGCAGGCGCTGAAATATTTGAAGCCTGGCTTCAAAGTCGCCAAGCCGATGAGCGTGATGGAAGAATACGTGCGGCAGTCCGGCCTCGACTGCACGCCGGTCTACGGCCACATCGTGGGTATCGACATGGTCGAAGACCGCCCGACGCCGCAGAACGAGACCGAGATCGTTCCCGGCATGGTGTTTATCGTTCATCCCTGGCCGCTCCTGGGAGAAAGCTCTCTACTGTGGGGAGAGACCTATCTCACCACGGAAAAAGGAAACCAGCGGCTGAACCGTGTCGGCGATGACCTGATCGTTTTGTGAGAGCGCATCATGATTCTCGTCACCGGCGGACTGGGTTTTCTCGGGGCCAACCTGGCGAAATTTCTCTGCGACAACGGGGAGAGAGTTCTCGTTACCAGGAATCGCAACGCCGACATTCCCGACTTTTTGGCCTCGTTCGTAGATCAAACTCTGAAGATCATCCCCCTCGACATCACCTCTCTGGAAAAAGTTTCGCGAGCAATTAGAGACTTTGGCGTTACGAGCATCGTGCACGCGGCGGTCCGCTCGGAAAAGGGCGATACTCCGCTTTATCAAGCCATGCACGTCAACGTCACCGGAACCATCAACGTGCTCGAAGCCGCGCGCATGGCGGAGATCAAACGGGTGATCTTTATCAGCTCGGAGGCGGTTTACCAGGGGATGCCGAACACGCAGCCCTTCAAGGAAGAAGAAAAGCTCCTGATCACCTCGGACCGCTTTATTCCGGGAACGAAAAAGGCCGGTGAAATCCTCTGCCTGATGTACGCGAAGCAACACGACATGGAAGTCATCTCGGCGCGCGCGACCCGCATGTACGGTCCGCTCTATCAAGGCGTGCGGAATCTCGCCGGACACATGGTGGAAAATGCCGCCAAAGGCAAGCCGGTCGCCTTCGGAAATCAGGACCCGGTTGAAGCGCACGACATCATCTACGCCAAGGACGCGGCGCGCGCCGTAGCCCTCCTGCTCAAGGCGCCGGCTTTGCGTCATCGAATCTACAATCTCGGTTTTGGCAGACTCGTGAGCCTGGCCGAGTTTGCCGCCGCGATAAAAAAATTGCTGCCGCAGACCGAGATCCATCTGGGTGACGGCCCGGGCCCGCTGACCTCAACCAAGACTCCCATGGATATTAACGCCTGTGTGGATATCGCGCGCCTCAGCGAAGAGACCGGCTTCGCGCCGGAATACGATCCGTACCGCGGCGTGGAGCATTACGTCCGCTGGGCGCGCAACGGCATTTACAGCTAGAGAAAGGCAAGCGATGAAAACGTTAATTCAAGGCGGCTACGTCGTCGGCTTCGACGGCAAGGAGCACGAGATCATTAAAGACGGCGTGGTCGTATTTGATCGAGATCGAATTGAATACGTCGGCAAAAACTATCCGCAACCCGTGGATAAAAAGATCGACGCCAAAGGCTGCCTCGTCTCTCCCGGCTTCGTCGATACCCATTTTCATTCCGGCATCAACGCCAGCGACTATATGCTGAGCGACGCGAACAAGCTCGACTATTTCGCCTCGAACTACCTCGCGCACGGCGCGCCGACGCGCGAAGGCGCGAAGCACGCGCATTTAAAGGACGTGGACGTCGGACAACGCTTCTCGCTCATTCATCTGTTGAAAAGCGGCGCGACGACCACGCTCGACATCGGCGGCGCCGGCGCGAATCCGGAATCCTACGTCGCCATGGTCGATGAAGTGGGAATTCGTTGCTACGCCGGCCCGAGTTATAAAAACGTCAGCTTCTTTCAGGACCGCGAAGGCCGGTTGGAATACGATTGGAGCGACGAGCGGGGCAGCGAAGGATTAAAGCACGCCATCGAGTTCGCGAAGAAATTCAACGGGGCATGCAACGGCCGCATGAACATCATGCTGTATCCCGGCCACGTGGACTCCTGCACGCCGGAGCTTTTGAAAGACACGCGAAAAGCCGCCAAGGAACTTGGCGTCCGCGTGCAAATTCACGCGACGATCAATCTGTTCGAATTTCATGCCGTGATGCAGCGCGAGCGCTGTACGCCGATCGAGCTGCTCAAGAAGATCGGCTTTCTCGACCGGGAGGTTTCTCTCTCGCACTGCATCTTTATCAGCGGCCATAGCTGGCTCTCCTACCCGTACGGCGATGACTTGAAGATCATCGCCGACTCGGGCGCATCGGTCGCCTACAGCCCGCTCAAATACTTGAAGCTCGGCATCGTGATGGAATCGTTCGACAAGTATTTGAAGGCCGGGATCAACATGGGAATCGGCACCGATACCTTTCCCAAAGACATCATCTCAGACATGCGCTACGCTTCACTCGCGTCGCGAGTGGCGGAAAAAAGTTTCGTCGCCGGCCATCCGCGCGACGTTTTCAACGCCGCAACTCTCGGCGGCGCGAAACTGGTCGGCAGAGACGACCTCGGCCGCCTGCAAAAAGGGGCCAAGGCGGACATCGCGATCGTCGATCTGAAAGACATCGCCTTCGGCGCCGTGCGCGATCCGATCAGGTCGCTGGTCGAAACCGCCGTGAGCCGCGACGTGCGCACCGTGATCGTGGACGGCGAGACCTTGGTGGACAACGGCAAGTATCTTCGCCAGAACGAAGACGAGCTACTGGAAAAAGTTCAAGCCAAAGGCGAACAGGTCTGGGACAGCGTCCCCAACTGGCACTGGACGGGAAAGAGCGTGGACGAAGTCGTGCCGCCGGCGTTTAAGATAAGATAAGGCGACTTGGTAAACTCCTCACCCACTGTCCTCATCACCGGCGCCGCAGGCAACCTGGGCAGCATCTTGGCCCGCTATCTTGCTCAAAGCGGACACAAGCTGCGTTTGATGTACCACCGAAAACGGCTCGCGCCGGATCTCGCCAGTGCTCCCAATGTTTCAACCGTTCAAGCCGATCTGGCGAGGCCGGAGACGCTGCCGCCCGCCGTTGCGGGAGTCGACGTGATCGTTCACTTCGCCGGCGTTCTCTTCGCGCCGCGGCCGGAGCGTTTTCTGCCGGTGACCAACACGCAGTGGTTCTCGAACCTCGTCGACACCGCGCTCAAGGCCAACGTCGGGAGAATCATCTTGATCTCGTTTCCTCACGTCGAAGGCCCAACCACTCCCGAAAATCCAGCTACCGGACGGCTG
>DASXRG010000161.1:0-4476 GCA_036506735.1 Binatia bacterium | reverse complement strand
CAGCTCGACGACGAACAGGTGGAGATCTTCGACTCCGTCGGGCCGTGGAATCACGTGCGCCTGGTCGGCGAAGACGTGGTCGCGACCGAGTTGCTGCTGCCGCGCTCGCACCGCCTTCGTCCGTACGATCTCGGCGCGCTGCTGGCGGCGGGTCACACGACCGTACGCGTCAAGGAACAGCCGCGCGTTGCCATCCTTCCAACCGGCGACGAGCTGATCGAACCGGGCGAGGAGCCCAAGCCCGGCGCCGTGATCGATTTCAATTCCAGCGTGCTCGGCGCCTTCGTTCAGGAATGGGGCGGCGCGCCGGTGAAATCCCCACGCGTCAAAGACGACCCGGCCGCGCTCGGCGCGGCGCTTAGGGAGACGCTCAAAAAAAATCACCTCGCCGCGATCATCGCCGGCTCCTCCGCCGGCGAGCACGATTTTACTGCGGAGGTGATCGCCAGAGAAGGCGAGCTGCTGGCGCACGGCATCGACGTGATGCCGGGAAAGCCAGCGGTTCTGGGAATCGTCGCCGGCAAGCCGGTGATCGGCATTCCCGGCTACCCGGTCTCGGCGATCGTCATCGCGCGCGAGATTCTCCGCCCCGTCATCGAAAAACTCTTAGGCGCCGGCCCGCAGGCGCCAGCCACGGTTCAGGCGGTTGTGCCAAAGAAGATCCCCTCGCATCTCGGTCTAGAGGAATTCGTCCGGGTTCACCTGGGCCGCGTAGATTCTAAGCTCATCGCCGTGCCGCTCGGCCGCGGGGCCGGTGTGATTACAACCATGGTCCATGCCGACGGCCTGATGCGCATCCCCAGCCTGGTCGAGGGAGTCAACGCCGGCGAGGAGATGGAGGTCGAGCTGCTGCGGCCGGTCGAGGAAGTCGAGAACACGATTCTCTGCACCGGCAGCCACGACCTCGCGATCGGCGTCCTCGAAGACCAGCTCAAGCTTCATCATCCGGAATTCAAGATCGCCGCGACCAACGTCGGCAGCCTCGGCGGGTTGCTCGCGCTCCAGCGCGGCGAGACGCACATCGCCGGCAGTCACCTGCTCGATCCGGACAACGGCGGATACAATATTCCCGACATAAAGAGGATGATTCCTAAAACGCCCGTTGTGCTGGTCCATCTCGCGAGGCGGGAGCAGGGATTGATCGTCCAAAAGGGCAATCCTAAAAAGATTTCCACCTTGAAAGATCTGCTCCGGCGCGATCTCATGTTCGTCAACCGCCAGCCCGGCTCGGGGACGCGCGTCCTGCTGGACTATGAGTTGAAACGGCTGCAAATCGACCCAGCCAAAATCCGCGGCTATGAGCGCGAGGAGTTCACCCACATGTCCGTGGGAGTGGCGGTCGCCAGCGGCCTCGCGGACGTCGCCCTGGGCGTGCGCTCCGCCGCCAACGCCCTCGGCCTCGACTTCATTCCCGTAGGCACCGAGCAGTACGATCTCGTAATGCTGCGCTCGTTTTTCGAATCCGAAAAGGGCGAAAGACTCCAGGAAACGATCTGCTCCGACGGTTTCAAGCAGGCGGTCACCACTCTCGGCGGGTACGACACAGGAGCAGCCGGGGAAATCCTTTACCGGCAATAGTTACGATCCTACGCACGCGGCAAGTATCTCAGGTTCCGATCCGCTGCCGCTTGTCTTTCATTTCCCCGCATCGTATAGCCTGGACAAATTCTCGCAGGAAGGAGACCCGGGCATGACAACGATGAAGCAGCGCTACAGCGCCGAGATCCAGCGGGCCAAGGGACTGTTGGAAATTGCCGCCGCCGTTTACAACACTTCGCTTTCTTTTCAGACCACGCGCGCGGCCGAGCAGGTTTTGCAGACCGATTCGCGCGTCGGCTACTCGCTCAAGCTCGCGCTGACGACGACGCGCGCGCAGCACGAGAACGGCGTGTCGCTCTCGTTTGCGGCCGACGGCTTTCGCGAGCTGCGGGCCGTGGCCGACGGAAAAATTTCTCTCGCCTGGATCAATCCCTCGGTCGCGGCGACCTTGGCCTTCAAAGGCAAAGGGCCGTTCACCCGGCCGCTGCCGATCCGAACCCTCGCCGTTTTTCCCTCGTACGATATCGTCGGCTTCGCCGTCCGCGCGGCGACGGGAATCACGTCGCTGGCGGAGATCAAGCAGAAAAAAATTCCGCTGCGTCTCTCCACCGGGCAAACGAGCAAGCGCGCGCTCGCGCACCATCCGACGATGTTCACGGTCACGTCCGTCATGAAAGCCGCCGGTTTTACCCTGGCCGACGTCAAGAAATGGGACGGAAAAATCCAATCCGTCACGCGGCCGAGCCATCCGGACCGGCGCGCCGCGCTCGAGAACGGGACGATCGACGCGGTTTTCGACGAAGGGATCAAAAGCTGGGGGCAGACCGCGATCGATAAAGGATTCCGTTATTTGCCGGTCGAAGGGCAGATTCTGCAGCGCTTGACCGCGATGGGATATCGCCAGTCGATGGTGCCGGCGTCCCGCTTCCGCGGCATGACCAAAGACGTCAAGACGGTCGATTTCAGCGGTTGGCCTATGGTCGTCCACGCCGATATGCCGGACGAGGTCGCTTACGCGCTTTGCGAAGCGATCGAAGCGCGCAAGGATTTGATTCCCACCGACAACTACAAGCCGCTCGACATGGCGCAGCTCTGCGCCGACGACGCCGAAGCGCCGCGCGGCGTCCCGTTTCATCCGGGCGCCGAGCGGTTCTACCGCGAAAAAGGCTACTTAAAATAACCGCCGCCGCGCGCGAATCTTTTTCTTGACAGTTTATCCGCATTGGTGGGATGGTCTGTGCGAAGCGTTCACTGGTCTTCGATAGAAGGAGGCGCGAGATGAACCGCATTTTTTTTCGCCTGGCTGCAACCGCCATCTTTTTACTTAGCGCTTTTGGTCCGGTCTCGGCCCAGACGCCAAAAATCAAAATGGGCAACGGTTCGAGCCCGCCGATCCTCGACTCGATCACGCCCTATGTCGCCGTCGAGGCCGGCATTTTCAAAAAATACGGCTTGGACGTCGAGATGATGGAATTTCGCGGCGACAACGTGATGACGACCGCGATGATCGCCGGCGATTTGAATCTCTGCTCGAATATCGGCGCCACGTCCGCGATGGTGAGCGCCTCCAAGGGCGCCAAGCTTCGCCTCTGGATCGTCCCGCAGCCGGTCACGCCGTATCATCTCATCGCGCGCAAGGACGCCGCTACGACGATCCCAGGCCTAGTCGGCAAAACCTTCGCGGTTTCCGGCATCGGCGCCATCTCCTATCACATCCCGCGCATCATCATGGAGCGAAACAGCATCGACCCCGAGAAAGTGAAATACGTCGTCGCGGGTTCGAACGCCGACCGTTTCAAGGCATTACTCTCGGGGAAAGTCGATGCGACGGTCGTCAGCACGATCGAGGCCGCGAAGCTCTCCGGCTACCCGGACATCGTCGATCTTGTCACGGTGGCCAAAGTCGTGCCGGAGATTCCGTTCACGTTCGGCATGGTGCGGGAAGATTTCATTCAGAAAGAGCCGGAGACGATGTACCGGCTTGCCAAGGCGATGATCGAGGCGAATCGTTGGATCGCGGCCAACAAAGCCGGCACGGTGCAGATCGCGGCGAAAATTATTCCCGACGAGACGGCCGAGGTGCTGAGCCGCGCGTACGATCAGGCCGATCCGCACCTGTGGGGCGCGAACGGAGATATTTCGGAAGCTTCGTACAAATTCACCAGCGATTTTCTCGTCAAGGTCGGCTTCATGACCGAGCCGCTGCCGTACGAAAAGTTTTTCGACCGCCGGTTTATCGATCGGGCTCTAAAGGAACTGGGCAGGAAGTAAGCGACAGTATCGCTTGTGAGATCAACTGGTACGCCCGCCGAGAATCGAACTCGGACTTAGGCTTCCGGGCACTCGTGAAAGTGCGAAGGTCAACGGTCCCTCCTGAACGACGAAGAGACCGCGTTTTTCTCAATGCCGCAACTCGGGGTTCTAACCTCCAGAAAAAAGTGCTCGGTAGAGGCTTACTTCCCCTGATCTCTCGACTTCATTATAGATTTTGCGAGTTCGAAGATAGGCTCCATGTCGGCATACTCGGGGCGCCCGACGTCGAGGTATTTTCTTCCCTCCATGATTCGATTGTCCGGCGGAACATCGTCTTTAGGAATATCGATGCGCCGAGAGTTAGGAGGGTTTTCCGGATAACCGTACTTCTGCAACGCGATCTGTCCCTTGCGCGAGAGAAACCAGTTGATGAAAACCTTCGCGGCGTTCGGATGCGGCGCCTGATTCATGAGGCTGAGAGAGCCGTTTCGTACTCCAAAAGCGCTGCCTTCTTTCCAACCGCTCGTGTCCAGACTCTCTATAGGAAGACCCTGAGCCCTAGCCATGGATGCGGCGCAACCGAGGCAAAGAGCAAACTTGCCCTGAGCGAGCCAGTCCGTCATCTGCCGTTGGTCGCGGCTGAACGTTACGTCCATCCGACCGAAGAGCCGCTTGATGAATTCA
>DASXRG010000160.1:0-6261 GCA_036506735.1 Binatia bacterium | reverse complement strand
GAGATCAAGATGCTTGGCGAGGGGTTCTTTCACTGCCGAGGGAAGCATTGTGTGTCGATCCTTGTCACCCTTGCCGGCTCGAACGAGGATCTGATTGCTGCCGAAATCGATGTCCTTGACCCTCAGCATCAAGCATTCCATTTTAGATTGGAACCAGCCATAGGCGCATGCCTAACCCGGAAATTGGAAACTGGGATAAGCCATACTCCAAAACGCTCCGGTAGGTCAAGCGCGATTGTCTTGTGTAACTCGAACGGGTTACACGCGGAGAAGGAAGCGCTTCGAGTCGCGCGACACATAGAGGAAAATCCTCTGTTTCGCGTTTTTCGCGGAGGAAATCAAAAGGAAAAAAGGTTCGTGATCGTGTTCGTGACTCGTGCTCGTGAACTCAAAGAGAAACACGCAGTCCAAACGCGCTGATTTTATTTTCCCCCCGCTTCGCGAAAGTAACCCGCGTCGTAGTAACGGTCCAAGGAATTCCCCATCGGCAATTTGAAGCCGAACTGGACTCTCAGATCGAGGATGCTTTGCAGACCGGGAAGGTTCAGAGCGCCGGAGGCCGATTGCTCATCGATCGCTTCAGCGGCCTCCTTGGCATTCAGCTTAATCTCGCCGGCCACGACTTTGACGGCTTCCTCTCGGTTGGCGGGGTCCTTCACCCATCGAATCCCGGCCAGCCAGCCGCGTAAGAATCCGACCAGATCGCCGCGCTGCTTTTGAGCCCACGCCCGGTTGACCGCGTAAACCGATCCTGGATAATAGGGAAGCAACTCGCGGCTGTCTCCGAGTCGAATCATTCCGGCGGCTTTCGCCTGTGCGTCAAAGGGCCGGTTCAGGACGGTCCCGGAGGTTTCTCCGCGAATCAACGCTTCAGCCCGAAGGCGCGTGGATCCGACGGGAACGAGCGCGTAGTCGCCGCGATTGAGATCCAAACCGTGGGCCAACAGGACGCGTCGAAGGACCAAGGCATAGGCCGTGTCTACCGCGTCCACGGCCAGCTTCTTGCCTTTTAAGTCGCTCCAGTCCAGGATTTCCGGCCGCCCGAAGACCTGCAGGTCTACGTCGTCTCGTCCTTGAGCCACGGCGAAAATTTCAGCGCCTTCCTTACCCGACCACGCCAACACGTTGTCGAAACCAGTTAAGGCTATATGATTCGTGCCGTTGCTGAGACCGCGCATCTGTGACGTGGAATCGGGTGTGATGGTGACTTTTACTTCAACGCCCTCTTTAGCAAAAAAACCTCGCGCTCGGCCTGCCGCAGTTGCTGCGTCGCCCCTGAAGACATTCAATTCCAATGGGCGAATTTCCTTTTGCTGCCCCTTCACCACTCCCGCCAGTGGAAACAGGACGCTCACGATCGCGAGCAGACCGATGAACTTCGCCGCCATGTGATTTTCCTTTCAGTCGATTTTATCGAAGAGGCTTTTTTATCGCAGAGTGTAAGACAAGTCCAGTTATTCGATCGGCTGGACCGTGATCAGATTCGTCGTGCCGGCTTTATGCAGCGGCAGCCCGGCGGTGATCGCGACCAGGTCGCCTCTTTTGACGCAGCCCGCCTGGACGGCTTTTTTCTGCGCCAGCTTGATCATCGCGTCGGTGCTTCGGTAACTGGGAACGAAGAAAGGCTGAACGCCCCAGACGAGACACAGCGCCGTGACCGTCTTCGGCTCGGGGCTGATCGCGATCAGCGGCTGGGTGGGGCGGTAGCGCGCGATCATGCGTACGGTGCTGCCCGACGTCGTCGGAACAAGAAACGCTTTGACCTGTAAATCCTGCGCGAGCGAGACCGCGGCGCGGCTGATCGCCTCAGGGACGCTGCTCTTCAGCCCATCGAATTGAACCCTCGGCTCCAGTATTTTCTCGGTTTCGACTGCGACCTGCGCCATCGTCTTCACGGCGGAAATGGGGTAATTGCCGACGGCCGTCTCTTCCGAAAGCATCAGCGCGTCCGTCCCGTCCAGGATTGCATTGGCGATGTCGGCGACCTCCGCGCGGCTCGGGCGCGGGTTCTGCACCATCGAGCGCAGCATCTGGGTCGCGGTGATGACCGGCTTGCCGAGCCGGTTCGCTTTGCGGATCATCATTTTTTGCAGCGCGGGAATTCTCTCCAGGGCGGTTTCCAGCCCGAGATCTCCCCGTGCCACCATGATCGCGTCTACTTCTTCGAGAATCGTATCGATGTGCTCCAGCGCCTCGTGCTTCTCGATCTTGGCGACGATCGGAATGCGGGCGCGGTGTTTTTTGATCTCGCGGCGCACGGCGACGACATCCCCCCTGCGCCGGACGAAAGAAAGGGCGACAAGGTCAACGCCATTGGCGATGCCGAACGCGAGATCGCGCTTATCTTTCGCCGTCAGCGCCGGGAGATTGAGGCTGCCGTGCGGAAAATGGATACCTTTGTGCGAGCTCAGCTCGCCGCCTACGACGATCCGGCAAACCGCTTCGTTCCGCTCGACCCTGAGAGCCCTGAGCTCGATCTCTCCGTCGCCGAGAAGGATCGGGTCGCCTCTCTTGATGACGGGTCGCAGCCGGGGATAATTCACAGACACGATCCGGCTATTGCCCATGATCTTTCGCGTCGTGAACGTAAAGCGTCGGCCGGTTTGCAATCTCGCCCGGTCTCCTTCGATGGCACCGATGCGAATCTTCGGACCCTGGAGATCCTGTAGAACGGCGACGGGCCGCCCGAGCCGGCGGGAGATGCGGCGAATTCTCCTGAGAGTCGTCAGGTGAAAGGCGTAATCGCCATGACTGAAGTTCAGCCGCGCCACGTTCATCCCGGCTTGAATCAGTCCGGTTAAAATTTTCTCGGATCGGCTCGCGGGTCCAATGGTGCAGACGATTTTTGTTCGACGCATGGATGCCAATGTACCTGAACGATTGGGGCAATGAAAACGAGGAAGAACGGCGCCCACCTAACCCTTGACGCTGCGCTTGAGCCGCGGGTCCAGGAGATCCCTGATCGCGTCGCCGAGCAGGTTGATGCCGAGAACGGTCAGAAAGATGCACAGGCCGGGAAAAAGCGCGAGCCACCAGGCCGTGCTGATGTAGCTGCGGCTGTCCGCCAGCATCGTTCCCCAGGTGGGAATCTCCGGCGGGACGCCGAGCCCGAGAAAGCTGAGGCTTGCCTCCGCGATGATCGCCGAGGCCATCGAGAACGTGCCGATCACGAGAGAGATCTGAATCAGATTGGGCAGGAGGTGCCGTCCGATGATGCGCGGGTTGCTGGCGCCGAGCGCGCGCGTCGCGGTGACGAAGTCGCGGCCTCTGAGCGACAGGGCCTGGCCGCGCACGACCCGGCAATACTGAATCCAGCGCTGCGCGACCAGCGCCAAAATCAAATTGAAAAGTCCCTGGCCGAGAAACGCGAGGATCGTGATCGCGAGTAAAAGCGCCGGAAACGCCCAGACGACTTCCACCAGCTTCTGGATCGCAAAATCGATCTTGCCGCCGAAGTATCCCGATATCGCTCCCAAGGTCACGCCGACGACGCCGGAGATCAGCACGACCGCGAAGGCGACCAGCAGCGACACGCGCGCGCCGTAGATGATCCGGCTCAAGATGTCGCGCCCGAGATTGTCGGTGCCGAGGAAATGGTCGCCGCCGAACCATTGCGGCGCTTTGAGCATCGCTTCGAGCGTCTGCTTGCCTGGATCATGCGGCGCGATCCAGGGACTGAGAACGCCGACGACGATCAGCGCGCCAACGATCACTCCGCCGGCGATGAATTTCGGCTGCGCCCATTCGACCCGCGCGCGTTCCTTGCTTTTCGGAACGGCGCGCGCCGCGGCGGCACTAGTAGCGGATCCTGGGATCGATGAGAGCATAAAGGGCGTCGATGACGAGATTGATGGTAACGAAAGCGAGCGTGTACATCAGCACGAGGCCGGTGACCAGCGGATAGTCGCGCGCGGTGACGCCGGTGATCAGAAGGCTGCCGATCCCCGGCCACGCAAAAACCGTTTCCACGATGATCGATCCGCTCAGCAAGGTTCCCACTTCGAGTCCCACGACCGTCACGATCGGCACCAGCGCGTTCGTAAAAACGTGCCGCCAAACAACGGCGCGTTCGCCGAGCCCCTTGGCGCGCGCGGTGACGATGTACTCTTCGTTCGCGGCCTCCAGGACCGATGACCGCGTCACGCGCATCAGGATGCCGATCATGTTGACTCCGAGCGCCAGCGCGGGCATCAGCATGTGGCGCAAGGCGTCCTTGAGCGCCGCCCAGTTTCCCTCAAGCGCGCTGTCCAAAAAATAAAATCCGCTCTGCGCCGGACCGGCGACGCCGTAGGTGCTGCGTCCCGCCGACGGCAGGACGTGGAAAGTTCCCGCGAGCAGCAGGATCAGCATGATGCCGAGCCAGAAATTAGGCATGCTGATGCCGAAGAGGCCGAAGCTGGTTCCCAGATTATCGATCCAGGAATTCGGCCGGCCGCCGGCCCAAACTCCCAGCGGCACGGCGAAGATGATCGCGATCAAGATAGAAAAGGCCGCCAGCTCGATCGTGGCGGGGAGTCTCTCCGCAATGACTTCCTTGACCGGCGCCGAAAAGCGGAAGGATTTGCCGAGATCGCCGGTGGCAGCGGAGCGGACGAACTTGAGATATTGAACGTGCACCGGCTGATCCAAACCCCAGCGCCGCTTCGCCTCCGCCAGGTCGGCCGCGGTCGTCTCCTGGCCGAGGAGCATCGTCACCGGATCGCCGGGAGCGGCGTGGAGCAAAACAAAAACCAGGAGAGTGATCAGCAGCAGGACCGGGAGCGTGCCCAGAACACGTTGAAACAAGTAGAGGCTCACCGTGTCTCCGTTTTCGCGCGCCGCCGAGTTCCCTGTCTACTTCAGCACGTGGATGTCTTCGCCGAAGATCCGGCCGCTGGGCGTCGGCTTGTAGTCGAGATTTTTTGCCAGCCCGTAAATCATCTTGTGACGCCACATGAAGCAGGCGGGCGCCTCTTCCGTGAGGAGGCTCATCGCCTCCGCGAGGACCTTGCGCCGCTTCGCGGGCTCGAAAGTTTGCCGCTCGGTCGCCAGCAGCTTGTCGAATTTTGGATTCGAATAGCCGATCCGCGGCGAGCCGCCGGTCTCGAAATATTGGGACAGAGCCACGCTCGGATCGACGATCGATCCCCGACCCATGTAATAGAAAGGCGTCTTGCCGGCCTGGACGTTGGACCAGAGCGTCGCCCACTCGGGCGTGAGGAGCTTGGCGCGGAAACCCGCGCCGTTGAGCATCTGCACGATCGCCTCGTTGATCTGCTTATCCAGGGTGTAGCGCCCGACCGGCGTCTGCAGCTCGACGTCCACGCCGTTGGGATATCCCGCCTGGGCTAAAAGCTTGCGCGCTTTGTCCGGATTAAAATCGTACTTGGGTTTCAAATTCGGATCGTAACCGTACTGGCCCGGCCCGATCGGGCCGTCGAGCCGCGCGGCGAGTCCTTGCAGCAGCGTATTGATGATCCGGTCCCGGTCGATTGCGTGGCAGACCGCCTGGCGCACTTCCTTCTTGTCGAAGGGCGGCTTGGGCTGCATCGCGAGAAACATGATCTCGACGGCGTCCACGGTCGTCGCTTTGGCGTTCGGATCGCTCTCGATGCGCTTGCGCAGGTGGGGGGGAACAAACTGGGCGATCTGGATTTCGCCGTTGAGCAGCGCCGTCACTCTTTGCTCATCCTCGCGCATGACCCGGTAAATGATCTCATCCGGCGCCTGCTTGAGCTCTTTCATTCCCGGGTTATCCAAATTTTTCGTGATCACGAAGCGCTGGCCGGGGATCAGCTCCTTGAATTTGTACGGGCCGGCGCCGATGGGATATTTCCGGTCCGCCGTTTCCGCGCCGTATTTTTCGTAGATCGCCTTGTTGGTGATGATCAGACGGTCGAAGAGATATTCGAGCAGGGGAGCCGTCGGCTGCTTGGTCGTGAAGCGGACCGTATACTTGTCCACCGCGGCGGCGCTCGCGATCGGCGCGATGTTCTGCGTCTGCTTGCTTTGCGGATCATTGCGCGCGCGATTGAACGAGTGGACGACGTCGTCGGCCGTAAACGGCGAGCCGTCGTGCCAGCGGATATCTTTGCGCAGATAGAAAATCCAGTTGTTCGGATCTTTGACCTCCCACCGCTCGGCCAGCATTCCGACATAGTCACCTTTGTCGAAATCGTAGGTGCCGAGGCAGCCCATGACCTGGCACCAAATGCCGTAAAGCAGCGAGACGCTGTCGCCGTAAGGGTTGAACGTTTCCATCGTCTCGGTGACGCCGACGGA
>DASXRG010000159.1:0-32353 GCA_036506735.1 Binatia bacterium | reverse complement strand
TTGGAGTCGCATTATTGAAACGGTCCTATTGTCTCCAATGCGGCGGGTAAGTGCGCTGGTAATTCGGTAGCGCTTCGATGCGCTGCACCCATCTGGCAACGTTGGGAAAGGTTTGCCCAAGCGGGAGCAAGCCTAAATTCAACGGCTGCGCCGCTTCTTTGGACGCGGCGCGGAGGAGCAGTTGGACCAACGGGAATACGCCGATGTCCGCGGCGGAGATCTTATCGCCGACCAGCCATTGCCCGCGGGCCAGCCGGTCATCGATCAGCTCGAGCTCGTGGCGCAAGGTTTCGGCCGCCTCTCGGATCTCTTCGACTTTGTCCAGCTCTTTCCCAAAAAAGATCGGGCGAATGACTTTGTCGCCGGCGGGGAGGATGTACGATTCGCTTTCGGCGAGCGCGCGCCAAATCAACCCCGTTTCCTCGGGCGTCTTGCCGAAGAGCGGCGGATCGGGATATTTGCGATCGAGGTAACTCATGATCGCGAGCGATTCGTAAATGACAAAGTCTCCGTCTTTGAGAGTGGGGACCTTGCCGCGCGGGTTGAGCCGGCGGTAGGCCGGCGTTTTGTGTTCGCCTTTGGAAAACTCCAGGAGCTTCGATTCATACGCCAGCCCTTTCACTTCCAGTGTCAACATGACCCGCCAGGCGAAAGGACTGCCGCTGCCCCAGTAAAGCTCGATTGCCATGGTTCTCCTCCTGCGCCTCTTCTCGAGGACCAATTGTATAATTTATCACTAAATAATCCTCCGCCAATCCGGAGGGTTAAGCGAAGCCATCGAACGGAATTTGACACTCGGCGCATTCCATATAATCATAACGTTATTTGTAGCCCGAGCGAAATAAACGTCTAAGGAGATAACCGTGAAGAGAATCTATATGAGCTGGCAACCCGTCCTATTCGCAATTGTCGCACTGATATTCTGGCCGACGGCAATCCGCGCCGATAATGGTCCGGCTCATCGGGTCGATCAACCATTCCCGATCCAGTTGGGCACTTCCGGGGGAAACATAAACGATATCAGTAAAGGCTTCTGTTACGGCGGCACGCTCGGAGCTTTAGTGGAGAAGGATGGCGCCCAGTATATCCTCAGCAACAACCACGTGCTTGCACGCACGAACGCAGCGAAGCTTGAAGAATCGATTATCCAGCCTGGCCTTATTGACCAAAATCCGGGGTGTGCAAAGGACGTCAATGATGTGGTAGCTAACTTGTCTGCCTTCATCCCGATTCAATTCAAAACCAGGGGGACTATGCCGCCCAACAGCGTCGATGCCGCCATTGCGCAGGTACGGCCGGGGGCGGTAGATGTAACCGGCTCGATCCTGGATCTCGGAGTGATTAGTACCGGTATAACCGAAGCGACCTTGAATCTGGCCGTGCAAAAGAGTGGACGAACTAGCGGCCTGACTCATGGAACCGTCAGCGCGATCAACGCGACGGTCGACGTATCGTATGGCTCCGGAAATACCGCCCGATTCCAGAATCAAATCCTGGTTACACCCGGGAGCTTCATTGCAGGAGGAGATTCGGGTTCATTGATGGTCGAGGACGGGATCGCCGCCCCCAAGGCCGTCGGCCTGCTATTTGCGGGAAGCAGTTCGATCGCCATTGCAAATCCAATTCAAGCCGTTCTGAACGCTTTCGGAGTGACTATCGTTGGCTCTGGAGCCTCCGCGCAGACCAACTTCTTAAGCAGAGGTCTTGCCTTGCTCAAAAACATTTGGCGGGTGCGCGACAGCTATGCAGCGCAATCGTTGCCCGGACAGGCTGATCCTGCCGCCGTAGCAGCCGTTACGAAAATCAAGGAAAAACACGAAGGCAGGCTCATGAACATCCCGGGTGTCGTAGGAATCGGGGTTGGGCTCTCGAACAGAGTCCCGGGACAACCGGCCATTGAGATTTACGTTAAGGAAGCCACCGCAGCGCTGAAACGGACTCTGCCCGAATCATTGGAAGGAGCCGAGGTCAGGATAGTGGAGACGGGCGAGATTCGCGCATACTAGCCGGCAATCCGGTCCGGGTCGCGGGCGCTCGTTTCTTCGCGGCCGGCGGCCGATGGGTTCTCTATCGCGACGCCAAACTGCTCACGCCCGAACCTTCGAGCGCATAAAAAGGTAGGCTAGCCGCTCCAACCGTAGAGTCTGATCGGATTGGCGCGCATGATCTTGTCCTTCTGCTTCTCCGAGATGTCTTTTCGCCCCATCACTGTCGACACCATGTGTGGGAAGCCGCCGTCCCAGTGCGGGTAGTCGGAGGCGAAGAGGATCGCGTCTTCTCCGACCCGCTCCATCACGTAGGGCAGGGTGCTTTCTTCCGGTTCGGTCGCGTAGAACCAGTTTCCCCGCGTCATGTACTCGCTGGGCTTGGCCTTGAGCAGCGGGGCCTCGCACTGCCTTTTTTCCCATTCCTCGTCCATCCGGTCCATCCAGTAGGGCACCCAGCCGCAGCCGCACTCGAGGAACGCGACGCGCAACTTCGGAAACTTTTCCGGCACGCCGCCGTAGACCAGCGCGGCGCAATCGAGCAGGGTTTCGAAAGGCCGCCCGATGGTGTGGCGGAATAAAAATGTGTCGAAGCGGATCTCGCCGGCCGGCCCCTGGCGTGAGTTGTGAATCAGGAGCGGCGCATTGAGCCGTTGGAGCTCTTCGTAGATCGGCCAGTAAATCGGCTGGCCGATGTGCTCTTTCATCCCGAAGGTGCCGACGGTGACGCCGACGAGGCCGAGCTTGCCGACGGCGCGGTTGGTCTCGGCGACGGCCGCGGGCACGTCCTGGAACGGGACCAGAGCGACGCCTTTCAAGCGCGGGCTTTCGTCGCAAATGCTCGCGACCCAATTGTTATACGCCCGGCAAAACGCCGCCGCGTAGTCTTTTTCCGGCGTCATCGTGATGCCGAAGCCGCCCGTGGGAAAAAGCACCGAGACGTCGATTTCCTCGATATCCATGTCGCGCAGCCGGGTCGGCACGTCGGTTACGTTCAGGCCGAGCTTGCCGTACATGCTCGAATCCCACACGTCGTTGGGAAGAAGCGAGCCCTGCCGCCTGCAATAGGGCTCTTCCATAAATTTACGAATATCGGCGTCCCGGTCTCTCACGTGGCCGTCGGCGTCGATGATCTTTACGCTGTCTAGATTTGGGTGTGCCATGCTTGCTCCTTACGGCGCCGCCGGGCCCGAAGGTTCGAGCGAGACTCCTTTATCGCCATGAAAAATCGGCGCGAAAAATAACCCGGTCACTTCCCGCGCGGGTCGCTGGCGCGCGACGGTGTTGCGCTGAGGATTTTGAGGTTCTCGCTTTTCTCGCATCTGGCTGTCGCGAATCGCCGTCCGAATATCCTCGAAGCGGCCGACTTTTTCGTACACGATGTGCATGGCTTGCAGCACCGGTTCGGTCAGAGCGCCGACGGTGGCACGGCCGGCGTTTTCCTCGCCGCCGCCGCCGCTGTGGCCGATCAACATCAAGACCGGTATCCCGGGATGAAGGCACACCGTCGCCAGCGCATTCGCCGACAACAGAAAGCCGGCGTTCATCATGTTTCCTCCCGCTCGAGCTCCCAACCTTATATCGCGGAGAGTGGGCCGGCAGTCAAGCAGCGCTCCGGCACAATTCCGGAGCAGCAGGCGCGCGGTTTTTTCCCGATTGACGCTCGTCGTCGATTCGCAGTACGTTTAGGTATCTCGTAGGTCGTTTGAAAGGAGATCGTCATGGCCAAGCTGCGACATATTGCGCTGCACACACCGGATCCGGAGAAGACGGCAGAGTTCTACAAGCAGGTTTTCGATATGGTCGAGGTCGGGCGCACCGACTCGCCGATCGCCAAGGGCATTTATCTGAGCGACGGGACGATCAACATGGCGGTGCTGCGCTTCAAAACAGTCGAGGCCGCGGACCGGCAGGATGGGCTGGGCCCGGTCTTCGGATTGCACCACTTTGGCTTTTGGGTCGACGACCTGGAGGAAACCCGGCGTCGTCTGGAGGAGTCGGGCGCAACGTATCGCTTCGGCCGCCCCGAAGCGGCAACGACCAGCTTCTTCGAGGAAAAGTACAAGGGGCCCGATAGCGTGATGGTCGACATCACGGCGCACGGCTGGGCCGGAGCGGAGCCGCCGGCTAAAAGCGCGCCGGAGAATAAGAAAGCCGCCCGTTAGCGCAAGCCGCGCGAACTTGTCTCAACGCGATTCATCGGCCGCGGCGTCCGGCCGCAAAAAATTGCGCCAATGGAATTGAGCCCGCAGCTCCTCGTGCCGCTGGTCATCGTCGCGGCGGCGATCGCCATTTTCATCCTGCGCCGGCTGAGCGAAGTGCGAGGTCCGAAACGGCCGGTGCCGGGAGAAATGTCTACGCACCAAGACGCGGCGCCGCTACTTCAAGGCGAAAACCGTGTGCTGATCACTCATCCGTTGATGCGCCGGGCGGCGGAGCGGGCGCTGGCCCAGGGCGGCGAGAGCGCGAAATATATCGACCGCGACGGCGATCGGATTTATTTCAACTTCGGCCGCATCGAGGATCCCGTCCAGCGCAAGAACGCGGTGGAACTAATCAAAGGTATCCAAAGCGGCGGGCAAGTCGACGTGGTTCAAGTCATCCGGTTGATCCGCCGCCTGTTCAATAAATCAGTTTCCTAAAGAGCCGCCGGTCTCTCCCGGCGGGACACTTGCCTTTAGGTTGACAGCCATTGCCGCCTGGGTTAGGCCATCAGCCATGGAGGTGAAATATGACGACATCGGCTGAGCGGCCGCAGGTCATCGACGGCGACGGCCACGTGATGGAAGACATCGCCGCGATCTGGAAATACATGCCGCAGGAATATGTCGGCCGGAGCTTCTCCGACATCCGGGGCAAGAGCCCGTTCCCGCCCATCGACCATCTTCACTCGGCCAACCGCCACTTCACTCCGCACGGCGCCTTCGCCAACGTCGGCGCCGACGGCTGGGAATCCTTTCTCGACGACGTGGGTATCCACGCGACGGTTCTCTATACCAGCGCGGGTTTGAGCTTCGGCAAAATCGTGAGCCGCGACTGGGCGATCGAGCTGGCGCGCGCGTACAACAATTGGATGCACGATACCTATCTCTCGAAGAACCGGCGCTTTCGCGCGATGGGTCTGATCCCGCTGCAGGATCCCAAAGAGGCGGCGGGCGAGCTTCGAAGAATCGTCGCCGAGCTCGGCATGTGCGGCGCCATGCTGCCGTCGACCGGCGCGAACAACTCTCATTTAGGCGCGGAACAGTTCTGGCCCATCTACGAGGAAGCCGAGCGGCTCGGTTGCGCGATCGGTATTCACGGCGGCGCGCACGAAGGCATGCTGATGGACGATATGAGCCCTTACGCGCCGGTGAACGCGCTCGGCCATCCGATCGGCCAAATGGTGAGCTTCGCCGGCATCGTCTTCAACGGCATCTTCGATAAATTCCCCGGCGTGCGCGTCGGTTTTCTCGAAGCGGGTTGCGGCTGGCTGCTCACGTGCATCGAGCGCTTCACGCGCTCGTGGGCGAGCCACGTGCAATACGATCCGCGCGGCCGCTTCCTCAAGCTCGAGCCAGGCGAGACCGTGCGCGACTACATCGTCCGTCAAGTCGACGCGGGCCGGATCTTCGTCGGCGTGGAAGGAAACGAGCTGACTCTCGGCGAAGCGGTGCGCCAGGTGGGGAACAAGCCTTTTATTTTTTCTTCCGACTATCCGCACGAGGTGGACGCGGGAACGTGCAAGGCCGAGCTCGAAGAGCTGCGCGAGAACCCGGCGCTCACGCGCGAGGACAAAGAGGCGATTCTATTTCACAACTCGGCCCGATTTTACAACCTCGGATTGTAGCGCGGGCGAATTTTTCAGCGTCGCTCGACCTTGCCGAAGCCGATTTACCGCCATTCGTGCTTTGGGTACCTGCGCTTAAGTTGCTGCTTGAGTTTGGGATAGGTTTCGCGCCAGAAGAGCGCCAGGTTTTCGGTCACCTGAACCGGGCGGTTGCTCGGCGCGAGGATTTGAATGCGCACGGCGACGCGGCGGTTGGCGATCCAGAGTCCTGCTTTGATTCCATATAAATCCTGAATCCTCGCGGCGATCGTCGGCGGCGCGTCGGCGGAGTAAGCGACCTTCACCGTCCTTCCATTGGGCAGCTGAATCCGCTCCGGCGCATACTCTTCGAGCCACGCCTGCTGCTGTCGTGACAGCCATGACTTGACGACCGGAAGAACCGGGCGATCTTTGATTTGACTGTCGCTCGCCGCACCGTGACAAATGTGCTCGATAATTGCGAGCCGGTGTTCCGCGCCGATGGCGGGCAACTCCAGCTCCGGCATCCACTCGCGCAGCCGGTTGACGCGGAGAACCCATTGCTCGACCGCTTCGTTCCAGTTCTCGAGCACTAAGCGGCCGGCCGCGACTTCGCGCGCGAGAAGCGCGGCCGCTGGGCCGGCCGGCGGATCGCCGGCGACTTTCTCCGCCAGAACCAGATCGCGGAAGCGCGTCTCGTCACGGACGACGACGCGCTTCGATGCGGGGTCGTAGACCGCCGCGCTGACTTCGTTGAAGTCAGCCGGAAAAAGCTCGCGCAGCCATTCTTCTTTCACCGCCGTGGCGAGATTCAGCACGACGTTCAGATTTCGTTCTCTCCGGCCGCCGCTTTCCACCTCGTGTATTTCGGCGGCAACGAAGAGCGCCGCTTTCACGACGCTCTCGCGCGCCAACGTGCCGCGCCGGCCGTGGACGAGCTCGCAGCGCGGCGAGCCGTCCGGACGTTTGGCGACATGGTCGGAAAAACCGACCAGCACGCAGCGCTGGATGGCTTCCCGCACCAGCGGTTTTTCGCTCGTGTCCAATCCCTGTTCGGCGGCGATGCGCAAAAACTGCTCGAAGATCGGCCCGAGCTGACGCGCCGCTTGCGCATTCACGCCCATGCGGCGGCAGCGCTCGACATTGTACCCGTTCCGCTGCGCGTACTCCCAGGCGCGCATCAGAGCGAAAAAATCCGAGTCGGTCTCTTGGCCGAACAGCTCGTCACGCGCGCCGTCCATTGCCCGGCGCGCGAGCAGGTCGCGCCCTTGCGTGAGCGCGGCGATCAATGCCACGGCTCGAGCACAGCCATAGTCGTGAGCCGCCAGCAGCATGCGCGCGTAGCGCGGATGCACGGGAAACGCGAGCATGCGCCGCCCGAGCGCGGTGATCGCGCCGGTCTTCTTGTCGACCGCGCCCAGATCGGCGAGCAAAGTCTCGGCCCGCTCCAGCGCGCGAGGTTCGGGAGCTTCGAACCAGCGGAACGTTTTCACGTCGGCGACGCCGCTCGCTTTCAACGTTAAGACCACCTCCGCGAGATCCAGACGTTTCACCTCGGGGACTTCCCGGGCCGGGCGCCCTGCGTGCTCATGCGCCGTCCAGAGACGCAGGCAGCGGCCGGGTGCGGTGCGTCCGGCGCGGCCGGCGCGCTGATCGGCCGCCGCGCGGCTGATTTTTTCGATCAGCAGTGTGTTGATGCCGCGGTACGGGTCATAGCGCGGAATGCGCGCCAAGCCGCTGTCGATCACAAAACGCACGCCGTCGATCGTGAGCGAGGTTTCCGCGACGTTGGTGGCGACGACGACTTTGCGTTTGTCCTGTCGCGCGATTGCCGCGTCCTGATCCCTGGGCGGCAATTCGCCGTGCAACGGAAATACGACGAACCCCGGCCCCAGCGCAGCGCGCGCGGCCTCGACGGTGCGCGCGATCTCATACGCGCCCGGCATGAACACCAGCGCGTCGCCTTCATGCTCGCGTACCAGGCGCTGGAGCTCTTTCACCGCGACGTTCCACACGGCTCCGTCACCTATGGGTTTGGGCAGGTATTCTATCGTCACGGGATAGGTGCGGCCTTCGGACGACAACAGCGCGCACGGTTGGAGGTACTTCTCGATCGCCGCAACTTCCAAGGTCGCCGACATGACGACGATGATGAGATCGGGCCGCGTCGAGCGCTGGATTTCGACCGCGCGCGCCAGAGTAATATCACCGTAGAGATGGCGTTCGTGAAATTCGTCGAAGATGATCGCGCCGACGCCGTTCAAATCGGGGTCGGCCAGCATCCGGCGCAGCAGCACGCCTTCGGTCAGATAACAGATGCGCGTGGTGGCGGAGGCGACGTTGTCGAGGCGCATCTGATAACCCACCTCGCCGCCGAGCTTTACGCCGCGCGCTTCGGCGACCCAACGCGCGAGCATGCGCGTCGGCAAGCGGCGCGGCTGCAAGACGGCCACCTGACCGTCGATCAGATGGACCAGCATCTGCGGCACCTGCGTCGATTTGCCCGAGCCGGTCGGCGCGGTCAAAACCAGCCGCTTCTGCGTCGCCAGGGCTGCGAGCAACCGCCGCTCGATTTCGTAGATGGGTAAATCCGGCTTGCGCATCGCTTGAGCTAACTTAGCACAATCGAAAAACGGTTGCCGTCGGCCCTTTTTTTTGCTTGACGGTCTTTCCGCTGTGCTTTATTTTCTGCACCACGATGTGGCAAAAGCCGATTGACCTCGGGCGGAGTCGCGTTGCGCGGTTTCTCGTTTTCCTCTTCCTGTCGGTTCCATTTTACAGCTGCTCATCGACGGAACCTTTTCGTCCGCCGCAAAAAGTCGAAGAAGCCTTTGCGCGCGGCGACGCCCAGGGAGTTCTCAACGGCTACGATGCCGCCGTCGCCGCCGATCCTGACAACGTGCAGTTGCGCATGGCGCGCTGCGGCTTTCTCGCCGAGATGCTCGAGTTATCCAGGGATCAACGCGATCTGATTCGCAAGCGCGCGCTGTCCGACTGCGAATACGTCCTCAAAACGGCGCGGGAAGGCCGCCTCGTCGCGCACGCCAACGACCTCATCAGGATGATCGAGCAGCGGCGGGTTTTCGCGGAAAAAAGCTACCCGTGCCCCGCGGACGCCCGCAAGGCTTCGACCCTGGCTTACACCCTGGCCCGGGCGCACAAGCTGAAGGAATCTCTGCCCCATTATAAGCGCGCCCTCGACGGCTGTCCGGAAAATGCCGCGCTTTGGATCCAATACGGCCATACCTATATATTGCTGCGCGATTTCCAGCAGGCGAAGGTCTTCTTATCGGAAGGCGTTAAACGGGAGCCGTGGGAAAGGTCCGGTCATTTGTTTCTTTCCGATCTGTACCGCGACACGGGACAGCCTGAGCTCGCCTTCAAGCACGCGGCGCTCGCCGTCGTCAGCGACCCCAGTAACGAATTCGCTTGGGAGCAGCTCAGGGAGCGGGCCAGCGCGCGCGGCAGAGGATGGCGCCGCGCCGTCAATCGAAGACCGGTCGTGCAATTGGACAGCAGGGGAGAATCGCAGGTCTCGTTGCCCGCCGGCACCGATCTGAACTCACCCGAAACTAATTTTTGGTTGGGTCTCGGTCTCGTGGAAGCATCGGAACTGAAGCAAGCGGCAAAACAACCCGGCGGCGCCAGGGACAACCGCAGCGCGCTCGTCAAAGATCGCGAGCGAGTCCGGGAAAACCTCGACTTTCAGCACCATCAAATAGCCAAAGATCCTTCCAAGCGTTCGCGCATCACCGATCTTATGGAAGAGGCGGCAGCGGCCGGGTATCTCGACGAGGCGATTTTTCTTTGTCTGGTCGATGCCCGGCTCGCGCCCGAATATGTCGCCTATCGGGAAAAAAACGGCGAGCGCTTGCTCGACTACATCGCAAAAATCCTGGCGCCGCCTCGTTCGGGACGGCCTTAGGTTTTCAGTTCGATTCGGATTCAGCCCATCCCCAACGCCGACGTCCAAAGCGTCTATAGAGTTCCGAGCTATTTTTGGATTTCCGCCGAGCTTACGACCGCCGTCGGGTACATTCTAAATCCGCCCCAGCCGAATTCGCCGACCGGCATCTTGGTGGCTTCGTCATAGAGATCGATGAGCATGAACTTTTCCGGATGGCCGGCGAGATAGTGCGAGAAGGTGTCGACAAAGTGTTCTTGGCTTTGAAGATCGGCGCGATAAAATCCCTCGCCGAGATAGAGTTTATGAGGCCGCCGCTCCGAGTCGAGCCTTACCCAGTAGCGCGAACCGCTGGAACCCAAGGTCTCCAGCCATTTCCTGTACTCGGCGATCTGGGCGGCCCTTATGGTGAATTCGTCGCCGAAAGCCTGTTTTCCGACCGGAAGGCCGATCGAAAACGCGAAAAGAAGAGCGATGAGTTTTTTCATAGAACCCCCTGTTCTCAACAATTTCCGAAACTCCGACGCAAGAGTCTTGCCACTTGGATAGGTCGAAAGAGACGGGCCGGCCCACAGAGCAGAAAGGATTTGGCTAGCCGTATTTGGAACAACAAAGAATTTGCGCGTCCGCAATCCTACGCCGCACGGACGTTCACACTTGAGTCGCCGGACGTCGATCGGGACATTGATGACGAAAATCGGCACGCGGTTTTATCAGCGAGCAAGAATCGGGTGGAAAGAGAACTCAACTTCTAATAATCTAGAGCAATGAACGATTACGAAAGAATCGAAAAGGTCATCCGCCACCTGAAAGAGCACTACGTCGAGCAACCGGACTTCCGCGAGTTGGCGCGGATCGCCAAAGTCAGCGAGTTTCATTTTCACCGGCTCTTTTCACGCTGGGCGGGGGTCACGCCGAAATCATTCGTCAAATTTCTCACCGCGCAGCACGCCAAGGCTTTGCTCCGTGAATCTCAGAGCGTGCTCGATGCCTCGCTCGACGCGGGTCTTTCCGGGCCGGGCCGCTTGCACGATCTCCTGGTTTCCGTCGATGCCGTGAGCCCCGGCGAATTTAAAAATTACGGTGCAGGAATGGAGATCCGCTACGGGTTTCACCCGACGCCGTTCGGGACTTGTCTGATCGGCGCCACATCCCGGGGCATCTGCCATTTATCTTTTTTGGATGGCGACGGCGGGAGCGCGGTCGTGAGCGAACTCAAATCCGACTGGCCGAAAGCCGTTCTCCGCCGGCATCCGCAATCGACCCATGCGTTAGCTTCGAGAATCTTCGAGCGCGGCG
The DNA here is from genome assembly GCA_036506735.1 of Binatia bacterium. Lineage (GTDB taxonomy): Bacteria > Desulfobacterota > Binatia > UBA9968 > UBA9968 > JAJPJQ01. The sequence goes on along the minus strand of DASXRG010000159.1, from coordinate 21,378 downwards.
GGCGAGCCGGCAAGCTTCCCGTGCTCCTGGTCGGCACGCCGTTTCGCCTGAAAGTTTGGGAAGCGCTGCTCAAAATTCCCTCCGGCCGCGTTCTTTCTTACCGGGACATCGCCCGCTCGATCGGAGATTCCCACGCGTGCCGCGCCGTCGGCGCCGCCGTGGGCGCGAATCCCGTCGCCTATTTGATTCCGTGCCATCGCGTCATTCACGAAACCGGCATCGTCGGCAATTACCGCTGGGGGCAGGCGAGGAAGTTGGCGATGCTCGCGTGGGAGAACGGCTCCCAAAACGCGAATGAAGCCCGGGCAGCCGCGGGCGGCCTCTCTCTACAAGGCGCTCGTTCGGAGTCGGCGAGGTTCTAGTGTTCGCCTGGAAATACGTCTTTCTCTGATTCGTGCCACGCCGGATGGTCGCCCGAGTTCTCGACGTTGAAACCGTAATCATAGACCAGCGAGCCGCCGTAAGTGGCGCCGAAGGAGACCAGCACGGCCGCCAAAACCGATAAAATCACCACACCCAATCCCGTGTAAGTGCTCTCCCACTCGCGCAACCGCACGACGATGTCGACGATGACTATCGCAGTCACCGTCAGCATGATCGCCATGTGCCAGTTGGCCGTCCGCCATGCCTGCGTGTGCTTGGGCGCCGATGTCAGCCAGTCCCAAAAGCCGGTAAGGGCGGTGCCGATAGATACGATGGCGCCCGCGATGACGACGTGGGTACCCGACACGAAGAAGTCCCGCGCCGCCAACCCGCGCGTGCCGCGCGCATAAGAGATGACGTCGAATATTGCCACGAGCACGTAGCAGGTGACCGGAAAATCGGTGAGCGGGGGATGCAGCGGCTTGCCGGACCAGCCGCTGAGGCCCTTGAACTTGCGGCCCTTCAAAGTGATCGCCGGTTTGATCGAGAACCATCGCGCCATTTTGATCTCCTTTCCGGGTGTCGGCTCCGCAGCCGATCATTTAAAATCCTAATACCCCCGCAACGAGTGAGCGTCTACCCCTTTTATGGAACCAACGTCCGGATTTTTTCCGTCTTGACCGTGCCCGGGTTTTGCCGTATTCCTTCAAACCTAATCTCGTCCAAACCAAGCGCCGGAGGTGGATTATGGGAAGCAAACTCATGCCGTTCATTTTTCTGATCGCCATCGCTTTGTCACTCCCCGTTTTTGCGCAGCAGGAGAAGCCCGGGGCCCAACCCGCCGCGCCGGCGGCGCCGCCTGATCCGTCGAAACCGATGCCCAGCCTGCAGCCGCAGCCGACGACGGTTCCCGGGCGGCCCGACATTCCCAACGCCGAGGTGGCCCAGCAACTCCGCAACGTCGCGCCGCTGCCGTTCGGCGCGCCGCCCGACAAGCTGCCGACCGCGCAGTTGAAGCTGCCCAAAGGGTTCAAGGTCGAGGTCTATGCCAGCGGGATTCCCAATGCGCGCTCGCTGAGAGTCGGCGACAAGGGCACCGTCTTCGTCAGCAACCGCGTTCTCGACAAGGTCTACGCGATCGTCGACAAGAACGGGAAGCGCGAAGCCAAAGTCATCGCCTCCGGTCTCGACCGCCCGAACGGTCTCGCGTTCCATAAAGGCGCGCTTTACATCGCCGAGGCCACTAAAATTCTGAAGCTCGAGAACATCGAGGACAATCTGGAAAATCCGCCGAAGCCCGTCGCGGTCTATAGCGACTTTTTGAACCACCAGTCGCACGGCTGGAAATTCATGGCGCTCGGGCCGGACAACAAGCTCTACGTGAACGTCGGCTCGCCGTGCAATATCTGCGAGCCGCCCGCGACCAACGGGCAGATTCGGCGCATCAGCCTCGACGGCGGCAGCGCGGACGTCGTCGCGCGCGGCGTGCGCAACTCGGTCGGCTTCGACTGGCACCCGGTAACAAAAGAGCTTTATTTCACCGACAACGGCCGCGACTGGCTGTCCGAGGACCTCCCCGAAGACGAGCTCAACCGCGTGACCAAGATCGGCCAGCATTTCGGCTTCCCGTACTGCCATCAGGGCAACTTCACCGACCGCGAGCTCGGCTGGGGCCGTTCGTGCGACGAGTTCGAGAAGCCGGTCGCGCTGCTCGGTCCCCACTCGGCGGCGCTCGGCATGCGCTTCTACACCGGCAAGATGTTTCCGAGCCAATACCAGAACGCGATCTTCGTCGCGCGCCATGGCTCGTGGAACCGGACGAAGAAGATCGGCGGCGACGTCGTCGTCGTGAAGCTCAACAAGGACGGCAGCGTGAAATCGCAAGAGCCGTTTCTCACCGGCTTTCTCCAGAATAACGAATACAGCGGCCGGCCGGTCGACGTGCAGGTCATGAAGGACGGCTCGCTGCTTCTCTCGGACGATCACGCCGGCGCGGTCTACCGGGTAAGCTACGGGAACGCGAAGGTCGCGGGACGTTGAGCGGCGCCGGGCCGGAGGCTGAGCGCCGCCTTCGACTTTTTTTCTACTCGGGCGGCGGCCCTCGGACGCAGTCGCTCGTTGCCCTCATCGTCGTCGCCGCGCTCGTTTTATCGGCGGCGCCCGCCGGCGCCGCTACGCTCCAGGATCTGCTTACCGTGTGCCTCGGCTGCCACGGCGCGAAGGGACAATCGGCCATCCCTGAGGTGCCGTCGCTCGGGGGACAGCCGGCCTTCTACCTCACGATCCAGCTCATGATGTTCCGGGAAAGGCTCCGCGCCGTCGAACCGATGAATCAGATGCTGCGCGGCCTCGGCGACGACGATTTGCGCGCCATGGCGGATCATATTGCGAAGCTGCCGCCGCCCGAGCCCGCCGCCGGCCCCGTCGATCCGGCCCGTGTGGAGCGGGCGCGCGCGCTGATCGAGCAGAACCGCTGTAATTTCTGCCATAACCGGAACTATTCCGGCGCGGAGAACGTGCCGCGCCTGGCCGGCCAGCGGGAGGACTACCTTGCCAAGGCGCTCAGCGAATACAAAAACAATACGCGCCGCGGCTACGACGCCTCGATGGCGGATGTGCTGTACCCGGTGAGCGACGAGCAGCTCACCGACCTCGCCTACTTTCTCGCCCGGCAGCGCTGATCGACTGCGCTCATGAGCGTGCCCCTCACTTGACGCCTTTCCCGCGTTTGCCATATCCTCACCACGTTTTACGGCACGATCGATTTCACGGTTTGAAGGCGGGCGAAAAATCGCCCCGGAGGAGGCTGCCCATGCGTCCGGTGAAAAACTTGTTTGTGTTTCTGTCCATCGCGCTGCTGTCGGCCGCGACGGCGCGCGGCCAAGCGCAATTGCCTCAAGCGGATCTCATTCTCACGAACGGCAAGATCGTCACGGTCGATGATCGCTTTACGATCGCCCAGGCGGTGGCCATTAAGGGCGAGCGTATCGTCGCGATCGGAAAAGACGCCGATATCCGCAAGCGGGCGGGCAAGGACACTCGAGTCATAGACCTCAAGGGCCGGACGGTCATCCCGGGGCTCATCGACAACCACGCGCACTTCATCCGCGTTGCGGAGCACTGGCACCAGGAAATGCGGCTCGACGGCGTCACCGCGCGCAAGCAGGTCCTGAAAATGCTCGCCGAGCGGGTGCGCGGCGCGCGTCCCGGCGATTGGATCGTGACTTTGGGCGGCTGGTCCGAGGAACAGTTCACCGACGAGCCGCGCGGGTTTTCGCGCGATGAGCTCGACCGCATCGCTCCCAATAATCCCGTGGTTCTCCAGGCGATCTACATCCACAGCTATCTCAACACCGCCGCGTTGAAGGCGGCCAAGATCGATGAGACCACGCCGAACCCGCCCGGCGGCAGAATCGAGCAGGATGCGACCGGCAAGCCGACCGGCGTCGTCCGCGATGCGGGTGGGGTGGCATTCGTAGCGGCCAAGATCCCGCTGCCGGACCGGGAAAAATGGATCGAGAACACACGCAAGCTGGTCGCCGACTTGAACGCGATGGGCCTCACGGCATGGCTCGATGCCGGTGGCCGCGGCATGAGCGCCGACCACTACGAGTCGTACAAATATCTCGCCGGGCGCGGCGAGCTCAACGCGCGCGCGTTGTGGACCACGATCCGCCAGCCGGCGACGCCGGAGCAAGTCGAGAAAGTGCTGGCGGAGATCCCGCAGCAGAAGCCGTTCCAGGGAAACGACTTCTTTGACAATGTCGGCTGGGGCGAGACGGTCTATGCGCCGGTGACTACCCAATTGCTCCGCGCCGAGAGCAACACCAAGCCGGAGGATCTGGCGCAGATGCGGCGCATCGCGCTGGCTCTGGCCGAGCGCGGCCTCTATGTCAATTCGCACGTCGAGATGACCGCCGCGATCGACGCCTTCTTGGGCGAGTACGAGGCGATCAACAAAGAGCGGCCGATCAAGGGGCTGCGCTGGTCCTTCTCGCATCTCGACCAGATCAACGAGGCGCAGCTCGAGCGCATGAAAAAGCTCGGCATGTCGGCCCAGATCCACAGCCGCCCGCTCATCCAGGGCGCGTTGATGCACAAGGTGCACGGCGAGAAGGCGTGGGAGATGCCGCCGTTCCGCCGCGTCCAGGACAGCGGCATTCTCTGGGGTCTCGGCTCCGACGCCACGGCGGTGACGACTTCCAATCCGTTCTACACGCTGGGGTTCGCGGTAACGGGCAAGATGCTGGGCGGCGCCAGGGTGAACCGGCAGACCATCACGCGCGAGGAGGCGCTGATCGCGCACACGCGCAGCAACGCTTACATCGTGTTCCAGGAGGGCAACCTCGGCTCGCTCGTTCCCGGCAAGTACGCCGACCTGCTGGTGCTCAACCGCGATTATCTCACCGTGCCGGCGGACTCGATCAAGGATCTCAAGCCGGTGATAACTATTGTCGGCGGCAGGATCGTGTATGAGGCGAAGAAGTTGTGACCGGCGCCAACCGGTGGCCAGCCGCCGATTACATCAGGCTCGTCGCGCGCGCGAGAACCGCCCGGGCCTTTTTGTCGTGAGCTTGACCCGCATCGCGAACTCTCCTATTTTCAGTCAGCGAGGTGAACCATGCCGCACATTCCGTATGCAGATTTTTCATCGATCACCGATCCCGAGATCCAAGGCTACCTGGAGCGCGCGCGGCGAGAAGGCACGCCGCGGCCGGAGAGCCAGGCGATCCGGGCGCACAATCCGGCCGTCATCCGGGCTTTCTCCCAGGCGTGGGAGCTGACGTTTCGCAACGGCGTCGTGGACCATAGACTCAAGGAGTTGTGCCGCGTTTACGTTTCGAAGTCGATCGAGTGCGAATATTGAGGCGTGCAGCGATCCGTCCAGGCTGGACGGAAGGGTTTGACCGAAGACAAGTACGACGAGCTGCTGAACTTCACGACGTCGGATAAATTCTCCGCTCGGGAGAAGGTCGCGCTGACTTACACGAGCGCGATCGTCTGGAACTCGGAGATCGCCGACGACGCGCTGTGGACGAAGCTGCACCAGTACTTCACGATCCCCGAGCTGGTCGAGCTGGGATTTTTCATCGCGCTCACCCTCGGGCAGCAGCGCTGGATCAAAACCTTGGGCATCGGTCACGGCGAGACGTTGGCCGACACCGCCGCCGGTCTCGCGCCGGGCATCAAGTAGTAGCGTGCCCAAGAATTTCACGGAGGCGAAGGAATCATGAGCAAGGTGAGTGTTCGATACATCGTCAAAGACGTCGATCAGGCGATTCCGTTCTACACCGACATGCTCGGCTTTAAAATCGTGCTGCATCCCGCGCCAGGCTTCGCGAGCTTGGCGCGCGGGGATTTACAGTTACTCCTCAACCGGCCCGGCGCAGGCGGCGCCGGACAAGCCATGCCGGAAGGGCAGGTCCCCGCCCCGGGCGGCTGGAACCGAATTCAGATCGAAGTCGAGGACCTGGAAGCCACGGTCAATAAACTAAAAGCCGCAGGAGCGCGCTTCCGCAACGAGATCGTGACCGGCAACGGCGGCAAGCAGATTCTCATCGAGGATCCGTCAGGCAATCCGGTCGAGCTGTTCCAGCCATTTTGAGAGGAACGATGAATATTTTCAGCTGCACGATCGGCCTCTTTTCTCTAAGCGTCGCCGCGACGTGGTTATTTTGCGCCCCGACGCCGGCGGCGAGCGTCGCCGAGGTGGCGCTGCTATCGGGCGCGGATCGGCAGACCAAGCTGGAGGAGGGCGCGAAGCGCGAAGGCGAGGTGATCTGGTACACCTCGATGTCGGCGGGAGACTCCGGCCGCGTCGTCGAGCTGTTTCAAAAACGCTACCCGTTCCTGAAGGCCCAGTTGATCCGGCTGAGCTCGGAGCGGGCGCTGCAGCGATACTTGACCGAATTTCAAGCCAAGCGCTATTTGGCCGACATCGTCGATTTCGACGACGGCCAGATGGAGCTATTGCGCCGCAAGGAAACTCTGCAGCCTTACCGAACGCCGGTCACGGCAAAGTTCGACCGGCGTTTCCTACACCCGCAAGGTTACTGGACGGCCGGACGGGTCACGATGATCGTCCTCGGCTACAATACCCGTTTTGTGAAGCGGGCCGACGCGCCCAAACGCTACGAGGATCTGCTCAATCCGAAGTGGGCCGGGTTGATGTCGCTCGAGCGCGAGCAGACCGAGTGGTTCCTCACCTTGATGGAATTGTGGGGCGAGGAGAAGGGCAGAGCCTTTTTCCAGAAATTGGGCGGGCAGAATCCCAACATCCGATCGGGGCACACTTTGATGGCGCAATTGATCGTCGCCGGAGAGGATCCGCTCTCGCCCAACGCCTACAATCACCATTTCCCGCGCGAGATGCGCAAGGGCGCGCCGGTCGCTTGGGTGAACCTCGAACCGGTCGTGGGCAAAGCTCAGGTGTCCGCGCTGGCGAAGAACGCGCCTCATCCGCACGCGGCGATGCTCTTTGTGGACTTTCTCTTCAGCAAGGACGGCGGCGAAAAAGTGGTGCACGAGGCGAACCGCGTGGCGACCCACCCGGAGCTCGTTCCCGATCCGCCGCATTTGAGGGACGGATTCGATTTTGTCCTGGTCGATCCCGTGAAATATATGGAGAAAATCGGGCGCTATGAAAAACTATGGCGCGAATGGGTCACCAAGGTACAATAACGCACATACGGGACGCCGTCGCAGAAGACCCGGAGCCTCAAAAGAGCCCGGGCCTTTTTGTTTTGCGCGCCCGCCCGATCACCGTGGTGAAAAATAACTTGATAGATTTCCCCGGAAGTCCGATAATAGGGACGCGCCTGCTTGGTACGCCGACAAGGAATCACTAATCATTATGGAGACTACAGAGCTGCAACAAATCAGAACGCGGGCCGAGCAAGTCAAGAAGCTGCTGGGCGACGGCTCGGACGTGCTGCGCTTGATGGAAGAGGACCTTCCCAAGCTCACGGCCGAAGTCGAGCGGTTGAGAAAAGAGCTTGGGGAAGGGCGGTGCCCGCACGGCGGCTTTTACAAGGAACGTACCTGCGTGGAGTGTTTCGGCGACGGCACCGAGGAGATGCAGCAGTGTAAACAATGCAAAAGCCAAACCTGGCATCGCGGCGGAAAATGCGTGCGGCACGATGCGTCTGCGCCCAAGCCTTACGACCAGCTAAGAACCCTGCTCAAGCACTTGCAGGGCGAAATCGAGACAACGCAGGAGCGGTTCTCAGCGCAGCTCACAGAGACCGAACAGCGCGCAAAAAAGTTTGAAAGCGAAGCCGGGCAGCTCCGGCAGGAGCTCAAGCCGCACGAGGAACTCAAAACCCGAGTCCAACAGCTTGAAGCCGAGATCAGGACGGTCCAGGAGCGGGCGTCGGTTCGGGTCGACGACGCCGAACAGCGCGCAAAAAAGAGCGAGGCCGAAGCGGCGCGCTTGCGGGAAGAGATAAAACCGCACGCGCAGCTAAAAGCGGATCTCAAGCGGCTTGAGGACGAGATCAAGACGGCTGAGGAACACTCGTCCAGCCGCGTCGAAGCGGCCGAACAGCGCGCAAAAAAGTTGGAAGCCGAAGTCGAAAAGTTGCGCGCAGAGACGGCGCCCCAGGAGCAGCTCAAGATTCAGCTCCAACAGTTGCAGGACGAGATCAAGACGGTCCAGAAGCGCGCGTCGGTGCGCGCCGAAGAGGCGGAAGGGCGCGCGAAGAAATTCGAAACCGAAGCCAGACAATTGCGCGAGGAAGTCAAGCCGGTCGAGAAGCTCAAAGGCGAGATCAAGCAGTTGCAGGACGCGGTCGAGAAAGTCCAGGAGCGCTCTTCGGCCCGCGTCGCCCAGGCGGAAGCGCGCGCGAAAGGGCTCGAGGCCGCCGCCGTCGCCATGCGCGAAGCGCTCGAATACGTCAAAGGAAGGCTCGGGTCATCGAATTTGGGCGAGTCGTTAATCAAAATCGATCAGGCTCTTTCCGCCACGGCGCGCGATCGGACGACGGACGGCAAGAAAATAAATACGGTAGCGTGAACCCGGCCCGGCGCCTCCGTGGCTGAAGCTGTTGCGGAAGCATTCGGGCTGCCTGTGACGCAACGCGCGCGCGGCTGAATACGAAAGGAGGAAGCGATGGAACATCACTGCTGCGGACTCGATCCTCGGGCCGGCATCAGCCGCCGCTCGTTTCTCCGCGGGACCGCCGCGCTCGGCGTCGTGACGGCTTTCTCCGCGTTTCCTTGGCAGGCGGCCGAGGCGCAGGCGGGCGAGGTCAGGCTCACGTGGTACGGCCAGGGCACGACTAAGATCGAAACCGATGGCAAGACGGTCCTCATCGACGCCTTCTTCGCCCAACACGAGGCCGGTTTGCCGAAGCAAGCGCCCAACCTATTGCTCCTTACTCACGGCCATGCCGATCATTTCGGCGTCACCTTGAAGCTGCTGGCCGATTTTCCGGAGTTGAAGCTCGCCGCTCATTCCGAGCTGGTCCGAAACCTGGTGGCTTACAAGCTCGCGCAGAGCGAGCAGATGATCGATCTCAACATCGGCGGCAGACTTTTCCAGGGAAGAACGGTGTCTATTGCGTTCGGCGCCTCTCCGCCCGCGAGCCAGTTGCCCGATATCGGCGTCCAGGAGATCATCATGGTTCCTGCGGTGCACAGCTCGAGTCTCTTTCTGCCTCCCGACCGGGTGCCGCCTGAGCGGGGCGGCGGCACCTTCGTGCCCGGCGGCGACGCCGTGGGCTACGTCATCCGCTTCAAAAACGGCTTCACGCTCTATCATACCGGCGACACCAACGTCTTTGAGGAGATGCGCTTGATCGGCGAGCGCTTCAAGCCCGACCTGGTGCTGATCCCGATCGGCGGCAACTTCACGATGGACCCGGCCGATGCGGCGTATGCGGTGACCAACCTGATCAAGCCGCGCTTTGTGATCCCCATTCATCATGCGGACGGCGCGCCTAAGGCCGCCATCAACCCCGCGATCTACGGCAAGCCCGACGAATTGGTGAAGGCGCTCGGCCCGCGGAAAAATTTGACCGTCGTCGCCCCGCAAAGGGGACAGGCGGTTCGCCTCACCGGCGCCGGCGCCAAGGCGCGCGTTGAAATCGCGAACTAGGCTGCGAATTTAATACTAAAAAGGCCCGGAGCTCGACAGAGCCCGGGCTTTTTTGTTTCGGCGCCGATAATTTAAGTCCCGGTGACAACCGCTGAGGCCCTTCATTCGTTATTCGTGGTATGTAAGGGCGGAAAACGGCCGATAATCGTAAAGTGACACCGAACCTTAACGCCGCGCCGGACAGTCCCGTGTCGTACGAGGACCTCTACGCCGCCCACTATGCAGAGGTTTTGCGCTTGTGTCGCTTGTTGCTGGCCAATCATCACGACGCCGAAGAAGTCGCCCAGGAGGTTTTCCTGAAGGCGCATCAACAATATCACAACCTGGATCAACCAATGATGTGGCGCGCCTGGCTCGCGCGCGTCAGCGTCAACGCGTGCCGCGATCGCCGCAGGTCGGGGTGGTGGAAGTGGTGGCGCGGCGCCGACGAATACCAGGAAGCGAACTATCCAAGCTCGAGCAAGACCCCGGAAGAAATGCTTTTGGGTCGAGAAACGCAGGGACGCATCTGGCGCGCTTTCGAGGGCCTCTCGGCGCGCCAGCAGGAGGTGTTTGTCTTGCGTTACGTCGATGAGTGGTCCACCGAACAGGTCGCGGAGATGCTGGGAATAACCACCGGCAGCGTGAAGCGGTACCTGTTCCGGGCCGTGCGTCACCTGCGCCGCGTCTTAGGAGATCGCCGATGAGCCGATGTTTGAAAGATCGCACCTTGCTTTTACTCCACGACGGCGAAGGAACGGGCGCCGAGCGAACTCATCTCGCGGAATGTCAAGCCTGCGCCGCGCGCTATGAGCTGCTGCAATCCGACTTGAAGGCGATCGGCCAAGTGCTGCGGGAAGAGCCGCCGCCCAGGACGGCCGGCCGGCCGTTGCAGCCGTTCATTCTCCGCTGGCTGCCTACGGCCGTCGCGGTCGCTTTGGCGCTCGTGCTCGTGTGGGAGCGTCTGCCGAAGTCGACTCCGCCCGCGCCGCCCGCTCTTAGCGAGGAGATCCTGAGCGTCATGGAAGCATTTCCGGCCGATCTTGCGCAGAACCCGATTGCCGCCGAAGAGCTATGGACCGTGATCGCCGAAGCGTACGAGCGGGGCGTGGCGCTCGAGGCGGACTGGCCGTGCGATTGGTACGACACGCCGACCGGCGGTGAAGCTGAAGCGGTCGACGGCGGATTCGGCGATACGGGCCCGGCAATTCCCGTTTGTGCCGAGCCTGGTCAATCTTAAATGGGGGACGATCACAGGAAAAGGAGCTAGCGCGATGAAGACAAACTCAATCACTTCCGGCATTCGAACGGCGACGGCGGCGTTGCTGCTTGTGATTTCATTTTCATCTCCGGTCGCCGCGCAGGTCGATGCCATGGTGCAGGCCAGAATTACGGCCACGTTTGGATTGATGTCGCCCAAGCTGCTCAAGGCGTTGAATCTGACGCCGGAGCAGTCGGCGAAGATAGAAGCCGGCAAGGATGCGTTCAGGGAAGCGCAACGAGCCTACTTGAACGAGGTGAGGGTCTTGCGGAAAGAGGTCGGCGATAAGCTCTTTGGATCCAATCGAGTGACGGAGGCCGACGTCGCGCGCCAGATCGCGAAAATCGCCGAGTTGCGCGAGAAGATTCTCCGCGACGGATTCAAAATCGCACTCGACGTGCGCAACGCGCTGACGCCGGAACAGTTGGCGAAAGCGGCCGCGATTAGGCAACAACTCCAGGAGATTCAAAGCGAGGTTCGGGAACTCTACAACGAAACGCAGTAGTCCGCGGCGAAACACCGCGAAAGGAGCGGCGGTATGAAAAGAAAATACACAATTTCGCTGGCGCTGCTTATCGTCCTCGTGACTCTGTTCGCGTTGTATATTTCACGGGGAACGTCGCAGACCACCGTGCAACCTTTGTCCGCGGAGCAGCAAGCCGAAGTTGCGCGGCTGAAGCGGGAGATCGCCATCTTGGAAGAAAGAGTGAATACGTTGGAGGAGCGGCTGGCAAAAGCGGGGAAATATAACGTTCCTTCCGCCGGCGCCCTATGAGAAATTACAGCGCTACTCAGTCTGACGGAGAAGCGGCGCAATGCAGGACCCGCGGGGCCATCAAACGACTTTTAAAAAAGTCGCGCCGTTGGGCGCCTCCCGGGTCATAGAGGCATGGTAAACTCAGGCTACGTGCGCGCGGAAGCCGGGCCGCCCGCGCGAAGCGATGGTGCATGCGAAGTCAATCACGGTAATTTTGTTCCCGTTCTGGCACACAATCTCTCCCGCGTCCGAGAGAACCCGCAGGAAAACTTCGGTTCTGAACTTTTCGTTTTCGACCAGACCGTTTCTCGTCCAAAAATAGAGTTGCTGCGTTTCCGCGAGCCGCTTCAGCAGTTCAAATCCGATCTGCAATTTTTTGTCGGGCCACGATTCGTCCAGCAAATCCGTGAGACGGGCGGGGGAGGAGAGCGGCAGGCCTTTGAGAAAATTGATGATGCGCGTCGTGATGAAGAGAGTGTAAATGTCCTCGCGGTCGAATTCTTCGGTTTCGATCGCCAACGCGGTGAGGCGCGACCGTAGATAGTCGTCTTCCGTGAAATGAACTCCCCGCGCGATCGGCGCGTTCGGCGTCTGGTAAAACGGCGAGGCGCCGAGCAGCACGGGCAGTCGCGCGTTGAACGCGAGTGTTTGGATCATGCTCTCGAGGCTTTCGCTCGGCAGGCCGAGGATCTGGTAGGAAACGATTTTGAGACCGAGCTGGAACGCCTTCTCGACGACTTTCAAATAAGCACCGAGCGTGTGCGGCCGCTTGGTCGTCTCGCGAACGGTTTTGTCGGAGCTCACGAGAGCTAAATTAAGGTGAGAAAATCCGGCCTGAGACATCAGCTCCAGCGCTTCTTCGTCCAAACTCAAATAACTGATGCCGTTCATTGCCACCAACTGGAGCGCGCCGCGGGGAAACCGCGCGATCAACTGCCGGCACAGTTCCTTGAACGTGCTCTTATAATAGGTAAGGTTGTCGTCCTCGAAGTCGATCACGCGATAGCCTTGATCGTAGCGCAGCTCGATTTCTTCCAGGACGTTTTCCAAAGAGCGCAGCCGGTATTTTTCTCCGAACGTCGTGTGCACCGAGCAGAAAGAGCACTTGTGCGGGCAGCTCCGCGACGTGATCATGAACGTCATCGGTTTCTCAGCGAGCGTATAGTTCGACGGCGCGGAGTCAGTGAGATCGGGAAACGGCAGCTCGTCGAGCGAGAAATTGTCTTCGATCGGATTGAAACAAAGCCCGCCGTCTTTTTTGTAAGCCAGGTTCGGCACGGCTTCGACCGGCTTCCCGCCCTGCATGAAAGCTAAAAACTCCACGAACGCCTTCTCACCCTCGCCGCGAATCACGTAATCCACAGCGGGGGATGAGAGTAGCGACTCCGGCGCCGCCGATGCGTGCGAGCCGCCCATGACCACGGGGACGTTCAGTCTCTTTTTCACCCGCCGCGCTATCTCGAGCGCCTCGCGATAGTAGGGAGTGAAGAGCGAAGAGATTCCGACAACGTCAGGCTTCATCGCGGCCAGCTCGGCCTCAATTTCATCGAAAGGCCGGCCGAAGTGATAGAACTGGTGAAAGGTGGAAAAAGGCGATTGGTCGGCGACGGAATAATATTCGGAGAGATAATCCAGCGCGCGCGGAAGCGCCACCGTCCTCCGGCCGCAGCCTCGATGGTAATCCTTGATAACGACTTCCACGTCCGGCAGGTATTTCTTGACCGCGGCTTTTATATAGCAGAGCCCGATCGGCTGGAGCCGCACGTCGGTATCGTAAAAGTCTTGGACGGGCGGTTGGACGAGAACGACTTTCATCGTGAGATTTATAGCCGATCCGGGTCCAGGAAGGAATATCGACGGCGGTCCCGTCCAGGAGTGAGCGAAAGGCCGTTTGTTTTTATCGGTGAATAGTCTGATAGCGCGAGGCTTGGTGCTAATGCCCGATGTTATCCGGGACCCCGTTCAGGGCTTCCCGCTATGCCCGGCGGCTTCGCTGGCGGTTTTTCCGGCGTTTTGGACGGCGGCTTGGCCGTTTCCGGCGTTAGGGCCGGCGCTTTCGGCGTCGGCGGCGCGCCGCCCGAGATTTCTTTTTCGAATCCCGGCAGGATCGCCTTGAAGAAGGCGTTTTGGATCAATTTGACAATCGTCTCCCACGTGCTCGTCTGCGGCGCCTCGACGTCGCCCGTAATCGGAATCGTCGTGGCCACTTCCTGGCGCGGCCTATTTTCCAGCAAGCCGGAAATGCCGCCAATCAGCGCCTCATAGGTCTTGCGGAAAAGGCTCTTCTCCTTGTCCTGGCGCCGGTCGTAGACTTTTAGATCTTTGAATAGCGGCTTCACGTAGCCGTCGATCTTCCCCTGCCTGACTTTAACTTCGGCGTAGAGCGAAAATATTCCCTGAACCACGTCGATATTGGCGTACGCGCGCAGGAGATCGTTCATCTTGGTCATGTCGGTGTTTTCGATACTCACGTTCAAATCGAAGTCCGGTCCTTTGTTCTCGGGACGAAAGGCGGCGACCGCTTTCGTATCGCCGCTGCCCAGGAATTTTCCCGTTACGTTGGCGCGCGCTATTCCTTCTTTCAGGTGATTGCTCAGGTTCTGGACTTGGACTTTCGTGTTGTCGAGAAATACATGGTAGGGCGGTTTGGCCGCTTGATTGACGTAGCCGATGCGGCCGTCGAGCTCGAGACGGTCCACTTTCACTTCGAGCGTCGATTTATTCGCCGTCTCTCGGGCGACCTTTCCGGCTTCCTTGGTGACTTTCTCGGTCGGCCCGGTCCCCGTTTCCTGATGGAGATAATCGGCGTCGAGGCCGTTCAGAGTGACGCTGCTGATCAAAATTTTCTCGACCTCGCTGTTGTATTCGACTGTCCCGCGGGTCGAAAGCGTCCCCTTGCGCACGGAGAATTTATACCTTTCCGCGATCGGCTTGAAATAATCCAAAGTGATCTGGGCCAGCTCCACATCGCCTTTGATCGCGATATACGGTTTGGCGAGAAAATCCGCGTCGCCCTTGAACTGAGCCTTGCCGGTGTCGAAGATGACGCCGTCGAGCTCGACCGGCGAGGGATAGACGCCTTTCTCGGACTTCACGTTGCGGATATTCTCGGTGGTGAAATTGAGCTTCGTGACGTGCAGCGGTTTGAACGGTCCTTTATCGACGTAGGTGAGATCGCCGTTCCGAATCGCGAACCGGTTGATCTTCAGAGGATACGCGGCTTCCAGCGCGTCCTGCCAGCCTTTGTCCTTGACCGGAGTCGGGTCCTTGGCCTCCTGCACGAATTGGCGCAGATCGAAATGGACTTTTGGATCGTCGATTTGAAAATCGCCGACGAGCCGGCCGAAAAGGATCGCCTTCCAATGCACGCTCGCGTGTAATTTAGGTATGTAAGCGATCGGGGGATCCGGATGCGCCGTTTGGTAGAGCCACAAATCTTTCAAGTCGAGGGAGAGGCCGATCGGATGAAAATCGAGTTTTTGCAGGCGGACCGTGTAGCCTTTGAGGCGAGCGTTCATGTCCCGTTCGACCTTCCGTCGGAGCGGTTCGTCGATGAGATAAGCCAGGACGAAGATGACGATCAGGACAAACGCGAGAATCCCGCCGACCCAAATGAGCAGCCGCCGCCTCATACTAATTTATAGCTCAAAAAAGAATCTGCTAGGAACCCGGTCTTTACCCCAGCGGTATGAAGGTCGGCGAGCCGGTCTCCACTTGACGCCCGGGCGCGATTTCGCCTACTTTGAAGAGGGCGAACGACTCTGCCGAGGTACGAGCCATGATCACGCAGGAAGAAAATAATCTTTTGACCCAAATCGGGCCGGGGACTCCGTGCGGCAATCTGCTGCGCCGCTACTGGCAGCCGGTGGCATTGATGGAGGAGCTGCCGGCGGGCGGCGCCCCGCGCCACGCGCGCATCTGCGGCGAAGATTTGGTCCTGTTCCGCGACGAGCGGGGGCGGCCGGGATTGTTGGGCATCCACTGCTCGCACCGCGGCACCGATCTGAGCTACGGCCGCGTCGAAGACGGCGGCCTGCGCTGCCTCTATCACGGCTGGCTCTACGACATTCACGGCAAGGTTCTCGAGCAGCCCGGCGAGCCCGGCGGCGGCGCGCATCGAGATGAAATCTGCCACCTCGCCTATCCTTGCCGGGAAGCGGGCGGAGTCATTTTCGCTTATCTCGGTCCCGGCGAACCGCCCTTGCTGCCGAATTACGAATTTTTGACCGTGCCGGAAGAGCACCGGACGGTCACAAAAATTTTAATCCATTGCAATTACCTCCAGGGCAACGAAGGCAACATCGATCCGGTACATCTTTCGTTTTTGCACCAGTCGCTCGCGGACGGCGACATCCCGCGGCGGCGATTCGTGCAAGGCAGCGAGGAGAGCGACAATTCGCTGTTGGGAAGAGACGTCACGCCGTCGATCGACGTGGAAGTCACGGATTTCGGCTTGCGAATCTATACCGTGCGCGGCGCCGCTTCGGATAAATCGTATTTGCGCATTACCAATTTCATCTTTCCCAACGCGTCCGCCTTCGGCGGCTCGACGATCGGCGAAGGCTACTCGGTCCACTGGCACGTGCCGATCGACGACGGCTCGCACTGGAAATACATTTTCATGTTCAGCCGCGAACGGCCGCTGAGCCGGGAGCTGCACAATTGGAGCCTCGTCGAGCTGACGCCCGAATATACATTGACGCGCAGCGCCGCGAACCGATACCAACAGGACCGCCCGTCGATGAAAACCACCACGTTTACCGGCATGGGCATGAACTTCCAGGCGCACGACAAGTTTGCCACTGAAAGCCAGGGGCCGACCGAAGACAGGACCGCGGAGCACCTCGTCTCCTCCGACAAAGCGATCGTCGCCGAGCGCAAGCTGCTATTGGCCGCGATCCAAGACGTCAAGGAAGGGCGCGAGCCGCGCCACGTCATTCGCGACGCGAAGAAAAATTCTTTCCCCCATCTGGTCGTGCTTTCCGAAGTCGTTTCCGCCTCGACCGACCCGAGGCAATACTTGAAAAAGGTCGAGACCGACAATCAACTCGCGATGCAGAACGGCAAATGATGCGCTTCGCAAAGGAAGGATCGAATATGCTGCGCAGTTTGACGCGTCTGGTTCTTCTGCTTTTGATCGTTTCGCCGTCGGCGGCCGCCGCGCAAGAGCCGTACCTCATCGCCTATGCCGGCTTCTCCGGCTTCCAGGCGCCCGTTTGGGTGCCGAAGGACCTGGGGCTGCTGGCGAAATACGGCTTCAACGGCGACGTGGTTTTGGTTTCCGGCTCGGTCCGCCAAATTCAAGCCTTGCAGGGAGGCAGCATACACTTCGCGCAGGTCGATGCCGCCACGTGCATCAACGCGATCAATCAAGGGGCCGATCTCGTGATGCTGTCCGGAACGCTCAATTCATTTCCGTACAGCTTTATGGTGCAAAAAGAGATCCGCAAGCCGCAAGATCTGGTCGGAAAGAAGATCGGCATTCTCGCGGTTGGCGGGGCTACCGAAACGGCGACGATTCTCGCGCTCAAGGCATGGAACGTGCCGCGCCAATCGGTCACCATTTTTCCCGCTGGAGACCCGGCAGGCCGAATCCTGGCCCTTTCAACCAGGGCAATCGACGGCACGATGCTGTCTTACCCCGACATCAACGAGGCGCTTCGGGTCGGGATGCATGCGCTCGCGGACATGAGCGAAATGAAAGAAGCCTCGTTTCCCATGAACGTCCTGGTCGCGCGGCGCTCGTTCGTGGAAAAAAACCGCGACGCGGTCAAGCGCCTCCAGCAAGCGTATGCCGAAGGGACCTACCAGTTCATGAACAACAAGGAAAAGGGGTTGTCGGTTTTATCGAAACGGCTCAGGCTAAAAAACCCCAAGGGCATCGAAGAGACCTATCAGTATTTTGCCGCGAGGTTTTCGTTTCCCCCGCGCGTATCCCAAGCCGGCCTGCGCAACACCTTGGACCTGCTCTCCCAGCGAACGCCGGGAGCCAAGGTCGACATGAATGTGAGCAGATACCTCGACGAAAGCACGCTCGACGAGCTGGAAAAGGAAGGATTCTTCAAAAACCTCGCCGGAAAATAGTCGGCCAAGATTCAACGCCTCGCGATCCGTCCTTTTTAAATTGCTTCGAGATCGTCTCGGCGTCGAGGAATCCTTCCATCTGAAAGCGCACGTCGATCTTGGTCGTAATCGGCTCGCGGCGATCTTGTCATTGCCGGCGCAAACCGAGTAGAATCACAGCAAAGTCGCATGAACGTTTTGATGCTCTATCCCAAATTCCCCGCGGAGACCTTCTGGAACACCGCGCGCTCGGTCGAGCTTCTATGGAATCGTAAGGCGATCATGCCGCCGTTGGGACTCCTGACCCTCGCGAGCTATTTGCCGCAAGATTTTTCCATCCGCGTCGTCGACCGGAACGTCGGCCCGGAGACCGACGCCGACTGGCAGTGGGCGGACGTCGTCTTCCTTAGCCTGATGATGGCGCAGCGCGCCGACTTCGGCTCCTGCGTTGCCAGGGCGAAACTCGAGCGCAAGCCGATCGCCGTCGGCGGACCGTTTACCCACGCCCTGCCGGAGGTCGCCGCGGCCGACGCCGATTGGGTCTGCTTCGGCGAGGCGGAAAGCATCATGGACGAGTTCGTCGGCGATCTGCGCGCCGGCCGCCGCGGCAAAAAATACCAGGGCGGCTCGGAGACCGACATGGAGCGGGTCAGGCCGCCGCGCTTCGAGCTGCTCACGAACGTCAACGACTACGCCACGATGCCGCTGCAGTTCTCGCGCGGCTGTCCTTTTAAATGCGAGTTCTGCGACATCATCGAGATCTACGGCCGCGTGCCGCGCGCCAAGACGCCGGGGCAGGTCTGCGGCGAATTGGCGGCGCTAAAACGGCTCGGCTTTCGCGGCTACGTCTTCATGGTCGATGACAATTTTATCGGCAATAAAAGAAAGGCCAAGGCGATGCTCGAAGAGCTGGCGCTTTGGAACCGCGCGCAAGGCTATCCGTTCCGCTACTACACCGAAGCGTCGATCAATCTCGCCGACGACGACGAGCTGCTCGAACGCATGTCCCGGGCCTGTTTCTCTCACGTCTTCATCGGCATCGAAACGCCCGACCCGAAGCTGCTCAAGACCACGCAGAAAATGCAAAACGTGCCGGGAGATCCGCTGGCGAAGCTGGCCAAGGTCCGGGCGCGCGGGATTCACGTGACCGCCGGCTTTATCGTCGGCTTTGACGGCGAGGACTTGGGTGTTTTCGAGACGCAGAAAAATTTCATCCAGGCGTCCGGCATCGGCATCGCCATGGTGGGTCTGTTGCAGGCGATTCCGCACACCCAGCTCGCGCGCCGCTTGCGCAGCGAGGGCCGCCTGCTGGAAACGCTCCACCTGGGCGGAATTTCCACCACCGAGGGACTCAACTTCATTCCGAAGGGCGGGATGACGAAGCGGGACTATCTGGAAAACTACCGCGCGCTCGTGCGCGAGGTCTACGACCCCGAGGCGTTTTTTGCGCGCAGCCTGCCGGCCTTGCTGAGCCTCCGCAGCAAAATTCCGGCGGCTTTATTATGGCAGCAGGGGAGGGAGCTGTTGACCGTCCTGTTGAGAGAATTTTACCACCTGGGCATCAAGAGCAAGACCATGCGGCGCGGTTTTTGGAAAACTTTTTTTCAGCTGGCGTGGAAAAATCCGACCGCGCTGGAGGCGTTTGTCTTCGATTGCGGCGTTTTCCATCATCTGAACCGCCACGCCGATCATATCCAGCGCGAGCTTTCAGCCTATCTTTCCCAGCCGTCGCCCGACGACGTGTTGGACGAAGCAAGCGAGCGCGAAGCGGCGCCGCCGGCGCCCGTCATCGTTCGCCCGGAGACGGCGCATCCACTGCCGGCCCATTGAGTCGAGCGAAACCCAGAGACCGCATGCTGATCGATCTCAACTATCCCGATCCCGCTCCGGTCACGCTCGAAGCGGCCAAGACCTTGCTGCTCGTGATCGACATGGAAAATGAAAACGCCCATCCGGACGGGGCGCTCTACATCGGCGAATCGGTCGGAAAAATCATTCCGAGAATTGCCGGGCTGCGAGAACGCGTGCGCGGTGCCGGCGGCCGCGTCGTCCATACGCAATCGATGCGCGCGCCCGAGGCACTCGAGTTCACGGTCTTCAAAAACACCGTGCGCAAGCTGGCAGGGACCTGGGGCGCGGCGCTGATCGAGGAGTTGAAACCGGCCGACGGCGAGCCGCTGATCGTGAAACACACGCATGACTGCTTCTATCAAACCGAGATGGACGCCCTGCTGGCCCGGCTCGGGATGCGTCCCGGCGACGGCCGCGTGATCGTGACCGGGATTTCCACGCGGAATTGCGTCCAGAGCGCGGTGATGGGCTTCAGCGTGCGCGATTATCACGTGTACGTTCCGCTCGACTGCACGGCGCAAAAAGACGAAAAGGAAGTCCTTCAAGCCTTTTCCCTGTTTACCAGCTTCGGCTACCGCCACAACGTGACCGTGACGCGCTCGGACATGATCGAGCTCGTCTCCGCTTGACTCACCGCTCCGATCT
Organism: Binatia bacterium; assembly: GCA_036506735.1. Lineage (GTDB taxonomy): Bacteria > Desulfobacterota > Binatia > UBA9968 > UBA9968 > JAJPJQ01. The sequence continues at coordinate 1,362 of DASXRG010000159.1, read as the reverse complement.
CAACTATCTTGAGCTATTTTATGGCGGTCTCGGAATAAAGCCGCGCTTCGGCTAAAACCCAATTCAGTAATCGACCGGGAGGTAAAATGTTCCGCCGCGTGCTCGATCATACTCGTCTTCACATCCCGATTCTCGTTGGGATTTGCCTGCTGCTCTATTTCACCTTTCTCGGCGCGCGGGACTTCTGGCAGCAGGAGAACGACTACGCCGAGATCACCCGGATGATGCTGCTGGAAGGCCACTACGCGCTTCCCGAGCTGAACGGCGTCGTCTGGGCGGACAACCCGCCGCTCTTTTTCTGGATAGCCTTGCCCCTGCCATGGCTGGCGGGGCAGGTCAACGAATGGACGATGCGGTTGTTGCCGGCCCTCTCGGGCTTGGCGCTGGTCCTGGCGTTCTATCTGTTTTTTAGAAAAAAGTTCGGCGCCCGGATGTCGTTTATCGCCGCGAGCGCCTTGGGGACCTCGCTTTTGACCATTCACGTCGAGCGGCACATTCCGATCAACATGACGTTTTTCCTGTTGCTGGCGCTGTCGATGTTCTGTGTGATGGAAGTGCTGGTGTTCGAGTCGTCGCGCCGGAGCCACGCGTACGGCGCCTGGTTGTTCCTCGCGCTGGCGTGCCTCACGAAGGGTCCCTTCACCATACTCTTTCCGGCGACCGTGGTCGGTCTCTACCTGGCATTGTCCGGCGGCTGGAAAAAGTTTTCGGCGCTCCGTCCCCTGACCGGCGGCGCGCTTTTTTTCGCCGTCGTCGGCCCCTGGTTCGCCTACGCAATGTGGAAAACCCACGGCGACTGGGCCGGGGCGTTTTTCGCGCACCAACATCTTTGGCACTTCAAGGGCCGTCTGCTGCACGATCTGCAGGCGGTTTATTATTCCATGCTGAACTTCCCGGTTTATTTTTTGCCCTGGACTTTTCTGCTCGTCCCGGCCCTGGTGAGCTTCTGGCCGGAGCGGGCGAAAGCGCGCCGCGACGCGGTGCTCTTTCTGTTGCTGTGGGAGCTGTCGATCCTGCTGTTTTATCCGTTCTACGGCGAGGAGCACAGCCACTATCTTTTTCTCGCGCTGCTGCCCGCCGCGCTTGCCGTCGGGCTGTTCGTCGAGCGCCTGGTCTTTTCGACCGTCGCCGATTCGGCGCGCGGCTGGACTCATGGCTGCCTGATTTTTTGCTGCGGCTTTCTTATCGTCGCCGGGATTGCGTTGCCGGTGGTGGCGTCGTTTCAGTGGCCGGAGCTCACCTGGCGCACCGGCGCGGTCGGAGCGGGATTCATCGCGGGCGCGCTCTGGCTCGTCTACGCCCTCCGCCAAAGGGACTACAGCGCGGTCGCCGTCGGCCTCGCGGCGCTGCTGATCCTTACCA
>DASXRG010000158.1:0-4004 GCA_036506735.1 Binatia bacterium | reverse complement strand
GAAATCGGCGCCGCCTGAACTCTTCCCGCCGACAGCGCCGCGAGCCTTGACAGGGTGCCGCCGACCGCGAGATAGGCGACGTCTTTGTCGGGGTCCAGCCCCATGCTTTTGATCACCATCCGGGCGATCTCCCCTGCTCTGCCGCCGATCTGAGAGGTCGCGACCATCTTGCCCTTCAGGTCGGCGCCGCGCCGGACGTCTTTGGCGACGGCGAAGACATAGGGCAAGACGTTCTTCGCCGAGGCGAGCAAAACGATATCCGCGCCTTGGCCGACGGCGGCCAGAGCGGTGACCGCGTCGCCGGTCATGAATTGGGTGCTCCCCGATAACAGGCTCTGGACGGACAAGCGCCCGCCTTCCATGTAGACGAGCTTCGCTTCGATGGCGTTCTCTTGAAACGCGCGCGCCTCTTTTGCCACCCATAGAGCCGAAGATTCTCCCGTGAGTCCCGGGTAGGAAATGAGAATTTCCTCGGCGCCGAGATCGCACGCCGCCGCGGCCAGAATCGCCGCGGCAACGAGCCACGCCGTGAGTCGCGCTTTCATAAGAATTTCGTTTTCACAGCAGCCGCAGCAATTGTCCGTAGCCGTGGATCTTCTCTCTCATGCCGATCCGCTTGAACGCGACGTAGAGCTGCGAAGTCATATTCGCGATCACCGGCAGGCCGAGGTCGGTCTCGATCTCTTCGATGACGTCCACGACCGGGAAATTGGCGCACGGAATGAAGATCGCCGTCGCGCGGCCCGCGTCGTGCACCGCCTTTTTCGCCGCGCGGTAGATATCGCCGACGGAGGCGACGCTCGATTCCGTGAACGTAGTGCCCAGACTCACCAGCGACGCCACATCGAAGCCCCACTGTTTCAAATACTGCACCATCTTTTCGTTCAGCTCCGGCGGATAGGGATCGACGACCGCGAGCCGCGACGCGTTGAGATCTCTAAACGCGTCCATCGCGGCGACGATGCTGGTGGTGCACGGAACTCCGGTTATCTCCTGCAACTTCTCGATGAGGGTCGTCTCGAATCCCTTCCCCTGGCTCAGGACCAGCGGCGCGCCGCCATGGATGATAAAATCGCAGAAGCGCCGCCTCAGCTCACGGGCGCACGCGTCGAGCTGGGAAAGCGCCTCCTTATAGGCGTCCTCTTTCCAGCCTCCGACCATGCACGCGACGCCGACGAGTCCTACGCCTTTGGGCGCGATGCGGTAAAAATCGTACGCGTTGAGCTCGATGACCGACGGCGAGATGTAACCGATCCTGGCGCGATAACCGAACATAAAAGCTCCTAGCTCCCGCTCTTCAAACCTTTTTTCCGTAAGAATTCCTCCACCACATCTTTCGCCGCGCGTCGCGCGCCGTCCACCGCGAAATTCATCTGCCGCATCTCGTCGACCGAGATCGATCCGCCGAGCGTTGTGAGAACGGCGCGGATCTCCGGATGGCGCTTGAGCGTCTCCTGCCCTACGACCGGCACGGCGTCGTAAGGCGGAAAATAATGGCGGTCGTCGTCCAGTTGAACTAGGCCGAGCCGCGCGATCAGCCCGTCGGTCGAATTGCCGGCGATCAAATCCACTTGACGATCGACCAGCGCGCGGTAGGTCAGCGAAAGATCCATCTCGCGCACCTCGCGGAACTTGAGTCCGTAGGCCCGCGTGAATCCATTGTAGCCGTCGGGACGCGACATGAAATCCTGGCCGAAGCCGGCGCGCCACTTGGGCGCATAGAGCGCGGTGTCGCTGATCCTGCGCAGCTTCAATTTGCGCGCGTCGTCGCCGCGCACCAGAATCGCGAACGTATTGTTGAAGCCGAGCGGCTCGGTCCATTCCAGGCTGAAGCGCTTCGCGTATTCCTCTTTCACCCGGCGGTAGACTTCCGTCGCGTCGGATATCGGCGGCAGCTTGAGGATCGCCGTCAGCGCGGTCCCGGTATACTCGACGTAGGCGTCGATCTCTCCCGCGACGAGCGCGTCGTGCGCCAGGTTGCCGCCGAGATCGAAGCGGCGGTCGACCTGAAGCCCGGTTTTGTTCTCGATCGTCTGGGCCAGGATTTCCCCGAGGATGATTTGCTCGGTAAAATCCTTCGATCCGATCGCGATCCGGCCCGACGTCGCTCCGGGACGAAGCGCGAGAGCGATCAGGATGCCGGCAACGGCGCCGGCCAGACCCACCGCGAAGATAGCGCGGCGGAAATTCACTCGCCCACCGCCGCCGCGGCCGAACAGATGCTCCACCCAACCGAGAAGAAAATCCGCCGCCAGCGCCATCAGCGCCGCCGGCACGGCGCCGGCTAATATCAAAGTATTGTCGTTCATCCTGAGGCCGCGGAAGATGTAGCGGCCGAGACCGCCCGCGTCGATCGCCGCCGCAATCGTCGCCGTGCCGACCGCGATCACCGTGGCCACGCGGATGCCGGCGATGATGACGCCGAGCGCGAGCGGAATCTCGACCTGAAAGAGAAGCTGCCGGTCGGTCATGCCGAGGCCCTTCCCCGCTTCCCGGATCGCCGGGTCGACGTTGCTGATCCCGGTGAAGGTGTTGCGGACGATCGGCAGCAGCGAGTAGAGCACCAGGGCCGCGATCGCGGTGCGCGCGCCGATCCCGCCGACGATGCGGACGTGGAACAAATAAATGTTGAGCGGAATCAAAAAACCGAACAGCGCCAGGCTCGGCACCGTCTGCATGATGTTGGCAAACGCCAGTATCGGCTTGCTCAGCGCGGGGCGGCGCGTGAGCATGATTCCGAGCGGGACGCCGATCAACGTCGCGATGCCGGTGGAGACGGCGACAAGAAACAGATGCTCCAGCGAGAGTTGAAAGACCTCGGCGCGCTGCGCGATCAGGAATTGCCAGAGATTCATAGCGCGGCCGTCGAGGACGCCGGATCGCGGAGACAAGAGACGAACGCCTGAACCTCGGGCTCTTTAGACTCGAGAAAATCCGCCGGTTGTCCCAGCAGCACAACCTTGCCGTCCCTGAGCAGCGCGATGCGCGACGCGAGCAGGAACGCCTCGCCCACGTCATGCGTGACGAAGACCATCGTCTTGGACAGTTTCTTTTGCAGCGAGCGGAATTCCTGCTGGATCTCGCGGCGCGTGATCGGGTCCAGAGCGCCGAACGGCTCGTCGAGCAGCATGATCGGCGGATCGGCGGCCAGAGCGCGCGCGACGCCGACCCGCTGGCGCTGGCCGCCGGAAAGCTCGCGCGGATAGCGGCCGGCGAAGCGCTCGAAGTCAAGACCGACGAGATTCAACAGCTCGCGCACGCGCGCGGTGATTTTAGCTTCTTCCCACCCTTCCAGACGCGGCACGATCGCGACGTTTTGTTCGATGGTGAAGTGCGGAAAAAGTCCGACCTCCTGGATCACATAGCCGATGCGGCGCCGGAGCCGGATCGGATCCCACTCGGTCGTCGGCTTGCCGTCGACCAGCACCTGGCCGTCGGTCGGATCGAGCAGTCGGTTGATCAGCTTCAAGGTCGTCGTCTTGCCGCAGCCGCTGCGTCCGAGCAGCACCAAGGTCTCGCCCTGCCCGATCGTCAAATTGAGATCGGAAAGCAGCGTCCTGCCGCTGGGTAGGCGAAAGCTCACGTTGCGAAACTCGATGGCGGGTTGCTTGACGGCGGTCATGATTCCCGGGCTTTCACCTGGCGGCGCTACCTAGACATCTAGGCTATCTTTCCCTTATATTCGGAAGACGTATGGGAAATCAAAGTCCTGCCACCGTCTTCTCGCCCAAGCGCAGCGGCCTCTGGCGCAATGTCGAGCCCGGAATATGGACGACGGACTCCGACGACCGGCGCGACCAAGCCCTCGCCATGATCAGGACTTTGCTGGACCAGCCCCGCTGGCTCGAGCCCTATCATCTATACGATGAGAGAGGCTCGCAGCTTTTCGACCGGATTTGTGAGCTGCCGGAGTATTATCCAACCCGCACGGAAAACTCCATCTTGACGGAAAATGCCGCCGCGATCATACGCTCGGCCCGACCGGATTGTATCGTCGAGCTGGG
>DASXRG010000157.1:0-4327 GCA_036506735.1 Binatia bacterium | reverse complement strand
GATCAGCGCGCTGGAGCCCGAGTTTCAAAAGCTCAGCGACGCCGAGCTGCGGGCGAAGACGGACCAATTCAAGCAAACAATCGAAGCGGCGACGGCTTCCGCCCGCGCGGCGCTCGATGAGGCCCAGGCTCGAGCTCTGGCTGCGCCGGCCGAAGAGCGCGAGGACTTCAAGACCGAGGCGGACAAGCTCGAGAAGGAACTGCGCGAGGTTGTAACCGGAGTCCTCGAGGAGATTCTCCCCGAAGCCTTCGCCGCGGTGCGCGAGGCGTCGAAGCGGACGATCGGCCTGCGCCATTTCGACGAGCAGATGATCGGCGGCATCGTGCTGCACGAAGGCAAAATCGCCGAGATGAAGACCGGCGAAGGCAAAACCCTGGTCGCGACTCTGCCGTTTTACTTGAACGCGCTGGCGGGCAAGGGCGCCCATCTGATCACGGTCAACGACTACCTGGCGCGCCGCGACGTCCAGTGGATGGGGCCGATCTATCATGCGCTCGGCCTCTCGGTCGCCTCGATCGTGCACGAGGCGAGCTACATATTCGATCCGACCTATATCACCAAAGACTATCGCTATCTCAATCTCCGGCCGATCTCGCGCCAGGAGGCGTACCGGGCGGACATCACCTACGGAACCAATCACGAGTTCGGCTTCGATTATTTACGCGACAACATGAAATTCTCTCTGGAGGAATACGTCCAGCGGGAGCTGAATTTCGCCATCGTCGACGAGGTGGACAACATTCTGATCGACGAGGCACGCACGCCGCTGATTATTTCGGGCCCGGCGGAAGAATCGACCGACAAGTACTACACGATCGACCGGATCATTCCAAAGCTGCAGCGCGGCGCCGTAATCCAGGGCGACCCGACCCAGGAAAAGCGCGCGGATATCGAGAAGCAAGGCGACTACACCGTCGATGAAAAGAGCCGCACGACGACGCTCACCGAGACCGGCGTGGCGAAAGTCGAGCGCCTGCTCAACATCCATAACCTCTACGATCCGCGCCACATCGACACCTTGCACCACGTCAACCAGGGCCTCAAGGCGCACGCGATCTTCAAGCGCGACACCGACTATGTGGTCAAGGACGGCGAGGTGATCATCGTCGACGAGTTTACCGGACGGCTGATGCCGGGCCGGCGCTGGTCGGACGGCCTGCACCAGGCGATCGAGGCGAAAGAGGGCGTCCACATCCGCGAGGAAAACCAGACCTTGGCGACGATCACGATTCAGAATTATTTCCGCATGTACAAAAAACTCGCGGGCATGACTGGCACGGCCGACACCGAGGCCACCGAGTTCAAGAAAATCTACAAGCTCGACGTGGCGGTGATTCCGACGCACCGGACGATGGTCCGGACGGACAATCCGGATATGGTCTACAAGAGTGAAAAGGAAAAGTTCAACGCGGTGGTGGACGAGATCGAGGAGCGCCACGAGAAAGGCCAGCCGATCCTCGTCGGCACGACTTCCGTCGCGAAGTCGGAGCGCCTCTCGCGCATGCTCAAACAGAAGGCCGTCAAGCACAACGTCTTGAACGCGGTGAACCACGAGGCCGAAGCGACCGTGATCGCGCAGGCGGGCCGATTCGGCACGGTCACGATCGCCACCAACATGGCGGGGCGCGGCACGGACATCCTGCTCGGCGGCAACCCGGAGTTTCTCGCGCGCGCCGACATGGAGCACGAATGGATCAGCCGCTCGGCGCGGTTGCCGCTTCAAGGCGCGGCGCGCTACGAGGACGCGCTCAGGGAATTGCGGGAAAAATACGAGGAGGAAGTCCAGAAAGCCGAGCAAAAATACCGCACGGAAGGCGCGCTCTACGAGCAACAGCGGAGCGAGTCGCTAAAAAGGCTGACGGAGATTCAGCGCCGCTTGAGAGAGCTTTCTCCCTTCCGCGATCTAAGAGAAGAATACGAGCAGATCTCGACGACGGAATTGATCGAGGCGCTCCACGAGCTGCACGGCATCCCCGAGCGTTACCTGCGCGTCAAGGAAGACCTGGAATCGTCTCTCACGGAAGCGGGCGACGGCGTCGTCGCCGAGGCGCGGGAAGCATTCGAGGAAGCGCGCGCGACTTTCAACGATTCCTTGGAGCGCTGGCAGGAAGGGAACGGCCGGCGCGCGGAGATCATGGAAGCGCTCGACGAGACGCGGCGCAATTACGAGCAGCGGGTGAACGATTACGAGTTCGCCGCCGCCAACGCGGTCCTCGCGCGCGGCGACCACGCCGCCGAGGTGGCCGAGTACGAGGAGGTGCGCCGCGCGTTCGAAGAAGCGGAGACGCGCTGCGAAGAGGTGCGAACACCCTACGAAGAAGCGATCCGCGGGGCGCAGAGAAATTACGAGTCGAAACGCCAGGAATACGTGAAGATCGTGGAGGAAGTGCGCGAGCAATTGGAAAAGGCGCCGGAGGAGTACCGGCAGCGCTACGAGGAAATTCTCGGCAAGTATCAGAAGCTTTGCGCGGAGGAAAGGGAGCAGGTCGTCGGTGCGGGCGGGCTCCACATCGTGGGCACGGAGCGGCACGAGAGCCGCCGGATCGACAATCAGCTGCGCGGCCGCTCGGGCCGCCAGGGAGATCCCGGCTCTTCGCGCTTTTATCTCTCGCTCGAAGACGATCTCATGCGCATCTTCGGCGCCGAGCGGATTCAAAACATCATGAACCGGCTGGGAATGGAAGAGGGCGTTCCGATCGAGCACGGGCTGGTCACGCGCGCCATCGAGAACGCGCAAAAGAAGGTCGAAGCGCACAACTTCGACATACGCAAACATCTGCTGGAATACGACGACGTGATGAACAAGCAGCGCGAGGTGATCTACAACCAGCGCAAAGAAGTTCTCAATGGAGAAAATCTGAAAGAGGAAGTCCTCGACATGGCCGCGGGGCTCGCCGAGGAAGTCGCCGCGCGCTATGCGGAAAAGGACCAGGACCCGTCCGATTGGGACTTAAAAGGGCTAAGCGACGCGCTCTATCATCAGTTCGCTTTTCGCTTTGAGCTGTCTCAAGAGCAACAGGAGACCGTGACGGCGGAAAGTCTTGGGGAGATCGCAGTTGAGAAGGTCACCGAAGCGTACGAGCGGAAAGAGCAGCAGTTCGGCCCGCCCATGCTGCGTCAACTGGAGAAAGTCATCATGCTCCAGACGATCGACACGCTGTGGAAAGATCACCTGCTTAACATGGATCACCTCAAAGAAGGGATCGGGCTGCGCGGCTACGGGCAAAAAAACCCCTTGCAGGAATATCAGAAAGAGGGCTTCGAGATGTTCGAGGAGATGGTACGCCGCATCCAGGAGGACGTGGTGCAGAAGCTCTTTACGATCGAGATCGCCCGCGAGAGCGCGGTGCAAGAGATGCAGGTCCAGCAGCGTCCGCAAAGAATGGTTTTGAGCCACGGCGGCGGCGAAGCGCAATCGCGCCCGGTCGCGCCGAAGCGCGAAGGGGCCAAGGTCGGACGGAACGATCTTTGTCCCTGCGGCAGCGGAAAAAAGTATAAAAGATGTTGCGGGAAATAGTTGACTAGCTGAAACCAGCCAGTGGTTTTTACCCTTTATCGCCCAAGCAACTAACCATTTTACTAGTCTCGGTTCGGCGATGGCGGCCGCGCGGGAGGGAAGAATCCCGGCGGTGATGCAGGTGGTCCGCCGCCGTCGGGAGGACCGCCGCCGTCAGGGCCGGGTGTGTGGTCCGGGTCCTGCGAGCCCGGAAGGAAGTTCGAGACGTCGTCGAATTGTCCGGCGGAGATTGGATTATGATTGAACTGATCGCACACGATCAGAAGATCCAGCGGGCCCATGTCCGTTGCGCCGAGTTGCGGCGCCGTGACTCCGGAGGTCGAACCGGGTCCCGTGATGAATGCCACGCAATTATTATTCGGCACACGGGGAAGACCGAGCGCCTGTAGTTGATCGTTCAGAGCGGTTCCGATAACGCCGACCAAATCGCTGCCGCGAATTCCCGCGATAGCTCGGCTAGTGCGGATCTCATAGTCCGTGTCCTTCAAAGCTTCCTTTTCGACCACGGCCCGCGCGGCGCCGGAGAGAAGATTGATCACCGATTTCTTTTTCGGCTGAGCAGTCGTGGCAGTCTCTTCCCGCAGTTGTAACTGGCTGTGTTCTTTCAGCGTGATCACGCTTTTCTCCAGAACCAGCAGTCTGAGGCCCGATTGGGCTCCGGTATTAAGCGTGTCGAGCCAAAACACTTCGTCTTTGAATTTGACGGATTGGGGCTGAGGTTTCGCTTCATGCCGTACCGTCGCTTCGCCGCGGATGCCCGTGACGACGCCGATGCCGGCGTGAGCGCTAACCGGGAGCAATAATGCCGCG
>DASXRG010000156.1:0-9007 GCA_036506735.1 Binatia bacterium | reverse complement strand
CTGGAAGAGCGCGTGATGGTCGATGCGCATTTGCACGCGCCGGTCGAGCCAGGGCGTCGCCACGTTGCAAGTGATCGCGATGAGGGGCGCGCGATCGAGCCACGCGCTGCCGACGCCGGTCGCCAAATTGGTCGCGCCCGGACCGAGCGTCGAGACGCACACCCCGGGAATGCCGGTCAAAGCTCCGACCGTTTGCGCCATGAAGCCGGCGGACGTTTCGTTCGCTGTGAGGATGAACTCCACGGGGCTTTGACGCAGCGCCTCGATCAGAGGAAGAACCGGCCCGCTCGGGATGCCGAAGATCCAGCGGACTCCGGCCTGCGCGAGCATGCGGACCAGAAGCTCGGCGGTGTTCATCGATTAGGTCCCGATACGGACGGAGTCGGCGGCGTCTTGAATGGAGCGAATAATGGAAAGCGCGGTCAGTTTTCCCGTGCGCGGATTCTCGCTCGGCACATTTTCGATATGAACGGCCAACCTGCCGAACTCCCCTTCCACTTCGACGTCGTGGCAGTTTCGTTTTAGCCCGGGAACAGCGACGATGCGCACGCGCGTCTTATCCGGCCCGATGCCGGCCAAACTCACCGCCGCCGTCACGTTCACGTTGGCGGGAAAACCGCGGCACGCCTCGCGCGCCGTGCCGGAAAAAACTTCGCGCTCGTCTTTGAGACCGGCGAGAGAAATCCCACGCTCCGTGAGATACGGCGCGCCGTCGAGTCCTTGAGGCGGCTTGCGCGTGGTGATGGTGATGGACGACACCTGACCGGCGCACGCCGACTTGACGCCGTCGAGACCGGCGATCGCGCCGGACGGAATGAACAGCCGCCGCGCGCGCTGGCGCGCGTGGGTGATGACTTCCGGATGATCAAGCAGCGCGCCGACGCTGATCACCATCAGATCTTTTCCCGCGGCGAAAACTTTCTCGGCCAGATCGGAGACGACGCGTCCTCCCGCGGCTTCGATGACGAGATCCGATTCCGCGATCAACTTTGCCAGCTCGAGATACGGCGGCGGCTTCTTGAGTGTGGCGAGAAATTCATTGGCGCTTTTTTCGTTGCGGCTCGTCACGCCCGCGACGGCAACCGAAAGTTTTCCCGCGTCGGCGGCTTCGAGCAGCGCCTGCCCGATCGCCCCGCACCCGACGATGCCGATCGATTTCACAGGCTCTATGGTGCTTGAAGAGGTTTCGGGTGTCAATGAAGCGGGCATGATAGGCGGGCGCGCTACCGGATCTCGTACAGTCCCAACTCTTTCGCTTTCTGCGCGATCCGTTGGGCGCGAGAGAGCCGCCAGAAAAACGGCCACGACAAAGTGAGACACCAGTTTCCTGCGCTTGCCATGCTTTCGGCCAGCAGCGTTTCGTAGATCTCGACGAAGCGCTCGGGAGTGTAGTCGATGGACGTGGCGACGATTTGCCCGACCTGTTTGTTGACGATGATCAGGCGGTGAGACGCTTTTTTTGGCGCGTCGGCGTCCGGAGCGGTCAAAACAAATAGCCAGCCAAACGGGCGCTCGATGGTTCGGTCGTCGTGAATTAGAGCGGCTGGATCGTGCCGCTCTTTGACGCGCTCAAGAACCCATTGCTTCGCTGCTTCTCTCGTGAGCACGGGTGTTGAAGCCGCCGGCCGGCCGTGAAAAATGGATTTTAGGAAACAGGAACAGCGGCACCGTCTCCGGAGCCGGCGTATATTCGGACGGCATCTTCCGTTAGGCGGTAGCCGGATGTAATCAGCGATACGATGCTGCGAACGTTGCGGCTGACATCATCGAGACCGGCAACGGCAAACCCATCTTGTAAGAATCTGCCGATCATCTTGTCTTCGCCGATGGTTACGATCTGAAGCGACTCCGGCTTATCCTCCTTGAAGTAATGTTCGGTCCCGCGGGCGCAGTTATCCAGTTCGCGCTGCAGCTTTGCGGAGATTTTTATGCCGACAAATAAGCCTTTATTTTTCTCGTGCATGAGGTTCCCTATTCCTTTTCGATCCGGCAGGGCCGGGGTTACGCAAGCGTATCGATGGGGACTACTATCGACCCATTCTCTTTCCATTGCAACCTGACAGAGTCTGCAAGAAATAAATCGCCGGCTGAAATTCAACCTATTCGGCTACAGCCTGTACAGCATCCAATACACGATCACGCCTGTGACGGAGACGTAAAACCACAGCGGCAAGGTCCAGCGGGCGATGCGCCGGTGTCTTTCGAAGTCCATCTTTAGCGCGCGCGTGAGCGTGATCAAAACCAGCGGCACGATCACGACCGCCAGAGTCGTATGGGAAATGAGAATGGCGAAATAGACGCGGCGTATCCACCCCTGCCCCGCAAACGGAACCGAGCCGACGTGGTAGTGGTAAATGAGATAGGAAGTCAGGAAGAGCGTCGAGGTCGCGAGCGCCGAGAGCATGCAGCGGCGATGAGCGGAGATCTTGCCGCTGCGGATGAAGAGATAACCCGCCGCGAGCAGAACCGCGCTGGCGGTATTCAGCGCCGCGTTGAGACTCGGCAGCGACGCGAGCGGGATCAAGGTAACCGCGAAGTGAGCGGAGTTAAGGATGTATGTCGGGCAAGAGCATCAAGCTGAGAAAGATGCACAGGATCAGCGGCGTGAGCGCGATCCACGTGAGGGTCGAGCGCTCGAATTTGAGATGCATGAAGTAGAGCGCGACCATCGCGGCTTTGGTGAACGCCATCCCGACCAGCAGGATGACCATGATGAGCTTGGGCAGATGCGCGTAGGCGACGGCGACTTCCGCGATCGTCAAGCCGAGAAGCCACCAAAAAACGCCCATGTAGTTGGGCTGCGGATGAGCGTGAGCCTGAGCCGTTGTCATCGTCCTTCTCCCCTTCGCAAGCTTAGATCAAATAGACAAAAGTAAAAATCAGAATCCAGACCAGATCGACGAAGTGCCAGTAGAGACCGGCGATCTCGACGTGCTTGGGGCCGTAGCGGCCGCGCAGGCAGGCGGCCAGCACGCATGAATTATAAATCACCCCCCCGGTCACGTGCATGCCGTGAAAACCGGTGAGGACAAAAAAGGTCGTGGCAAACAGGTGCGTGGAAAAGGAGATTCCAATCTCCGGCAATCGCTCGGTGATCAAGTGGGTCCACTCGTATGCCTGGCAGCCCAGGAAGAGAAGCCCTCCCGAGATCGTCAGAAGGAGAAATCTTTTGAAGCGCTTCATGTCGCCGTTTTGAATCGCCGAGAGCGACAGCACCATCGTGACGCTGCTGACGATCAGCAGAAGCGTCATGAACGCCGTCAGGTTGATCCCGAGCGTTTTCGCAGGCGGCGGCCAGTTGGCGCTCGCGTTGCGCAACAGCGCGTAGCAGACGATCAGGCCGCCGAACGACATCGCGTCGGCGGCGAGAAACACCCACATGCCGAGCTTGCCCCAGCTCTCGGGAGTCAGGGGAGATTCCGCGGCCTCGGCGGCGGAATCGATCGCGGCAGCTTCGCTCATCTTCCACTCTCCTTATGGATCCAGGCCCAGGGAAGAAACGGCGCCTTTGCGGTCTCGCCGCGGGCCTTTTTCGCCGCGCGATAGCGGTAGAAGAAAAAGCCGAGCACCGAGAAGAGAATCGTGTACGGCATCGCCATCAAAAAAATAACGCTCCAGTTGAACGCGTCGGTCAGCCGGGCGCCCCCCGGTCCGTTGATGCAGACCGAACAGGCATAGACTCTATCGGCCAAGATCGACGGCAGCAAAGCGCAAACGGCGCCCAAGAATAATTGTGTCTTCATAAAATTAAGTTAACCGAGAATTATCTTATCGACTCACGACTGTCAACCGATTCGCGCTAGTAGAGGTACACAAGAGCGTAAAGAATCGGCCATAAAGCGACGACGAAGGTCCAATACATGCCGCAGAGCTGAACACCGGTGTAATTGCGTTCCGAGAACCGGCCCTTCCACGCCTGCGCCACAACGACAAGCAGCCAGACCATCGCGCCGAGCACGTGCGCGCCGTGACAGCCGATCAGCGTATAGAAAGTCGCGCCGTAGACGCCGCTGGAAAGCGTGAGACCGTAGCGAATCAGGCGGATCCACTCGTAGCCTTGAATGACGATAAAAATCGTTCCCAGCAAGGCCGTCGCCGACAACCATCTTAGCAGCGGCGCCCATTTCCCGCGGTGCGCGGCGCGCAGCGCGACGTGCATGGCCAACCCGCTCAACAGCAGGATCGCGGTGTTCACTCCGGTCACGGCGACCGGCAGGCGCGGCTGAAACGGCGGCGGCCACTCGGCACTGGAGACGCGAAAGACGATGAACGCGCCGATCAAGCCGGAGAAAAACATCGCCTCCGCCACGAGGAACATCAAAACCGCCAGACGTGAGTTGCCGATGATCGGTTGGGACAGCGCGACCGGCGGCCCGGGCGGCTCGCCGCCGCCGAAAGCGGGAATCGGCGTCTCACCGGCCAGCGGCTGAGTTATTTTGCGTACGACCGCTTCTCGCGCCATAAAAAGAAGTACGGCTATTCGGCGGTTGGCAATCAGCTTCGGCCCTCACCCAACCCTCTCCCCGAGGGAGAGGGCAGGGTGAGGGTTAGCTGAAGGCTGATCGCTACCTCGCTATCAAGTACCCTACGACCGCGCCGATGTAGAGCAAGGCCGTCGCCGCCAGAATCAGGCCGACGCGGAGATTTTTTCTTTTCAAGCCCCGGCGATCCATCATAGAGGCGGTATCCGGTCGAGCGCCATCACCACCAGCAGCGCCGGCAAATAGATCAATGACGCGAACAGCAGCCGCCGCGCCGCCGGCGCCGTCGGCGCCATGGCCAAGCGGACGCCGTAAGCGAGAAAGCCGGCGCCGAGCACGAGCGCCGCGGCGAAATAGAGCGCGCCGGCCATGCCGACGAGCGTCGGCAGCAAGCTCACCGCCAACAGCGCGAAACAATGCTCGATAATCTGGCGGCCGGTGCTGCCGCCGTCGGGCTCGACGATCGGCAGGAAGCGGATGCCCGCGCGGCCGAAGTCCTCGCGATAAATATAGGCGATCGCCAACGTGTGGGGAATCTGCCAGAGAAATAAAATCGCGAACAGCACGAGCGCGGGCACGTCGATCTCGCCGCGCGCCGCGGTCCAACCGATGACCGGCGGCAGCGCCCCCGGCACCGCGCCGATGATGCCGCAGAGCGAGCTTTTCTGCTTGAGCGGCGTGTAAGCGAAGAGGTAACTCCCGACGATCATCGCCGTGACCAGAGCGCTGACGGCGTTGACCGCAAATCCCAGCACCGCCAAGCCCGCGGCGGCGAGCGCCACACCGAAGATCAACGCTTCAACGGGTTGAACACGGCCGTCCGGCAGCGGGCGGCGGCGCGTCCGCTCCATGAGCGCGTCCGAGCGGCGTTCCAAAAATTGGTTCAAAGCCAAGGTTCCGCCCGAAGCGAGCGCCGTCCCGATGAGGGTCGCCACCAGCCGCAAATATCCGGGCGAGTCGGCGCCGAGATAGTAACCGACGAAGGTCGTGATCAACACCATCAAAGAGACGCGCGGCTTGGTCAATTCGAGGAAGTCGGCGAACCGGCGATAGCCGGCGCCTGAAATCGCTATCCCTGCGGGAAAGTTCATGCCGAGGCCTCGCCCGAACGGCGCGCGGTTCCGACCGCGAATTCGCGCGCCGGCGCCGAATTCTTGTGCGAGAAAAGCCTGAAAGACCTCACGGTCAGAACGACGCCGGTAGCCAGCATCAAGGCGCCGACGACGACGTGGCTGGTCCTGAGGGTCACCGTGAGGGCGCCCGGCCAACTCATCACGAACTTTCCGAGATAAGCGCCGAGACCGAGCGCGAGCTGTGCGAACAAGAGCGCGCTCAGCAAGAACGCGGGATAGAGCAACTCCCCGCGCTCAAAGTGGCGCGTCAAGATGCGCGCGCCGAGCAGGACCACGTGCAGGGCGACGAGTGCGGCAAACAGGAGATGTATTTCCAGCAGCGCGCCGGTGTGACGCAGGACGGCGCCAAAAATCGCCTGCAAGTAAATCAACCCGGTCGTGATCAAAGAGAGCCGTTGGAGCCGGCCGGCGTCCGTGACCTCGACCGGCGGCGATTTTTCGCTCCACTCGCGCGACGTAAAGAGCGCAAGACTTACCGCGAGGGCAAAAAACGCTTGCGCCAAGCAAGCGTGAACGATCGCGAGCGTTTGCTCCAGCAGCACGACGCGGAGCCCGCCGACAACGCCTTGAGCGATCACGAGCGCGAGCGCCGCGGCGCCGAGCCAACGGAGCCAGCGTCGCTTTTCACCGAGCCAGAGCGCGAACGCCAGCCCAACCGTCAACAACCCGACCGCCGACGCGACCAGGCGGTGGCTGTGCTCGTAGAAAATATTGCCGACCATCTTGGACCACGGATAGAGGAACGGATTGTAGCCGAAGGTCGTCGGCCAATCGGGCACCGCGAGCCCCGCCCCTTTCGTCGTGACCAGACCGCCGATAAAAAGCAGCGGCAGGGTCAAGACCGCCGTGAGGAGCGCGAGCCGGTGCGGCCATTTGGCAAAGGATGAAGGATGAGGGATGAAGGATGAATTCCCCTTTCCGCTTTCCGCTTTCATCTTTCCGCTTTTGGTTCAGTGCGCTCGGGCAACCGTCCCGGCGCCCAACTGCTTGTTCTGCGGCAGCCAGTCCTCGGTCACTTCGGGCGAGCTGTATTCGTACGGTCCGCGGTAGACGACCGGCGGGGTGTCGTAGTTGCCGTGCGGCGGCGGCGAAGCAGCGCTCCACTCGAGGGTGTTGGCCAGCCAGGGATTTCTCTCCGCCTTTTTTCCGGCGATCAGGCTGCCGATAAAATTGACGATGAACGTGAGCTGCGAGAGACCGAGAATAAAAGCGCAAACGGTGATAAACCAGTTGATCCCCTGGAGCGGCTGGAGAAACTCGTATTGCAGCGGATTGTAAATGCGCCGCATGTGGCCGCCGACGCCGAGAATGTGCATCGGGAAGAAGGTCAGATTGAAAAAGATGTAGGTCAGAACGAAGTGGATCTTGCCGAGCGGCTCGTTCATCGTGCGGCCGAACATCTTGGGGAACCAATAATAGACCGCGGCGAACAGCGCGAAGATGATTCCGGCCACGACGTAGTGGAAGTGCGCCACGATGTAGTAGGTGTCGTGAATGAAAATATCGACCGGCGTCGAGGCCATGAAGATGCCGCTCAGGCCGCCGATCACGAAATTGGACACGAAGCCGAGCGCGAAAAGCATCGGCGAGGTAAAACGAATCGACCCGCCCCATAGCGTTCCGAGCCAGTTGAAGGTCTTGATCGCCGAGGGAATCGCGATCACCATCGTGGACATCATGAACGCGGTGCCGAGCGCCGGATTCATGCCGCTCATGAACATGTGGTGGCCCCACACGACCCAGGAGAGAAAGGCGATCGCGATCATCGAGAACGCCATCGCGTGGTAGCCGAAGATCGGCTTGCGGCAGAAGACTGGCAGGATCTCGGAGGCGATGCCCATCGCCGGGAGGATCAGGATGTACACCTCCGGGTGGCCGAAGTACCAGAAGAGGTGCTGCCACAGGAGGGGCTCGCCGCCGCCCGAGGGCCTGAACCAGCTCGTCCCGAGCGTCCGGTCGAACAGCAGCATGGCGACGCCCGACGTGAGCACCGGCAGGGCCAGGAGGAGCAGGATCGCCGTGATGAAGAGCGACCACACCACGAGCGGCATCCGAAAGAGCTGCATGCCCGGCGCCCGCATGTTGATGATCGTCGTGATGTAGTTGATCGATCCCATCATCGAGCCGATGCCCATGATGAACAGGCTGATGCACCAGATGTTCTGGCCCCAGTTCACACCGGTGTACGCCGCGACGGCCGAGAGCGGGGCGTAGGAGGTCCAGCCGGCGGCGGCGTGGCCGCCCTCCACGAAGAAGCCGGAGAGCATGATGAGGCCCGCGCTGCCCGTCACCCAGAACGAGAGCATGTTCAGGAACGGAAACGCCATGTCGCGCGCCCCGATCATCAGCGGGATGCAGAAGTTCCCGAAGGCGCCCGCGAGGATCGGCATGATCACGAAGAAGATCATGATCGTGGCGTGCATGGTGAACGCCATGTTGTAAGTGCTCGGCTCCAGGATGCCGCCCGTCTCCGTGAGGATGCCGCCGAGGCCGGGCACGGCCGTCTCGGGCCAGGCGAGCTGCCAGCGGACGATGAGCGCGAGCAGCCCGCCGAGGATCATCATGAAGAGCCCCAGGAACAGGAACTGCCGGGCGATCATCTTGTGGTCCGTGGAGAAGATGTAGGTCCGCACGAAGCCGAGCTCGTGGTGGCCGCCGTGCTCGACGTGCGCGTGCGCGGTCGCGCTGGTGGCGCTCATTTCGTGGCTTTCCCCTCTTTCT
Source organism: Binatia bacterium (assembly GCA_036506735.1). Taxonomy (GTDB): domain Bacteria; phylum Desulfobacterota; class Binatia; order UBA9968; family UBA9968; genus JAJPJQ01. The sequence continues at coordinate 672 of DASXRG010000156.1, read as the reverse complement.
TAGGCTTCGCCGTGGTCGTCTCGGCCTTCGTGCCCTCGGGCTTCGGCTCGGCGGCGGCCGGCGCAGCCTCCGCCGTCAGATTCTGCGCCGCCCACTTCCCGTACTCGTCGGGGGTGTGGACATAGATCCACCCCCGCATTCCCGAGTGTCCGAAGCCGCACAGCTCCGCGCACGGCCACTCGTACCGGCCGGGCTTGACCACCTCGAACCATTGCCGGATCTCACGGCCGGGGACCGCGTCCTGCTTCATCCGGAACTGGGGGACGAAGAAGCTGTGAATGACGTCCTGGGATTTCAGGATGACCCGGACGACCTTGTTGACCGGGACGTGCATCTCGTCCAAGAGGGTCTTGTCGTCGGCCGTACCGAACTGGCCGTCGGGGCCCGGGTAGGTCACCTGCCAGTTGAACTGCTTGGCCGTCACCTGCACGACGAAGTCCGTCTCCGGCATGGTCATCTTGATCTTCGACCACGCGGGGACGCTGAGGATCGTGAGGACGACCAGGATCAGCGCCGGCACCACCGTCCAGACGATCTCGAGCGTGGTGTTGCCGTGGGTGTAGCGCGCCCGCCGGCCGGGGCGATCCCGGTACATCACGAGGAATACCAGCATCGTGACAAAGACCAGGACGAAGGTCGCGCCGGTGATGTAGTAGATGAGGTGGAAGAGCC
>DASXRG010000155.1:0-17060 GCA_036506735.1 Binatia bacterium | reverse complement strand
GAATCAACGCTTACGCTCAGCACCTGAGCGTCTCTGGCCTCGAACTCCTTGCGGTCGGCTTCGAGGTTGGTGAGTTCCTGCTGTCAGCCGCCGGTGAAATCCAGCGGATAGAACGCCAGCACGACGTTCTTCTTGCCGGCGAAGTCCTGCAAGCCGACTTTTTGTTCGCGCGATATGGGAAGAGTGAAATCCGGAGCCTTTTGCCCCACTGCGGGTGTCGCCATAAGAACCCTCCTTTTTTTGTCAGTACTCCATTACTCTATTTTCGCGTCCAGGTAAACCCGAATATAGTCCCTCAGCGCTTCGCGCGTGCTGTCAAAGCCGAGATCTTGCCATGGAACCTCGCGCGCATCGAAGGTAGCGGCTTCCACCGATTCATCGCCCGCTTCGAGCCTGCCGCCGATCACGTCCGCGGCGTACACCACGATCACGTTGGGCGAACCGGTATACGAATAGACCCCGACGACCGGGCCGAGCCGCACGTCCAGGCAGGATTCCTCCCTGGTCTCGCGAATCGCCGCGTCCGTCACGCTCTCGCCGCGGTCGACGTAGCCGCCGGGAAAGACCCATTTGCCGAGCGCCGGCTCGACGCCGCGGCGCAACAGGACGATCCGTTTGTCGAGGGTGAACAACGTCCCCGCGACCACTTTGGGATCGAGATAAAAAATAAACGAACAGCCGCCGCAGACCAGCCGCTGCGGCTCGCCCGACTTCATCAGCCGGCGCCCCAGTTGTCCGCCGCAGCGCGGACAAAAACGATACTCCATCGGTCCATGGACGTGGCCGTGCTCTTTTTCGTGCGCCATTTTTCTTCTCTTATCTTACGCGCGGTTGAAACGAAAGAGCGGATTCGCTAAGCCTTAAGCCATGCTGCGGGCGGTGATCTTCGATTTCAATGGGATTCTGGTCGACGACGAGCCGATTCACTGGGACTTGTTCCGGAAAGTGCTTCAGGAAGAAGGCCTGTCGCTCAGCGATAAAGAGTACTATGAGCGCTATCTCGGCATGGACGACCGCGGCTGCTTCAAGGCGGTGTTCAAAGATCAAGGACGGCCGCTGGACGACGCGGCGCTGGCGCAATTGATCGAGCGCAAGGCGTCCTACTATCGCAAGTCGATCGCCGACAAAATGGTCGTCTTTCCCGGCGTCCACGAGCTGGTGCCGCAACTCTCCGAACGCTTTCCGCTCGCCGTCGCCTCCGGCGCTCTGCGCGATGAAATCGAGCTGGTCTTAAAAAGCTTCGGCTTGAGAAAGTTTTTTCACGCGATCGCGAGCGCGGAAGACGTCGCCGAGGGGAAACCGCAGCCGGAAATTTTCTTGAAAGCGCTGCAATATCTCAACCGGCCGGGCGAAGGAGAGATCATTCGTCCTTCCGAGTGCCTCGTGGTGGAAGACTCCAAGGAAGGGCTGCTCGCGGCGCGCCGCGGCGGCATGAAATGCCTGGCGGTCGCGAACTCCTACGCGGCAGCGGAGCTCAAGTCGGCCGACGCGGTGGTCGAGAGCCTCGAAACCGTGACCATCCCGTTTCTCGAATCGCTCTTTTAGTCATCGTAACGAGTTTATTTCTCTTCCAAACCACCCGCTTTTCATTGGCCGAAGTACAAAACCACGGCGATGCTTAGGATAATGATCGGGATCTGGAATATCACGTCCGGGTGCTGGTTGTAGAATGTCCACCAGTCATGAGCTTCGCGTTCGCTGGCAGCTTGACGGCTCGCCAGCAATCCCTTGAGCGACATTCCCAGGAGGAGCGGCAGAGGATTGATCCACACGTCTTTGCGCAGGAAGTAATTCGCCAGGACAAAGACGCCCCACGTCAAGAAAACTATCAGCACCAGGTTAGCCAAGAGGACGCCGCGGGCGACCGCATAGAACGGGGCCTTCGCGAGTATTCCTCGCACGGACTTTGCCGACTGCCGGTCCATGGCCGTCCGCATGCGGCCATAAAGGCCCCAGCTCCACGCAAAAAGACCTCCGAGCAGCGAGCCGAGCGCCACGTCCAGCAAAAACGCCGAAACGTGCTTGAGACCGATGGTGCTGTGCAGGTTGCTGTAATAAACGGCCGCCTGGAAATCCACCTCGGGCTGGCCCTTCATCTGCAACAGATTTGCGCGCACCGCATCGTCGCCGAGAAAAACGACTCGATTCTGCAGGCCGCGCGGAATAAGGTCGCCGATCCGTTCCCCCGGCCGCAGATTTCCGATATCGAGGTACGTGCCATGGACCAATGTCTCGTGGTAGCGACCGTTGATCGTACCGATCGAGCCAAAGCCGGATGCGACGGTCATGCTCTCGATCTTGTGGAAAAACGACGTCGCTTCGGACTCGATCTCGCGCGGTTCGGAAAAAAAACCGATCAAGCGGGCGGAGGCGGAGGCGCGGAACGGCGCGCAGGCGTCCATCCCCGGATCGATGTCGGTTTCGGCGACATACTGAAATCCGGGCGGACGGACTTTTGAGCGCGCCTGGCGATGGACTTCGTAAACCACGTTTCCCAGCGAGGGAATCCCGCGCTCGAATACGAGACCGTTCTCCTCGGATTCCCAATCATAAGCGATATGCAGGTTCGGGATTTGACACAACTCCAAGGTCCAAACAAGACTTCTGAGCGCCACTCGCTGCTGGAAGACATTCTTCGAGTACTTGAGGTCGTTGAATGCGTCCACGGATAGCGGCAATCGCGCCGCCTTTACCACCACAAACGTGCTCTTCGCCGCCTCCATCAGGACCTGTTTAAGAATAGATCGAGCCGCGCTCGCGTGACGCAAACTGTCGACCGCGAAGGCGGCATCGCCCGTGGGCGAGCGACAGGCGTCCGGAATCGCCGCGGCCTCAGATATTTTATATTCAGGCGCGAGGAGGAAATCGCACGTTGGATCGTTCAACCGGGGATCGTCCCAGTAGGGATCGAGAGAATCCAATTGTAGGGCGAGTATCGCGGGACTCTGCTGCACGGCGCCTCGGATCAAATGGGCGGCGAATTGGGCGGGGTCGAGTCTCATCGCCGCGGCTTGCGCCGGAAGTCGAGAAACGATGATGACCAGCGGCCGATCTCCCGCGGCGCTGGGCATCCATTTCATCTCGTAACCCTGCGAGCTTTTTTCCTGGCGCACACGCACGTCCTTCCATGCCTGGAAATAGGTCATCAGCGAGCGTGTGGTTAAATCGAACGGCGCGAACCACCGCGTCTGCGCGGCCAACACTGTGGCCGACGCGATCGTCATCGCCAGCAGCACGTGGTGCAACGCCGCGTAGAATTTGCCTCGGGTAGAGAGTAAAGGAAAATTCGCTTCGCGGTCTGCCATTGGGCTATCGATAGGGCGTCTGCTGCGGTCTGATCGTCATTTCCACCGGACACGAGTTCGGCGCAGATGACAGGATAAACATGACCGCGGCCGCGATGTCCTCGGGCCGGATCATCCGGCTCCGATCCACTCTCTTATTCAGCGGAATTAACGGCGTATCGACGAATCCAGGATGAATCGCCGCGACTTTTATGCCGTACTCGCGCGCCTCCTCGAAAAGAGACTGGGTGAATCCGGCAATACCGAATTTGGACGCCGAGTAAGCGGCAGTATTGGCTTGGCCCGCCTTGGCGGAAATCGAGCCGATATTGATGATCGCGCCGCTCTTTTTTTCGATCAGCACCGGCAGAACCAGCCGCGTCAGAATCATCGGCGCGCGCAGGTTGACTTGCAGCGTCCGGTCCCAATCTTCGATTTTGCTGTTGACGATGGGCGCGGTTTTGCCCCAACCCGCGTTGTTGATGAGAATATCGATCGAGCCCCACTCTTGCTGCGTCTGTTTGACGACGCGCTCCATGTCGTCGTCCCGCGTAAGATCGGCCGGCAGGACCAGCGCGTCGCCGTCGCCGCCCCTGATCTCCTCCGCCACGGCCCGCAGCTCCGGTTCGCTCCGCGCCGCGAGCGCGACGCGCGCCCCCGCGCGGCTTAGCTCCAGTGCGATCGCCCGGCCGATGCCGCGGCCGGCCCCGGTGACGATCGCGATTTTGCCGCTTAAAGATTTCATGAGCGTTTTAAGCGCGCCTCAATGCACGGTCGAAGGATCGACCGGCGTCGGCGGCTGGGCGACCGGCGAGCCATGATGATGAATCATCAACCAACCTGCCGGGTGCTTTTCAAAGATATTCGTCGCCAGGACGACCGCGGCGCTCACCTCTTGACCGATGCGGTGGGTCAAGTTCTCGTACACGGTCACCCACGCCAGAGCATCGCGCACCTCGACCCGGGGCTCCGTGAGCAGAAACCGTATCTCTTCGGTGTTCTCGAAGATCCGGCGCCAGCTCGTCATCACGGGCTCCCAGCCGCGCAACATTCCCCAGCCCGGATGAAAGCACTGGATATAATCCGCCCGGAGCCAGATCTGCTCCATTTGCGCCATGTCGAAGCTCTCGAAGGTCCGGTAAAAGTTCTCGTTCGCCTTGTAGACCTCGCTTTGATCTTTGCTCATCATATCGATGCTCAGTGCGACGGCTTCGGCGCCATGAAGACCAGCAGGACCAAGCGCTCCGGTCCGGGATTGCTGACGCCGTGCTTCTGGCCGGACGGGGCCATCACGATCTCACCGTCGCCCAGCTCTCTTTCCTCGCTTCCGACCTGAAACGCGCCCTTTCCTTGAATGACGTAGTAAATTTTATCCGAGCCCTCGTGCGTGTGCGGCGCCTGGCTCTGGCCGGGCTCGAAGCAATAAACATCGCAGAACAGCCGCTCGGTCTCGAACAGCCCGTTCTTTTTCATCTTCTCCGCCGCGAACTGCATCGCCTCGGAAATTTTTCGGAAGTGCGCCATCTTTTTCTCCTTGATCTTCCGCCTTTCATACAGCGCGTCAACCCTGCAAATCAAGGGCGAATCGCTTCACGTTGTCCGTGGAGAACCCCAGTAACCGCCGGGCTGGGTGTTTCTCGGAGGGACGATGCGTGGGGACGAGAGGTTTCAGCCGTACTTAAAAATTTTTGCGTAGAACTCTCGTGCCGCGTAACACAGCCTTATCGCATCGGACCGGAGAGAAATTCCCGGCCCAGCGCACGCGGATGGGTCTTTTTGACGGCTTGTGTTATCGTAACAGCGTGAATTCAATTCTCATTCGCTACCACGAAATCGCGTTGAAAAAAGGCAACCGGCCCTATTTCATCGAGCTGCTGAGAAGAAATCTTGTCGCGGCGGTGGCCGGGATGCCGCGCGTGGAAACAAAGAGCCTGCAGGGACGCGTCCTCATCACGTGCGGCGAAGCGGCGGATCGAGAAGAGATCAGCCGGCGGCTTCAAGGCGTCTTCGGCGTCGCCAACTTCTCGTTTGTCGAGCGCGCCCCGGCCGACCTCGACGTCATCCAGGAGCGCATCGTCCAGGCGCTCGACGGCAAGCAGTTCGCATCCTTCCGAATTGACGCGCGCAGAGCGGACAAGGATTTTCCGTTCACCTCGCCCGAGATCAATCGCCGGCTCGGCGCCGTGGTCAAAGCGAAGTCCGGCGCGCGCGTCGACCTGGAAAACGCCGAGCTCACCGTCTCGGTCGAGATTCTGCCGCGCGACGCCTTCTTCGGCTTCGACAAGATCGCCGGCGCCGGCGGTTTGCCGGTCGGCGCGACCGGCAGGGTTGCGGCGCTCATCTCCGGCGGGTTCGATTCTCCGGTGGCCGCGTACCGGATGATGCAGCGCGGCTGCCGGCTCATCTTCGTGCACTTTCACAGCGCGCCTTACCTCGATAAAACCTCCCAGGAGAAATGCCGCGAGCTGGTCAAGCTTCTCACCCGTCACCAGTTCCACTCCCGGGTCTATCTGGTTCCGTTCGGCGAGATTCAACGCCAGATCGTCGCTGGCGTGTTGCGGCCGTTGAGGGTCGTCCTCTACCGCAGGATGATGCTCAGAATCGGCGCAGCGATCGCCCGAAAAGAAAGAGCGCAAGCGTTGGTCACCGGTGAGAGCCTCGCCCAGGTCGCCTCGCAGACTTTGGAGAATATGGCCGTGATCGGTCAGGCGGCGACCCTTCCCCTGCTCCGGCCGCTGGTCGGCATGGACAAGCAGGAGATCATCGATCAGGCGCGAAAGATCGGGACGTTCGACATTTCGGCGACGCCGGACCAGGACTGCTGTCAGCTGTTTGTCCCGAAGCACCCGGCGACCAAAGCGAAGCTGGCGGACGTGGAAAGAGCCGAATCGGGGCTGGATCTCGCCTCGCTGGTCCAAGCCGGGGTCGAGCAGGCGCAGATGGAGGAATTTAAATTCCCTGACTGAATCGCCGCCGGTTGATCAGCGCGCGGCGAGCCATTTCTCGATCTCGGAAGTAAGCCGCGGATCCGCGGGCTCGACGGCGCTCTCGAACGCCGCTACCGGCTGCCCCGCCCGGTCGAGAAGATACTTGTGAAAGTTCCAGCGCGGCGGCTTTCCGGTCCGCGCGGCGAGCTCGCGATAGAGCGAATTTGCGCTCGCACCGACGACGGAAGTCTTCGCGAACATCGGAAACGTGACGCCGTAATTCACTCGACAGAACTGCGCGATCTGCTGGTTCGATCCCGGCTCCTGGCCGCCGAAATCGTTCGCCGGAAACCCCAAGACCACAAGCCCTTTGTCGCGATAGCGGCGGTATAACTCTTCCAAGCCTTCGTACTGAGGCGTGTAGCCGCATTCACTCGCCGTGTTGACGATCAAAAGCACTTTTCCCTGGAACCGGCAGAGCGAAACCGGCTCGCCCTGCAAGCTCGCGAATTTGTGATCAAGGACCGATGGGCAAGGAGACTCGGCTGCAACGCCCGGCGCCGCGGAGGCCAATGCCGCAAGCGCTGCCACAGTGAGCGCATAGATCAATCGGGTAAGCATACTTTTCCTCCACGTACTCTAGACGTAGCCCTGGATCTCCTGGAGGCTCGGCGGGAAAAACAACTCTTCGATCTTGAACTTGGTTTTGATCATGCCCTGTTCGTGCTCGTAGCGCACCGCGGCTTCGAGCGCCTTGCGGTTGTTTTCCAGATCGTACGGCCAGGGATCCCTGCCGAAGATTTCCTCCTGCTCCTGAATGCTTTCCTTCACCCACACGAGCGTAAAGTTCCGCGGGTCTTTCATCCGCTCGTAGCAAATTTCCTTGGAGCGCTGGAGCGCCCGCTGTAAGCTCATCGCGACCCAGGGATTTTTTTCGAGAATCTCATTTTTGATCACCACCGTGTGCATGATCGGATAGATGCCGCTCTTCTTGTAGTAGTCGATCTCGGCCGCCTTGGCGTCGGGAAACAGCAGACCGACTTTAGGCGAGCCTTTCTTGATCGACGGCAGGGTCTCGGGATAGAGCGCGCCTTCCAATTCGCCGTCGAGCAGCATCTGATCGATATTTTTTCCCTTCGGCACGCGCCGCACTTTCATCCATTGGGCCGGCTCGAACGGCACGTCCTCTTCCTCCTGGCACCACCAGTCTATCGATTTCAGATCGACGCCGTAGTGATCCTGCAAAATCCCGCGCATCCAGAGTCCGGCGGAATTCTGCAAAGTGTCGAGGCCGACTCTCTTGCCGTTCAAGTCGGCCGGCTTTTCGATGCCGCAGTTCATCCGCTTGACCATGTAGCCGTGGCGAAAGCGGCGATGCGGGAAAACCGGAATCGCCCGGAAGGCTCTCTTTTGATCCAGCGCGACCAGATAGGCGACCAGCGACAGCTCGCACACGTCGAACTCTTCGTGCCTGAGCATGCGGCCGTGCCTTTCCGGGGAGGCCATCGTGAGAACGTTCAAATCGATGCCGGCGGGAACGACCGAGCCTTCGATCAGCGGCCGCAGCAGGTCGTACGCGCCGCTGGCCAGGGTCAAGTTAAGTTTCGCCATCGTCTCTCCCCACGTATCGGCGGTATTCTTCCGGCGTGTCGATATCGAACGTGATGCGCTCGTCGTCGGTCTCGACTTCGAGCGTCTCGTCCGCGTGCGCGTGAACTACGCTCTTCGCGCCCTCGGCGAGCGGCGCGCTCGACAACTCGCCGAACAGTCGGCGCGAGAAAATCACCGGATGGCCGCGCCGCCCTTTCCACACCGGGACCACGATCAGCTTCTTCGATTCGTAAAAACGCTCGATCATGCGATCGACGAGATCGGGATTCAAATATGGATGATCCACGAGATGGAGCAGGAGGCCGTCGACATTTTCCGCCTGAAGCGCGCGAATGCCGACGGCGAGGGAAGAGAGCTGTCCTTGAGCGTAATCACGATTGATCGTGATAGTAACCGGAAGATGGCGAATTTTGTTTTTCATCTCTTCAGCATTGTGGCCGAGGACGACGATGATCTTTTCCACCTTCGTCGCCCGAAGCGATTTTACGATCCGTTCTAAAAACGAGAGTTTCCCGATCGGCAGCAGCGCCTTGGGACGACCCATCCGGCTCGATTCGCCGGCCGACAAAACCACTGCGGCGATCATCGCTCGATAACTCCCTCGATCTCCGTATAACAAAGCGTTTCAACGGTCAAACGCGCAATCGTTCCCTTGACAGCAAACGCGCACAGCTTCTATGGTAATGGCGGAAACCAATCGAAAAGAGGAAAGCCAATGATCGAAGGACTTAAGGACAAAGTGGCGATCGTGACCGGCGGCGGACACGGCATCGGCAAGGCGTATTGCCTGGCTTTCGCCCAGGCGGGCGCCCGGGTTGTCGCGGCCGACATCGATGGACCCGCGGCGGAAAAAGTCGCCGCCGAGATCAGCGGCAAAACCGAAGGCAGATCGCTGGCGGCGCGGGTGGACGTGGCCGACGAAGAATCGACCCAGCAGATGGCCAAAACGGTTCTCGACCGATTCGGGCGCATCGACATCCTCGCCAACAACGCCGCGATCTTCGCGACGATTCCGATGAACCGCGGGCGCATCGAGACGATCGATCCGGCCGAGTGGGACCGCATGATGGCGGTCAACCTGAAGGGACTGTTCTTCTGCTCGCGCGCCGTCTTGCCGGCGATGCGCGCGCAAAAATCGGGCAAGATCGTCAACATTACCTCCGGGACGGTATTCTCCGGCAGTCTCGGCCGCATCCACTACGTGACTTCCAAAGCCGGAGTCATCGGCTTCACGCGCACCCTGGCGCGCGAGGTCGGCGACGACAACATTCAGGTCAACTGTATCGCGCCCGGCTCGACTCTCTCGGAAGAAAATCCCACCGAAGAGATCATCCGCATGCGCCAGGCGCCGGTCCAAACCCGGACGTTGAAGCGGCTGCAGAAACCCGACGACCTCGTGGGCGTGATGCTGTTCCTCGCCTCGCCGCTCAGCGACTTCATGACCGGACAGACCGTCTCGGTGGACGGCGGACAAAACTTTCTCTAACGCAGCGTCCCCCTTCGATAGACGACCACCGCTAGCTCTTATTGTTTTGGCGCCGATTTTTCGTTTTCCGCTCTCATCTTTTCCCATTGCTCCGCGCGCCAATAGTAATCGGCGAGACCGATGTACTCGTGCACCGCATCAAATATTTTCCGCGCCGCGTCTTCGCTGGGAAAAGGGTTTCCGCGGCCCGATCGAATGGTGAAGTCTCCAGGGGCGGGAATCGGCTGGGGCGCGACGGAGGCGAAGGCGAGCATGCTGCGCGGCATATGTATGGCGGAAGTGACCAGAAGATAGCGCTTCCACCCTCTTTGCCGCAAAATCTTTTCCACCTCGACTGCGCTTTCGAACGTATCGCGTGACGCGGCTTCGCCGATCACCTGCGCCTTCGGCACGCCCCACAGGATCAGATAATCGCAGACGATTTGATTCTCGTTTCTGGGCGGCGTGAGCGGATTGACGTGGCCGCCGGAAACGACGATCGGTTTGGGACGAATCCGGTACAGGCGCCAGGCTTCGTCCAAACGGCGGAACATCATCTCATCGATCATCGGCAGCGGCGCGAGGCCCCCGGCCGGCATTACCCCCGCCAACAGAACTACGATGGCATCGTAGGGCTCCGCGCGCTGCGGGTCGATCACCGGCCCGTAACGGGATTCCAGGGGATAGCGAAGCTGATATCCGACGTAGCCGCTGTGCAGCGCGTAAACCAGAACGATGACGACCCAAAACAGTTTTCTTGCCCATCGCCGGTGCCAAAATACCGCGATCAAAATCAGCAACACGAACCACGGCGTCGGCGGCAGGATAAGCGGCTTGAGAAATTGTTTCAGTAGGAACATGCAGGGGTTTTATCTTACGGCAACGTAATTTTCCACTAGGCCGGCGCCGTCCGCCATGCAGCACCGGAGCCTTAGAGGCATAATCCTGCTTTTTTGCTTCGCGAATGAGGGGTTTACCGGATTGAACAATGCTGCGCGTCCGGGTACTGTATTTCGCGATGAAGGCTTGAACCGACTAAACTTGTAGCGTTGAAGGAGGTTGAGTATGAAAACTATCGAGGCTTTAGCGATTGGGTTTTGCGCCGCAGCCGCTTTCATTTTTTTGTCCGGCGGCGCTACTGCGGCAGAGCGCGAGCGGGTTTTCTGCGGCAAAAACCATAGAATCTCGATTGAGGATCTGGATATGTCGCCGGATCCGGTCAAGCGGGGCGAACGGGTGCAAAGCTGGCGGATAAAAGTTCGGGTCGATGGCAGCGGCGAATGCGAGACTACCTTTGAGATCAGGGAAAGGCCGGGGGATGAGGTCGTGGCGCGCGGCGCCCGACGCGCCTTGCGGCCCGGGGTGAATGAGATCACCCTACAACCGGCCGAAGGTTACCGTTTCCAGCGCAGCGAGCACTGTTTCGAAGTCGTGGCCGATATCGAGCGAACTCGCAAAGCCGTCGACGCGGCCGAGCGTTTCTGCGCGCGTGAGGCCGGACCCAACGCGCGGCGCTGGAGCCTAAGAGAGCGCGGCGACCGTCCCGTCGGACGTTAAGCGTCATCAGAAAAATTTGACCCCCGCTAAATCTCTCCTCTGCTAAGAGGAAGACGAAGACGGGTCCGGCTGATCACGCCGCGCAGTCGGAAAGGAGTGCCGGCCTCAATCTCGAGACGGGGACAAAGCCGGCGGCGCTTGAGATTCCTTGGCGGGAGTTTCGGCCCGCTGCACGACCTCGAAGCCCGGCGTGATCGCCTGGATGAAGGCGTTCCGCAGCATGCCAACGAACGCTTCCCAGGTGCTGTACTGCGGGCTATCGATCGGGCCGGTGAGGGCTATTGTGGTCGCGACCTCGTTGCGCGGCCGGTTCGACAACACCCAGGCCACCGCGCCGATGAGTCCCTGTTTGAGTTTTTGGCCGAATGATTTGTTCGCGTCTTTCTCGGCGTCGTAAACATCGAGGTCCTTGAACATCGGCTTGATGTATCCGTTGACCTGGCCGTCTCTAACTCTGGCTTCCGAATAGAGCGAGAAGCTGCCTTCCTTCACGTCGAAATTTGCCGCGTTGAGCAGGAGCGGATTCAACGAGGCCATATCGGTCCCGTCGACGCGAACCTGCACATCCAAATCGCCGCCGCGCTTCGCCTTGGGCTGGAACGCCACGTTGACGACGGTCCGGCCGCTGTCCATGAAGTTTCCCGCGAACGTCCCCACGGCCCGCCCTTCCGCGCTCTGGTTGCTCAGATTTTCCACCCTGATATTCGCGTCCGTAAAGAACAACTGATATTCCGGCGTGACCGCCTTGTTGATAAAGCCGAGGCGGCTTCTTTGAATGTCGATTTGGTTCAGTTTGACCAGAACCTCGGGCTTGTTGTTCAAATCCTTCGCCGTCGTCGCTACCTGCTCGGCAACCTGCTGCTCCTGAGCGGTGGTCTTGGCCGTATGGACATAATCGACCGCGACCCCCTGTATGGTGACGCGCTTCACGTCGACGGTTTTCTTGTTCGGCGCGTATTCCACCAGGCCGTCGCTCGAAAACACTCCGTTGCGCACGGAAACGTTGTAGCGGTTGGTGATCGGCCTGAAATAGTCGAGCTCGATGTGGCTTAGAGAAACGCCGCCCTTGATTCCCGGATGCGGCTTGGCCAAAAAATCCGCGTTGCCGTCGAACGCGATGGTCCCGGTATCGAAAGCGACGGTTTTGAGATGCACTTCCGAAGGATAAACGTTCTCCTTGGAATGCACGTTGCGGATGTTCTCGGCCTTGAAGTTAAGGTTACTCAGATGCAGCGGTTTGAACGGCCCCTGGTCTATATAAGTAATGTCGGCGTCGCGGATGTTAAACAGGTTCACCTTTAATGGATAGATCGCTTCCAGCGCGTCCTGCCAGCCGCGTTCGGACGGCGAAACTTTTTCCTTCACCTCCTGTCGCGCCTGCGTGAGATTGATGTGGAGCTTGGGCCGATCGATGAGAAAATCGCTGACCAGACGGCCGTGCAGCAGCGCGCCCCAATGGACGCTGGCGTGGAGCAGCGGGATGTACGCGATGGGAGGCTCGGGGTGAGCGTCCTGGGCGATCGTTGCATCGATAAGGTCGAGCGAAAAACCAATCGGATTGAAATGCAGCGCGTTGATCGTGACCGTATATCCCTTGAGCTGGCTGTTGACGTTTTGCTCCACGGTCCGGCGCAAATGCTCGTCAAGGAAAAAACGGACAAACACGAAGACGAGCAGAATGAGAACCCCGAGGGTGGCCACGGTCCAATTGAGAGCGCGCCGGCCCGGGATAAATCTTCGAAAATTACGGTGCATTCATTAGTCTATGCGTGCAAGAAATAGACCACATAACGGCTATGGTGGGTGCGGCTTTCTTCCGTTAATCGCCTTGCCGCCGTGGAATTTTTTCGCGGACCGGGAAATTTTTACGCGGTCAGAGCGGCTGCGTGCAACGCCAGACGCAGTATCCGCCGAATCAACGCCTCGTAACTGAACCCGCCCTTCGCGGCGGATTGGGCAAACTCGTCGCCGCGGTCGAGATTGGGATTGGGATTGGCTTCGAGGATGACGATTTCTTCCGCCGGGGTGACGCGCAGATCGATCCGGCCGTAGCCCCGTATTCTGAGCGCGCGATAGACTTTCTTACAGATCTCGGTGATGCGTTGCGCGGTCGCATCGGCAAGGCCCTCGGCAAAGATGTTCTCGATGCCCCATTTCTTCCGATAGGCGTCGTCCCACTTGGCCTTGAAGGTGGAAAATCGCGGCCGGCCCTCGGGGATTTCGGCGAAGATGACTTCGCGGATCGGAAACACTTGCAGGCGGTCGTTGCCCAAAATGCTGACGTAAAGCTCCCGCCCCTCGATGTATTCCTCGGCCAGAGCCTCCTGGTTCATCCGTTCGTGAATAAAGCGTATGCGCTCCTCGAAGGCCTGGTCGTTCTCGACGAACGAATCCTGGGAAATCCCGTACGAGGCCTCTTCCTGCAGCGGTTTTATAAAAAGCGGAAAGGCCAGCCGCTTCGGCCGCCGGATCGTCGATCCGCGCGGAAAGACCACGGAATCCGGCACTCTGATGTGATGGTACGCGAGAATTTCCTTGGCCATACCCTTGTTTTTGCAAAGCGTGAGCCCCGTCGGACCTGAACCTGTGTAGGGAACATCCAACATCTCCAGAAGTCCGGCGACATTGCGCTCGTAGGCGGAGCGCGCGTTAAAATGCTCTGTTAGATTGAATACGACCTCGGGAGGATGCGCTTTGATTTCGTCGATGATGAGGCCGGGATCCTCGTAAACGCCGATCGTGCGCACCTCGTGGCCGAGTTGCTTGAGCGCGTCGATCACGTGAGCCTCCGCTGCCCAGTCTTCGGTCTTGAGCTCGCGGCTGAAATCCTGATCCGCCGGCGGCGTTCCCGCCGAATCGAACAGCACGAGGACTTTGCGTTTGCGTCTCGTCGCAGCCATCGAGCGCAGCCGTTATGATTCCTTGAACTTGCCGGTCAAACGGTAGTGCGACGCGAGCGTCGCCAGGTAGGCCGCGATTTCGAGACCGGCGGAATCCGAGCGCAGTCTCAAGTCCAACGCCGCGCAGCGCTCGGTCAGCGCGCGCAACAAACGGTCCACCGTGAACTTGGGCTCGCCGGTCCAGGCCGACACCGCGTTCAGCATCGGCTTTCGGCTGCGGCGCAAAAACGCGGCCGCCCGCTCGGCATCGGGGGCCGCGGCGGCGTCCGCAAACAGCCGGCGCAAATCGGCGTCGAAGAAATCGGGGAAATCCTGCGCGTAGAGCCGCCGCCGTTTTTTATAGTGGGCCTCCAGGCGCGATTTCAGACGCGACGCCTCGCTCATCTTGCTGCGCGACAAAACCAGCGGCCGTTGGCCGGCGAGCCGGCCCATCAATTGATCGACGTATTCGAGCTTTTCGAGCGCCTTCCAGCCGCGATACTGGATGCGCCAATCCAAGCCGGGCGTCAGCCAGATCGCCACGGTCTCGGAAAAATCTTCTTCGGGATGACTCTGCGCGTACCAGCCGTCGAGGTGGCGCACGAATCGCTTGCTGTAGGGCCGCGCGCGGAAGCTCTCGGAATATTCGAGCGACGGCGAACCGAAAATCTTCTGCCACTGGCGGTCCTTCGTAAGAAGATAGGCATGGTTCAGCACGTGGCCCATCTCATGGCGCAACAGCTCCATGCACCACGCTTCGCTTCCGCCTTCGACCTCCATCATCATTTTCTCTTCGAGCTTTTTGAGGCGCGGATGGGCGAGATAAAACGGGATGGCGATCGTCGCCGCGCCGTCGGGCGTGAACCATTCATCGCCGAGATAACACAGCGGCTTGAAAGCGATCCCTTTTTCGCCCAGCTCCCGATGAAAATTTTCGATGCGCGGCTCCAGCTCGCTGCCGGCGATCTGCACCTTGAGATCGCAAATCCGCATTTGCAGCAGCGCTTCGTCGGTCATGCCGGAGAGATCCGGGACGGATGGAGCGGCCTTTTCCTTACCCGGGGCGGATTCCATAGCGGCTTATTCTAGCAAAGGCGGGACAGGCAGGCCACCGCGTCGCATCGTATAAAAACCCGTTCATGGTTCGACCAAGCTCACCACGAACGGGTTGCGCTATCGAACGCCTCCCCGTTCGCCCTGAGCTTGTCGAAGGGCGAACATGATAAATAATCTAGGCAGGGAATTCGCTACTTGGGCTGGAGAAACCCCAGCCGCTCGGCCATCGGCGTGGTGGGGAAGACGTCGCCGCAGGCCTTGCAGGTTCTGAGAGCGGCATTGGCGTTGAAGGCTTCGTAGATCTGCGCGACTTGCTTGCCGATATCGCCTTGAGTGACGGTTCGAGACAAGACCTTCGCGTCGCATTTTTCGCAAAACCAGACGAATTCTTCGTTTTCGGCGGCGCTGCGCTTGCGCTCGATAACCAGGCCCCAGCTGTTTGCGGGGCGGCGCGGCGAGTGCGCCATGCCGCCCGGGCAGAGAAAGATCTCGCCCTGGCCGATCGTGACGACTTCTCTGCTCTCGCCTTCGGGCTTGAGATGCAGCTCGATGTCGCCTTCGATCTGGTAGAAGAACTCATCGCCGGGCTCAACGTGGAAGTCGAGCCGGACGTTCGGTCCGCGCAGGATCATGACGAGAAAATCCTTGTGATGAACGAGGAGGCGGTTGGTCTTGTAGGGCGGCGAGAAAAGATTTTGGTTCTCTTCCACCCAGCGCTTGAGATGAAAGGTCGAGAGAAAGTCCATTTTTATTTGCCGTAGAGCTTGGCGACAAAGCCGTCGTCTTCGAGTTCCCTCAAAAAGCGGGTCTCGATGAAGCGCTTCGGATCGGCTCCTTTGGCCTTGGGATTCGTCTTGGCGAGATCCTCGAGAATCGCCTCGACGCCTTTCGTCGTCGGGTACGGAACCCGGGCCATGAACTTGACGGCATAAGCGTCGTACGCTTCCTCTAAAGCCTCGCCATCGTCGGTCTTCATCAGCTTCGCTATGACCTTGAGGCTCGCCGCTTTATTCGTCTTGTAAAAATGAATGCCCTCCACAAAAGCTTTGACGACGCGGCGCACGAGCTCTTCTTTTTTATCAATGACCGAGCGAGTGGTAGCAAACGATGTCCCGACGTAGTCGAGCCCGAGATCGACGAGCGCGGCGAGCCGGTTGAAGCCAGCTTTCTGCGCCCGAAGAGTCAACGGCGGTTGGAGCAAGACCGCGTCCACTCTTCCAGCCTGTAAAGCGAGAAAGCGATCCGGAGGCCCGCCGATGGAGATAAGCGCTACGTCCTTGTCGGGCTCCAATCTCCATTTTTTGAGTGCCACCGTCGCGCCATAGTGATCCGACGAACCCGGCCTGGCGATGCCGATGCGCTTTCCTTTGAGATCGCCGGGCTTTTTGACGGAAGGACCCGCGTAGACCGAATGCTCCAACGTGTTCACAAAACTCATGAGAATCGCCGTATCGGCGCCCGACAAGTTGGCGGCGACCGAGGAGGGACCGGCAAAGATGTTGAAATCGACGCTGCCGGATATCAGCGCGGCGGTGTTGGTCGGCCCGCCCACGATGTACACGATTTGCGGATCGAGATCGTATCTGCGGAAGATTCCCGCGTCTCTCGTCACGTAAAGGATCGCTTGCGAAGCGGACAGAGCGCTGTGCGCGATGTGAAACCTGTCGAGCGACCACGCAGGGTTCGGCAACACGGCAAGCGAGAGAAAAAGGAAAATGGACGCTCTAGCCGCAAGCCGTTTCATCGCTCGCCTTCTCTCTCATCGAACTTATTGGCGTTGCACGCGACCTCGACCCGATTGCCGTCCGGGTCCAAAAAGCTGACCGATCGGTTGTGCGCGACCTCCAGGATCTCCGGTCCGCTCACGACCGGAATCCGTTTGCGCTTGAGGACCGGATAGAGATCGTCGACTTCTTCATTCGTCTCGACGTAAACGCAGAAATGATGCAGGCCGGGGACGCCGTCGCCGCCGATCCGTTTCGCCTTGGCCGGCAACTCCATGAGCGCGATGTCATGATGCTCGGCGCCGAAGCTCAGGAACGACATTTTCGTGCGTGAATTTCTGCCGGAGACCGCCATGCCGAGGATGTCGCGATAGAAGCGCTCGGACTTCTTCAAGTTCCTGACGTTCAACACTACATGACCGAGCGCGGCGCGTCTGACGCCCATAGCGATCTCACTCTTAGACGGTACGGCGCACACTGTCAAGCAACGGAACAAACGGTGCGTCGAGAACCGGCTTGAAACCGCCAGCGCCTTGTCATAAGAGTGAACGCATGAA
>DASXRG010000154.1:0-39879 GCA_036506735.1 Binatia bacterium | reverse complement strand
TGGTTGCTGTCGTTTTTTCGATCGCGCCCGTCTCTGCTCAGCTTCAGCGGGTTCACGTCGGGTACAGCGCCATCAGCGGCGACCAATTGCCGCTCTGGGTCGGCAAAGAGACCGGAATATTCGAGAAGAACGGCCTCGACGTGCAGGTAATTTTCTTCACCGGCGGGAGCACGGCGATCCTTGCTCTGGTCTCGGGCGACGTGCCCGTTACGCAAGTTTCCGGCCCAGGGCTCGTTGCCAGCGCGCTGGCCGGCTCGGACGCCGTGTTCGTCGCCGGAGGCATGACCTCTTTGAATTACGTTTTGATGGGAAAGCCGGGAGTAACCACCGTCGAACAGCTCAAAGGCGGCACAGTGGCAATCAGCCGCTTCGGCTCGGCCACCGACACGATCGCCAGGTTCGCGCTTAAAAAAGTCGGTCTGACGCCGGGAAAAGATGTAACGATCGTACAAGTGGGGAGCGGCCCGGACCGCTTGGGCGCCGCTTTAACCGGGCGGGTGACCGCCTCGGTGATCAATCCGCCGTCGAGCTTTCAGGCGGAAAAAAAAGGCATGACTGTTCTGGCGGATGTCGCTAAGTTAGGTCTCACCTTTCAGCACACCGCGCCCGCGACGACGCGAAAGTATATCAAAGAGCATCAAGACAGCGTGCGCCGGTATGTGAAAGGCCACGTCGAGGCGGTGCACCGAATGTGGACCGACAAAGAAACGACCATCAAAGTTCTCGGAAAATACATGGGCGGCGGAGTGGATCGTGAGATATTGGAAAGAAGTCGGGACAACGTCCTGACCGAAGCGTTGTTTCCGAAGAAACAATATCCAACCTTGGAAGGACTTAAATTCATCCTTGAGGACATAGGCGAGAGAGATCCGAGAGCAAAATCCGCCAAGCCGGAGCAGTTCGTGGAGATGAGCTTTATCAAAGAATTGGATCAGAGCGGCTTCATCGATGGACTGTACAAAAAGAAGTAGCCGGAGCCTGCCAAGAAGGTGAGCGGGGTGGAAAGCTCCCGCTATTTTTTCGGCCGGATGCGAATCTCCAATGTGACGGTTGGCTCCTCTTTGTCGGGAGCGGTTCTTCTCGCCTCTCTCACGCTTCCCTGAGATGCCGGCGGTGTCCGTCCTGATTGCGCTTGTTCCCGAAACTTTAGGCCTAATTTCTCGTCCAAGCTGTAGAAGGCTGAAGGTTCCTTGCCGGTTTCTTGTTTTAGCACACTGCGAAATTCCGGCTCGCGCGACTGAGGCAATTCCACCGTTAGCATGACATCGTCTCCTGAAGCGCGCTCGCTTAGAACTCTGCCACCGAGCAAATTCAAGACAGCTTTAACGTTGCGCTGAGAAACAGTCACGTCTTCCGACACCACTTCGACATCCTGCAGCGCCGGCGCGCGCGACATGGGCACTCCGGCCACCCTGGGCGCGGCCCGAGCGGGAGCTGCCGGCGGCGACTCTCTCTTGGCCTGTGCAGGAGAAGCGCCGGAGGAAGCGGTTTCTGCGGGGAGCGCGCCAACACCCGCCGCAACCTCAGAGGCGGGCGGCGGCGCCCCCTTGCGCAGGCTTTCCACGGGCGGCCGCGTCTGAGAAGCGCCGGGGTCTTGTTGCAACGCGCTACCTGGGTCGGCAATTTGGGACGGTGATGTGTTTCTTTGCGCTTGCGCCAACGGAAGTGGTGCAGGCGTTTCTTTTTTCGCCAACAATTCAGGTAACGGCGGCGGCCTCTCCTTCCGTGCCGGTTTGTATGCTAACAGCGCGCGTTGATCCGGAGTCTCCCCGTTTCGCTGCAACTGGGCTCCCTGCGATTGCTCTCGAGCTATCCCCGCGCTTTCGCGCGACGCAATCAAGTTTCCCGGCAACGGTTCGGACGAACGATAAAGATAAATTGCCACTATCGCCACGACCGCCAGCGCCGCCGCCTCCAGTGGGAGCTTGATCTTCGCAGGCTCGAATGCCCACCGCCAAAAGCGAACCGGAGTCCAACAGCGGTCGATTTTTCTGTTGACCTGAGCGAGAAAATTCGGAGACGTTTCGATCTCATCCAACGAGCCGATCAGCTCGACGGTTCCAAGGAGCTCCCCCAGTCCCCTCCGGCAACTTACACAGGCCCCGAGGTGCTCCTTCAGGAGCGAGACTTGAGACGCTTCCAGCCGCTCGTCCAAGTAATCTGAAAATAATTCCTGGACCTCCGGGCAATTCATGAGGCTATGCTCCTTTTCTCCTCCGGCAAAGAATAAGCTTTGATCTTGGATTGAACTTCCAAACGCCCGCGGTGCAGCCTGGACCTCACGGTACCGAGCTCTAGCTCCAAGCACTCGGCTATTTCCTCGTAGGACAGGCCTTCGATATCGCGCAAAATAAGAACCATTCTTTGCTCTTCGGGCAAAGCTTCGATGGCCTTTTCCAATAAAGCCCTGAGCTGCTTTCTTTCGAGCAGGCTGTCCGGGTTGGAGGACGGATCGCAACGGAGCGGCTCGAGGTCATCGACGATTTCCACGAGGCGCCGCTCGCGATTCTGTTTTTTCTTGCGGTTCAGGCAGCTATTGGCCGTGACGCGATAGAGCCATGTGGAAAAAAGCGCGTCGCCGTGAAAGTCGCGCAGCGCGTGATATATTTTGACGAAAACATCCTGGGCCAGATCTTCGGCTTCGGTTCGATCGCCAAGCATGCGGGCGGCGATCCCCATCACCCGGTTCCTGTACTTCAGAACCAATTGATTGAACGCCGATCGATGCCCATCCCGGACCTTTTGAACCAGTTCCGCGTCCGGGTCCCCAGCCATTGCCAAGGCCAAGCGTTTACCTCCCATTTGTTTAGACATCCCGGAGAATAAAAAGTTCCCGATTCGCCATCAAAAAGATCGAAATGCATTGTAGACGATGATGGGCGTTGGGAAAAGGCCAGTTTTGCCAATGGGCACAAGCTTGAAATCCAGCTCTATTGACAGCGCGGCGGGAATCGACTAAACGCCAGCATGTCGATTGGTTCTTTAGGAGTGACCCATCGTGGACGAAGCGAGCTATCTGACTACCATCGAAACGATCCTGCGGATTGCTCTCGGGTTGCGTTTTCTTTACAGCGGAATCAGCAACGTGCGGCGGTGGCCGAATCCGGTGCGAAACGCCGAGATCGTGTTTTCGTTCGGTGCGACTGTCTTCGGCTTGATCGCGGTATTTCTGATGATTGCAGGAGGGCTCGGTCTCATTCTGGGATTTGAGACGCGCGTTGCCGCGCTAATGATCGTTCTTTTCTTGCTTCCTACTTTTAAAATCCAGCATCACTGGCTTTACACCCTTCCGCCCATGATAGAGGGAATGAATCGCGCGCTCGGGCAGGAAGAAAGGAACAAGTTCCGAGTCCTAGCCAAGCACGCGATCCATTCCCATGAGACCGGCTGGCAAAACAACTTCTTGATGCTGATCGTCGCCCTTTTTTTCGCCGTGCGGGGCTCGCCGGCCTTCGGATTCGACAATCTGCTGCGATAGTTGTCACCACCAGTCATGACTCACCTCGCATCGCCGGCGACTAGTTAACCGCCAGCGACGACGGCGCTGAAGGCGGCGGGACGCTGAATGCCGCCGTGACGGACTTTGCGGCGTCCATCGTTACGACGCAGGCGCCGGTGCCGGTGCATGCGCCGGTCCAGCCGGTGAACGAAGCGCCGGTTGCCGCCGTGGCCGTAAGCGTCACCGAAGTTCCGCCATTGTAACTCGCCGAGCAGGTCGCGCCGCAGTTGATCCCAGCCGGAGCGCTGGTCACCGTGCCGGCGGCACTGCCCGATTTGGTCAGTGAAAGAATAAACGTCTGTATATTGAATGTCGCGCTCACCGATTTCGCGGCGCTCATGGTCACAACGCAAGCGCCCGTCCCCGTACACGCCCCGCTCCAACCGGTAAAAGTAGAACCGGCCGCGGCCGTGGCCGTAAGCGTGACCGACGTGCCGCTGGTATAGCTGAACGAGCAAGTAGAGCCGCAATTAATGCCGGCCGGAGCGCTGATCACCGTGCCGGTACCGGCGCCGGCTTTGGTCAGCGTGAGAGTAAACGTCTGTATATTAAATGTCGCCGTGACCGATTTCGCCGCATTCATGGTAACACTGCAAGTACCGGTGCCGGTGCATGCTCCGCTCCAGCCGCTAAATGTAGAGCCCGCGGCGGGCGTCGCCGTCAGCGTTACCGACGCGCCGCTTGTATAGCTGAAAGAACAGGTCGAGCCGCAATTGATTCCGGCTGGCGCGCTTGTAACCGTCCCGCTGCCCGTACCTGCTTTGGCGAGGGTCAAGGTCGCGGGCGTCGTGCCGCAGGCGGCGTTGGTGTAGGCCGAATCGCCTGCCGAATTATAGGCCCGCACCTGGTAACAGAAAGCAGTCGCGTCCGCCAGACCCGTATCGATGTACGTCGCAATATTCGACAGCACCGTCCCGATCTGTGTAAAAGGACCTGTGCTCGAAGGGCCGCGCTCGATTTTGAAGCCATCCTCGTTGTCCGCGTTGTCCGTCCAACTCAGTTGAAACTGCTGCGCGGCATCGGCACGCGAAAGGGCCGCCGCAAGCAATAGGCAAATCACAAGAGTCCGTTTTAGATAACTCATTTTTCTGCGTTGCTCCCTTACTACGTTTAAATCTTGACCTGCACTAAACAAATATTTTATAAGAGACAAAAGGAGCCCCTATTACCTGGTCCGCTCGTTCCAGGGCCCTGGGTGCCGCTAAGCTTCAGGGTCTTGGTTTTTGAAAACCGCTACAAGTTTTCCCGGCAATCAGGCATCGTGTGCAACGCGCATGCCACACACAAGAGGCGAAAAGGTCTCGCTTATTTCTACCTAAAACCAAATATCCCATAAGTTTCCATTTGACAAAATTTGGCGTGCGGGCGCCTAAAATCGGAAAATTGCCTTTTGTCGGTAAATTTTCGAGCCGATCGGGATTCCGTATCCAAAATCCCGGCATCCTGATAGTGCTTTGTGAACCTAGGTAATCGCCGGACGCCTGGTCAAGTATGATTACGGACAAGCTTGGTGATGCCGCGACCGAGGAGATCGAGCGCTGGGCGGGCACCCTCGTTCGTTCCTTAGATCAGCGAGCTGGCGTGTCTGTTTATCATGACGCCGATTCCAGCACGTACGTTGTTCGCCTCGCCCGGGCGAATCGAGTCCTGCTTTTCCGTTTTTCCGAGGCACAGGTGCTGACGGCGAGCCGAGAAAAAGAATGCGAAAAGATAGTAAAAGAAAAGTTGCGCGATTTGTGAGCCGCGATGACGATGGATAGCTGGAAACAGCTAGCCATCGTAGCGGCTGTTTGCGCATGGTTTAGCTTCTGGGGCATCGGCTCGGTGAGCTTCATCGACCCCGATGAAGGAATGTATGGAACGATCGCCGGGGAAATGGCTGAAGGCGGCGATTGGGTGACGCTCCACTTCAACGGTGTCCGCTACCTCAACAAACCGCCGCTTCTGTTCTGGCTTTCCGCGCTGACCTTCAAGATAACCGGTCCCTCCGAATGGGGCGTGCGTCTGTGGAGCGCGCTCCCGGCTTTCGGCGCCGCGCTTCTGGTGTGGTTCATGGGAACATGGCTCTACGGCGCCTCGGGGGGACTCTTTTCCGCACTGATTTTTTCTTTCACTGTAGGAATTTTTCTCTATTCCCACGTCACCCTTACCGATCTGCTTCTCGTCTTCTCCGTTTCCCTTGCGGTCACGGCGGCCATGCAGTCGTTGCGTGCCGGCGACCCGAAAGGTCGCCTTGACGGGCAACGCAACCGATGGGAGGCGGGAGCGCCGCTCTTTTTTTACCTGGCTCTCGCGCTCGGAGCGCTGGCCAAGGGGCTGGTCGCTATTCTATTGCCTGCAGCGATAATCGGAATTTTCGCCCTCATATGCGGTCGGGTTGGCGCAGTCTATCGCTCACTGGTCGCCAATCGCTATGCGCTCACCGGCATTGTGCTCTTCTTTATTTTCGTGGCCCCTTGGCACATCCTTGCGATTCGGGAAAATCCCGGTTTCTTCCGGTACTACCTCCTCGACAACCAGCTTCTTCGTTACGTCAAGGGAGGAAGTCTGATTGAAGACGACGTTTCCGTGACTACGTCGGCGTTTTTGCTTTTGAGCCTGGTCTGGTTCCTGCCCTGGAGTCTGCTCCTCCCCGTTGTCGTACGTGGGCTCTTTAGAATCGACCGAGCGCCTTCCCCGGCTCGCGAACTCAGGCTCCTGCCTCCGCTTTGGGCGCTCACTGTGCTGATATTTTTTTCGTTTTCTTCGTCGAAGCTCGAACACTATTCTTTGCCGGCGCTTCCGGCGCTGAGCTTGATGACTGGAGGCTGGTGGGCGGCGCGCCTCGAGTTAACCCAACCCGTAGCCAAACTAAGTCGATATGCTGCTTTTGCATTGCTGATCATCGCCATGGCGGGAATCGCAATGCTGCATTCCGGTTTCGCACCAACCACGTCTAAGCTTTCGAACGCTTTCTCAGGCATCATGGGCTACTATCGGGCGATGCAGGCGCAGGGCCATACCATCCCTATTGCCGCTGAGTCCTTCTTCACGATGAGCGTCGGTGTTGGGTTAACCGTTATTCTGGGAGTGTCGGCCGCTGCGCTTCTCCTGACATTCAATAGAGTTTATGCGGCGTTCTTTGCCTTTCTGCTTACGTCTGCCGGGATTTTTATTCTGCTGTTTCGCCTGTTGCTCCTTTTGGAACCCTACCATTCTTCGAAGCCGATCGCCGAAGCGATTTTGCCTCGACTCCAGCCGCACGATCTCGTCCTCCACGAGGACCCGTTGGAATACAGCGGTGGTCTCGCTTATTACACCGGCAGGCGTATTTACGTAATCAATGGGAAACGCGGCAGCCTGGAGTTTGGCTCGCGCTATCCGGAGGCGCGGGATCTTTTTCTCGACACCGAAATGTTTAGAAGACTTTGGGCCGGCGAGCGTAAATTATTTTTGGTGACGGGTCTGCCGCGCGAGCGAAGCGCGGTTCGTCTGCTGCCACAACAGGAAGTTGTCCTAGTGGGACAATTCGGCGCCCGCTGGCTTTACACTAACAGGCCATAAGTTCGGTGGCGGCGGTCATTTCCCGTGCAGTTCGCGGGCAACGTCTTTGGCAAAGTAGGTCAGAATCATGTCAGCGCCGGCGCGCTTGATCGAAAGCAGCAGCTCCAGTACGATCCGGCGCTCGTCGATCCAGCCGTTTTTCGCCGCGGCTTTGACCATGGAATATTCGCCGCTGACGTTGTAAGCGGCCACGGGGTAACCGAATTTCTGCTTGACGCGATAGACGATATCCAGATAGGTCATCGCCGGCTTGACCATGACGATGTCGGCGCCTTCGCGGATGTCGAGCTCGACTTCTCTCAAGGCCTCGTCCGCGTTGCCTGGATCCATCTGATACGAGCGGCGATCGCCGAACTGCGGCGTCGATTCGGCGGCTTCGCGAAACGGCGCGTAGAAGCCCGAGGCGTATTTCGCCGCGTAAGCCATGATCGCCAGTTGATCGAAGCCATCTTGATCCAACGCCTTCCGAATCGCCCCTACCCTTCCATCCATCATATCCGATGGCGCCACGATATCCGCGCCGGCCTTAGCGTGAGAGAGCGCTTCTTTCACGAGTAGATCGAGCGTGGCGTCATTATCCACGTCGCCGTTTTTGATCACGCCGCAGTGCCCATGATCGGTATATTCGCACAGGCAAACATCCGTAACCACCAACAGCTCGGGCACGCGTTCTTTGATCGCGCGGACCGCGCGCTGCACGACACCGTTGTCCAGATAGGCTTCCGACCCGACGCTGTCCTTGTGCTCGGGAATGCCGAAGAGAATTACCGCTGGAATTCCCAGGGCGCTCACCTCGCTGCACTCCTTTGCGGCGCGATCGACCGAGAGTTGAGCCACACCCGGCATGGAAGCAACCGGTTGCGCGCTATCTTTTCCGGGACCGACGAACAACGGATAGATGAGATTACTCGCGCTGAGATTCGTTTCCCGCACGAGCGCGCGCAGCCGCTCATTTCTTCTCAGCCTTCGGGGGCGATAGGTGGGAAACTCCATCGGACCTCCCATCAGTCTCGCTTGTCGTTAAAATATTCTACAATTCCGGCCGTCAGCCCCGCGATGGTATAATCTTGCGGCACGACATCCACTCGAATTCCCATCTCCTCGGCCGTCCCCTGCGTGATCGGTCCGATACAGGCGACGGCGGCGGCGGCCAAAAGCGCCGGAACATCTCTACCGCCCAAAAGCGCGACGAAATTCCTCACAGTGCTCGAGCTAGTAAACGTCACCATGTCGGTTTGCCCGTCGAGCAGCAGCGTGCGCATCGGGCGCGGATCGTTCTTCGGAGCGACCGCGCGATAAGCTTCCACCACATCGACTTCGGCGCCCCATTGGCGCAGGGTCCCGATCAGCACGTCGCGCGCCTCGGCCGCGCGCGGCACGAGAATCTTTTGTCCGCGCATCTCCCCCGGACGAAGGTTAGCCAGAATCGCTTCTGCCCGATATTCGTCCGGCACGACGCGCGGGGTGAGTCCGAGAAGTTTCACCGCGTTGGCGGTCTCGGGCCCGATGGCGGCAGCCCGAATTTTCCCGAGCCGGTTTGTCTCTTTTTTAAACTTGGAAAAACGATCTGAAAAATAGCGCACGCCGTTGACGCTGGTAAAAATGATCCAGTCGTACTCTTCGATATTTTCAATTGCTTGATCCAGCGCTCCGTAGCTCTCCGGCGGAACGATTTCGATCGTGGGGAACTCGATCGCTTCGGCGCCGAGATTTTCCAGCGCTTCGATAAACGAACTCGCCTGCGACCGGGCGCGCGTGACGACAATACGGCACCCGGATAGCGGCTTGCTTTTCTGAGGCATGCTGGCGTTTACTTTAGCCGGCTTCATGGACCGCGCTCCCGCTCTCGGCAGTCAAGATACGATCGCCGCCCAGAGCCAGCAATCGCTCGGCCAGCGTCGTTCCCAAGCGCTCACCCTGCGCCGCAGAACCTTCCGACTCTTCTCTGAGCACTTTATGGCCATCGGGATCGGCGACGACTCCCATGAGCCTCAGCCGGTCGTCCTCGACCCGCGCCCGAGCGCCGACCGGAAGCTGACAGCCTCCTCCCAGGCGCGTCAGGAATGCTCTCTCCGCCGCGACCTCTTGCATCGTCGGCGCATGGCGTAAAAACAAAACCATTTCGACCGCGGGATCGCTGGCGCGCGTTTGCAGTGCCAGCGCGCCTTGAGCGACGGCGCCGAGACAGATTTCTTCCGCCAGGTATTCGGCAATGTGTTTTTCCAAACCCAGCCGTTTAAGTCCCGCAGCCGCCATCACGAGTCCTTCAACCTCGCCGTGCTCCAATTTTCTCAGACGCGTATCCACGTTGCCGCGGATCGGCTCAACCGCCAGATCCGGGCGGCAATGAAGAATCTGCGCGCGGCGGCGCAGGCTGCCGGTTCCGATCCTCGCTCCCGCCGGCAAATCTTTCAGCGCGTGATCAGCTGCACTCACTAATACATCGCGCGCGTCCTCGCGCTCGGGAATCGCCGCGATCGCGAGGCCGGCCGTAATTTCCGTCGGCAGATCCTTCATCGAGTGGACCGCGAGATCGATTTGTTTCCGCAGCAGCGCCTCCTCTATCTCTTTGACGAAAATCCCCTTGCCGGGAATTGCTTTGATCGGAGCCGCGAGAAACCGGTCTCCGCTGGTCTTGATCGTAATCACTTCAACCTGAAGATCGGGGTAGCGCTCTTGCAACTTGCATTTCACCCACGTCGTCTGGGCCATGGCCAGAGCACTTCCACGTGTTCCAATACGGATTCGATTCATTGAAGGCACAGCCCTATTGCCCGCGGGTGGAAAGCTTGCCGCGTGAGGATACGCTCATTTATCCTCTAAACCGAAAAGCTTTTTCAGCGCCTCGACGTACAGAGCGTCCTCCTCGTCGTCCGACGGTTGTTTTATCCGCGAGATCGGCGCGTGAAGAATCTTTCCGATCATCGCCGAGGTCAGATCTTCGATCGCCTGCCGCTCTTTTTCCGAAAGGCCCTTCAGACTCGTGCGCAACGACTTCTCGACCTCGCTTTGCCGGATCTCTTCGAGCCTTTGCCGCAGCGCGACGATGGTCGGCACCTGGTCGAGAGAATCGAGCCAGCGCAAAAAGCCCCCCACCTCCTCGTCCACGATCTCGTCGGCCTTGCGCACTTCTCCGGCGCGGCCGTTCAAATTTTCCTGCGCGACGGACTGGAGGTCGTCGATGTCATAGAGATAGACATTGGCGATCTCGTTGATGCGCGGGTCGAAGTTGCGCCGGTCGCCGAGATCGATGAAGAACATCGCCATCTGTTTCCTGTCCTTCAGTATCTCTTCGACGGTCTCCGGCCGCAGCAAAAACTCGGGCGCGCCGGCGCAGCCGATGACGAGATCGGCGAGCTTGAGATAGCGGGAAAATTCCTCGAAGCGAATCGGATTGCCGCGAAATTCCGCTGCGACCTCGACCGCACGCTCGAAAGTGCGGTTCGTCACCATCAAGCTGCTCACGCCGTTGCGCTGAAGATGGCGCGCGACCGAGTTGCCAATCTTCCCTGCGCCGATGAGCATGACGGTTTTGTCTTCCAGCCGATCGAAGATGCGCTTGGCCAGCTCCACCGCCACCGAGCTCACCGACACGACGCGGCTGGCGACGCCAGTTTCCGTGCGCACTCTCTTGGCCACGGAAAACGACCGGTGAAAGAGCCGATGCAGAATCGTCCCGACGCTTCCCGCCTCTTTGGCCGCGAGGTAATAATCTTTGATCTGTCCGAGAATCTGCGGCTCGCCGACGACCATCGAATCGAGACTCGCCGCGACGCGAAACAGATGGCGCACCGCATCGTCGCCGCTGTAGGCATAGAGATGATCTTCCAGACTGCTCTCGCCCGCACCGGGTTCGCGCTCCAATAAAAATTTCTTGATCTCGGCAAACGCCGCTTGGCTGTCGGATGTCGTGGCGACCACCTCCACCCGGTTGCAGGTGGAGAGCACCGCGCCCTCGTGGACCGAACGCAACGTACGGAGGGATTGGAGCGCCTCACCCAAAAGCGCTTGATCGAAGGCGACTCGCTCGCGCACCTCCACCGGAGCGGTATGGTGATTGAGGCCGACGATGACGATTTCTTTGTTCACGTTTTCTAATCGAACCGTCCGCCGTGCCGGCTCGGGAAAAGCGAGTCGCCCCAGAGAAAATAACCCAGCACGACGACGAAACCGACGATGGTCAGAAACGCCGCCCGCCTGCCGCGCCAGCCGGCAGTGATGCGCCCCTGAAGCAGCACCCCGTAGAGCAGCCAGACGAGCGTCGAGGAAATCAGCCGCGCATCCCCCGTCCAATAGTCACCCCACTGGACGTGCGCCCAGAGGATTCCGGTGACGATTCCCAACGTCATCAACGGAAATCCCCAGACCAAAAATACGTAGTTGAGCCGGTCGAGCCGCTCCAGCGACGGCAGCGGCTGGTGGAGCGCGGTCGTTTTCTTACTTTTGAGCCGGGATTCCTGGATGAGATACATCAAGCTCACGGCGAAAGCCAATGCAAATACCGCATTGCCCAAGAACGCGAGCGTTACGTGAACCGGAAGCCAATAGGTTTTCAGGCCGGGCGGAAGCTCGCCGCCGGCGGCGCCGAAAGCGATGCCGGCAAAGGTCATCAGAAAGGCCAACGGCGCGACGAAGCAACCGAGAACGGTAACACTATATTTGAGGTGGACTAAAAGGTAGACACCCACGATGACCCAACTATACACCGACAAGGCTTGGTGCAACTCGGTTACCGCTGGAAAACCATTTTGTGAGATTTGCACGCCTAAGGCTGCGGTATGCAACAAGAAACCTGACAGCAGAACCAGCGGCGAAATACGCGCGAGAGAATCCTTCAACAGCAGGACGTAGACGATGAAAGTCCCGGTTGCGAGCAGATACAACAGGGCCGTCCCTTTGAGCAGCGCGACATCCATACAGGTCACATGTTGACGAGCGGGGCGGCAGCGCCCTTGAGGAAAGGTATTATACCCTAACCCCGGGTTGGCTCAAACGCTAACGATCGCCGGCAAAATTCGGACCTGTTTTAGTTCAGGCTACATCGTACAAACAATGAGCTCTGCAAGTAGGTCGCAAGCAGCCAGCAAAAATCACTTGCTGCCTGCTGCTACTCGCTCTCTGCCTACTAAATTGATCAGGCTTTTTTGGGAATCTTTAATTGCTGGCCGGCGGTGATGCGGTGGCCGGTGCCCATCCCGTTGACTTGTTGAATCGCGTTGACCGTCACACGGTAATTGCGTGCGATCTGGGAGAGGGTTTCGCCGGGGGCGACGTGGTGGAAGATCCACTCTAAAGAGCTTTTCGAAATGGCGACAATTTGGGCCGATGCGGCGCTCGATGAGCCGGCGATCTTTTTATATGCCGCGACGAGCGCGCCGAGTTTTTCCGACGGCGCTTTGACCCGATAGCCTCCGGGGATGTCCTTGATCTTGGTGCTCAGGGCCGGGTTCCATTGGAGAAATTCGGCGTGCGAAATTCCGGCGGGCTTGAGCAAGGCGACAATGGGAACGTTGCGCTCGACGGGCAACTCCTCCAGGGTCATCGG
This sequence comes from Binatia bacterium, assembly GCA_036506735.1. Taxonomy (GTDB): domain Bacteria; phylum Desulfobacterota; class Binatia; order UBA9968; family UBA9968; genus JAJPJQ01. The sequence goes on along the minus strand of DASXRG010000154.1, from coordinate 27,292 downwards.
CGGATGATACTCGATGTTGGGAAAAAATTCCTCGGATTTTTTCGCTAACTCAACGGCGGCCAGAAACTCCGTGTAAAAACTCTTGGATGCAAAGCCGAACGACGGCCCCTGATAGCGCTCGATGATTTCCGCCAGGTTGCTGGAGCCGACCTCGCTCACCGCGCGCAGCATGCCCTCGCGGCCGTGATTGTAAGCGGTGATCGCCAGCGGCCAGTTTCCCAGCGCCTCGTAGTTCTGTTTGAGGAATCTCGCCGCGGCCCGCGTCGATTCCAGCGGGTCTCGCCTCTCGTCTAGGCTGGGGCCGATACGCATGAATTTCTTTCCCGTCGAAGGCATGAACTGCCACATGCCGAGCGCGCCGGCACTGGAGCGGGCATGGAGATCGAACGACGACTCGACCAGGGGCAGATAAGCGATATCCACCGGCAGCCCTTCTTCGCGAAAGATCTGCTGCATCTGGTCCAGGTAGCGCCGGGACAAAGCCAGCCCCGAGACAAAACGCTCTTTGACGCCCCGCTGGGCGCGCACCCTTTCTTCTGCGACCGGAAAACCTTCCGCCTGGCCGATCGTTTCGATCTCTTGCTTGATCAGCCTGCGTGCGTTGCTGTTCTCGTCGATATTGACGACTTTATAGATCTTCAGAGGGTCCTGCCGGTCGTGAAAGATCACTTCGCCGGCGCCGTAACGGGTAAAGACGAGCTTCCAGAATTCGACCGCGTTCTCCAGCCCGAGAAGGAGCGGCAGAGGATTTTCCTGGGCGGAAACGGATACGCGGGTGGCGAAAAGGAGCGCAACCAGCAACGCAGGCAATAAAAAGATAGGTAGTTTTACGGATCTGTGTAACAGCATAAAATTGACGTAGTATACCAAAAGAGCTATCTTGCTGTCAAAAAGCCCAGCCCCACTCAGTGAAGCTTAGACGTTCTTTCTTCATTTTTATTCTCTGTTTATCCGCGGTTGGGTCGGCCTGCGGCAAGTCCACCGACAGCGGCACATCCCCCGGCACCCTGGTTGTCGCGCTCGAAAGCGGCCCCACCCACCTCGACCCGCGTTATGCGATGGACGCGGATTCCGATCGTATCAGCGGCCTTATTTTCAATTCGCTCGTGCGTCCGGACGAAAACTCGCTACCGCGACCCGAGCTGGCCGAGAGCTGGCGCGCCGTCGATGAGCGCACCTATATCTTCCACATTCGAAAAGGCGTTCTCTTTCACGACGGAAAGCCCCTGACCGCCGCGGACGTGAAATATACCTACCAATCCATTCTCGACCCCAACAGCCGGTCGCCGAAACGCGGCCCGCTCAAGTTCATCGAGGGCATCGATCAACTCGGCGACTATGAAATCCGCTTCCGGCTCGCGAGGTCTTTCGCGCCGTTTCTGGAAAACCTCACCATCGGCATCGTTCCCGCGGCGACGCCCGCGGAGGAGAAATCCGGCAGCCTGCGACTTATCGGCTCAGGTCCATTTACGCTGGGCGAGTTCAGCCCGGGAGAACGAGTCGTGCTCAAAGCAAACCCGTCTTATTGGGAGGGAGCGCCCGCGCTTTCAGGCGTAGTATTTAAAATTATTCCCGACGCGGTCGTCCGCGCCCTGGAGTTCAGAAAAGGAACGGTCGATTTTATTCAGAACGATCTCGAGCCCGAGATGCTTCCCTGGTTGAGCAAAAACACCGGCGCCACGACCTTGAGCGAGCAAGGAACGACATTTCATTATCTCGGCATGAATCTCGATCATCCCATGCTGAGCCATCGCGCAGTCCGGGAAGCGATCGGTCTGGCGATCGATCGCGACGCCGTGATCCATCACATCATGAAGGACCTGGTCGTTCCGGCAACCGGTCTGCTCTCGCCCCGGCACTGGGCCTACGAGCCGGCCGTGGCGCGCCTCAGTTACAATCCGGAAAAGGCCAAGCGTTTGCTGAACGAAGCCGGTTTCCCCGATCCCGACGGCGACGGACCGCTGCCGCGCTTCCGGCTCTCTTACAAGACGACGAACCTGGATCTGACCAAGAGAATCGCCGAGACGTTGAAGGAGCAGCTCGCTCGCGTCGGCATCGAGATCGAGGTGCGCACCTACGAATGGGGAACTTTCTACGGCGACGTCAAAAACGGCAACTTTCACCTTTTCTCTCTCGATTGGGTGGGCGTCCTGGACCCGGACATCTACTACGATCTGTTCCATTCCAGCAGCGTCCCACCTAACGGGCGCAATCGCGGCAGATACCGCAATCAGGAACTCGACCGGCTGTTGGAGCGCGGCAGGCAGACCGTGGCGCTCGAAGAGCGGCGGCGCATATACAGCCGCGTGCAGGAAATCCTCGCCGTCGATCTGCCCTACATCCCGCTGTGGTGGAAAAAAAACATCGTGGTCATGAAGCCGTCGGTGCGGGGCTTCGTCCCCTTTCCCGACGGCGACTTCATCTCGCTTAAAAAAGTTTCGCTCTCCACGGCCCTGCCACCCACGTGAAACGCTTCTTGCTTCATCGCCTGCTTTTACTCCTTCCCACCGTGCTCGGCGCGGTCACGTTGGTCTTTTTTCTAATCCACCTCGTTCCCGGCGACCCGGTGGAAGCGATGTTGGGAGATACGGCGCGCAGCGCCGATAAAGAGACGCTCAGGCGCGAGCTGGGATTGGATCAGCCGCTGGTGCGGCAATATCTTCGCTTTCTGTCGGGCCTCGCGACGGGCGATCTCGGCCGTTCGCTTTATAGCCAAGCCACGGTGAGCGAGCTGATTCTGAGGCGTCTCCCCGCCACGATCGAGCTGACGTTGGCGGCGATGGGCGCGGCTTTTCTTTTTGCTTTTCCATTGGGGATCGCGGCGGCTGCCCGGAGCGGCACGTGGCTGGAACGTCCCGCGCGGCTCTTCTCGCTTTTCGGTCTGGCGATGCCCAACTTCTGGCTCGGCCCGCTGCTGATGATTTTTTTCTCGATCGAGTTGGGCTGGCTGCCGGTGTCCGGCCGGGGCGGCATCAGCCATCTGATTCTCCCAGCTCTGACGCTGGGAATGGCCATGGCCGCGATCCTGACCCGGATGATCCGCTCGGGGCTGCTACAAACGATCCACGAAGATTACATTCGAACCGCTCGCGCCAAGGGATTGAGCGAGCGGCGCGTCTGGCTCAAACATGCGCTGCGCAACTCGCTCATCTCTGTCATCACCGTCATCGGCCTCCAGTTCGGCGCGCTGCTCGCCGGCTCGATCATCACCGAGTCTATTTTTAGCTGGCCGGGTCTCGGCCGCCTCACGCTCCAGGCGATCCAGACGCGGGACTACCCTCTGGTCCAGGGCTGCGTCCTGGTCATCGCCGTTTCGTACCTGGCGGTCAATTTGCTCACGGACCTTTGTTACCGTCTCGTTGATCCGCGAATGTCGTATGACAGATAAAGCCGTCATTTTCATCGGCGCGGCGATTCTCATTGCGCTCTTCGGCGTGGCGGCGTTTGCGCCTGCCCTCGCGCCGTACAACCCGACGGAACAAAAACTTGAGAACGACCTTGCCGCCGCGTCGAGAGATCACCCGCTCGGCACCGACAAGCTGGGCCGCGACGTGTTGAGTCGGATTATCTACGGCAGCCGCATCTCACTCCTGGTCGGGGCGACTACAGTGACGATCTCACTCGCGATCGGACTCCTAATCGGCGCTCTCGCCGGATACTTTGGCGCTTGGGTGGATCAAGGTCTCATGCGGCTGGTGGACGTGCTGTTGGCGTTTCCCGGAATCTTGCTCGCGATCGCCTTCACCGCCGTGCTCGGTCCCGGCCTTAACCACGTCGTCGTGGCGCTTAGTCTGATCGGCTGGACCGGCTATGCGCGTCTGGTACGCGGCGAGATTCTAGCGCTGCGAGAAAAGGAATTCGTCCATGCGGCGCTGGCCCTCGGAGCGGCGCCCGCACGCGTCGTCGCGCTTCACATGGTGCCGAATCTTCTGCCGCCGCTGGTTATTCAAGCGACCTTCGGCGTGGCCACGGCGATTATCGCGGAGGGCAGTTTGAGTTTTCTCGGCCTCGGCGCGCAGCCGCCGACGCCGTCATGGGGTTCCATGCTGAACGAAGGAAGACAGTTTATCCTGGTTGCGCCGCACCTGACCGCCTTTCCCGGCCTTGCGATCATGATCACGGTATTGGCGTTGAATCTCGTCGGCGACGGCTTGCGCGATCGGCTGGAGAAACGAGGCAAATAATGATAAACGACTTTCCATGAGAAAGCTCTATTCCTGCCATACCTGACCCTTCGCTCACAGGACAAGGATTGTCCTGGCGGAGAAAAGGATTCCGTATGAGCTGGTCGAAGTGAATCTCAAGCAGAAACCTCCGGAGCTGCTCGAGCTGAATCCCTATGGTAAAGTGCCCGTCTTGATCGACGGCGACACGGTGATCTACGAATCCAACATCATCAACGAATATCTGGAGGAGCATTATCCGGAAATTCCGCTCATGCCCAAAGATCCGCTGCAGCGGGCGCGGGTAAGAATCTGGATGGACTACTGCAATACCCGGCTGCACGCGACCGTGCATGAAGTCTTGCACGGCGACGACCCGCGCAAAGCGCAAGAGAAGCTAAATGACTATCTTACGGCAATGGAGCTCGAGATGGCCGGACAAGACTTCATTGTCGGCGAGTATTCACTGGCCGACATTACCTTGATCCCTTTTTTCATCCGCCGGGAGCGCTACCGGTTCGAGATTGACGAGCGATTGCCGCATTTGAAGCGTTGGATGGAGTGGGTGCTCATACGCCCAACGGTCCAGTCCACGCTGTGAAATTGCTGGAGACCGCTGATGGCAGAGCAGACATCCCGTACCGAGCGCCGCAGGACCGAGCGGCAAGCCAAGAAAGACGGCCTGCAAAAACAAAAGCAAAAGAAAAAACTTGCCTCCACCGCGCAGAACCTGGTTGTGTACCTGGTTGCGGTGCTGCTCGTGGCCGGAGTGGGCTATTGGGCCTACGTCAAGTGGCGCACGGGTTATCCGGGCGACTTCGTCAAAAGCCTGGGCAACCGCCATATCTCCCAAGGCGAAGTCGGTCTTACCACTTACAACAGCGATCCGCCCAGTTCGGGCCCGCACCTGCCGATGATTGCGAAGTGGGGCGTGCACGCCGAACCGGTCCCCAAGGAACTGCAGGTCCATAACCTGGAAGACGGCGGCGTCGTGGTGCAATATAACTGTCGGTCCAACGATCCGGAATGCACGACGCTCGTCGACAAGCTGGGTGAAATTGTCCGAAAGTACGATCACGTGATCCTGGCCCCCTACCCCGGCATGAGCAACAAAATCGCGCTGACCGCCTGGACGCGCATCGACAAGTTCGACGACTTCGACGACAAGAGAATCACGCGCTTCATCGAAGCGTATCAGCACATCGATCACCATCCCGCCGGCGGCGAGTGACCAGGCAAAATGCGAAGTTATCTCAATTGTCTGCTCGCTAACGTTTCGATCGGCCTCGCCCTTCGCCCGCGGCCGAGGTGACGACCGCGAGCATTGCGACCGCGGCGAAAACCATCCAGGAATTGTGAAACGCCGACAGGTACGCATCCGGCGCCTGAGACCATTCTTTATAATTCGCCGCGCCGGTCGCGGCGACGCCATTCCAGTCCAGCCAGCGCACGAAGAGCATGCTCGCCAAAGCGATGCCCATCGCATTGGCCATGTTGGCCGCCGTCACCGTGGCGCCGCCGACGGCACCGAGACGATCCGCCGCCACCGAGCCGAAAAGAGCGCTCAAGTTCGGCGACGCGAACAGCGCCCAGCCGAGTCCCATGCCCATCAGCGGAATGATCACCCCCATCCGGCTCGAGTCGGGCCCGAGCCGCGCCATCGCCAGGATGCTGACGAACGTGCAGGCGCATCCCACGGTGCAGAGCAGGCGCGAGCCGAACCGGTCCGACAGCGAGCCTCCGATGGGCGCAACGAAGACGATCACGACCGAGTAGAAAATCAGCGTGAGCCCGACCTGGGTCGGGCTGAGCGACAAAATTCCCTGCAGGTAGAACGGCAGCAGAAAAAAAATCGCGGTCTGGCTGAGAGAGACGAGCCCGAGACTCACGATCCCCGCGGCGAATAGCCGCTTGCGGAACAGGCTTAGATCGAGCAGCGGTTCCGGCGCCCGGCGCTCGAAGAAAACAAACAACGCCAGCGATGCGGCGGATAGAGCGAAAAGACCGGCCGTCCGCAACTCGAAGCCGTAGCGGGCCGCGTGATTCAAACCCAAGACCAGAAAGATGGCGAAACAAAGCAAGGCCGCCATGCCGAGCAAATCGATGCTGAAGCGGCCTTTCGCCCGGACACTCTCCTGCATGACTCGCCAGGCCATGACCGCTCCGGCCAGCGCCACAGGGAGATTGACAAAAAAGATCCAACGCCAGCCCAGACTGTCGATCAGAAAGCCGCCGAGCGATGGGCCCACGATGTAGCCGAGATGGAACGCCATCGAGGTAATGCCCAACGCCTTTCCCCTGCTGCCGCCGGCGAAAACCGCCGAGACGATGGCGCGGCCGTTCGCCAGTATCATCGCGCCGCCGATCGCTTCGAGGACGCGAAAGAAAACCATCGGCGCGATGCCGCCGGCCAAGCCGCACAGCGCCGAGCCGGTCATGAAAATCACAAAGCCGACAGTATAAATCTTTTTCCGCCCGACCATGTCGCCGAGTCTGCCGAGGCTCAGCACTAGGCCGATCACCGTGAGCTGGTAGGAAAGCGGCACCCATTGGACGACTTCCAACGTGGTGGCGAACTCGGTCGAAAGCGTCGGCAGCGCGATGTTGACCGAGCGGGCGTCCACCGCCGCGATGAATTGGCCCAGACACGCGTTGATGAGAATCAACCGGCGCGCCGCCGGCGCGAGTTCGCTCTGCTGGGTTGACGGCACGGCTCGTTTCGTCCGGTTGGGAGAGATCGCGCGGCTAATCTTTTGTGTAGCGCACCTCGAAGGTCGTGCAGCCTCGCGGCGACTTCCACGGGCCATGCGGCATGCCCGGCGGCCGGCAGGCGTACTGCCCCGCTTTGAATTCCTGGTTCAATCGCAAGTCGATGATGCTTCCCTCCACGATGTAGACTTCCTCCCAGAAATCGTGGGTCAGCACGCCGTTGGGCGTAGTGTCGCAGCCGGGATCGAAGCGCAGAACGCGCGAGTAGTTGCCCGTTTTGGGATCGCCGGTCAAAATACGCTCGTGCAGCCCAGGACACTTGCTCTCCGGGACGTCGCGCCACGGCTTGGTCGTGACGTCGAAAAATTCAAGCTCCTCTTTCATGCGACTACCCCGTGACGCCATACGTTACACGACGCCTCACGAACCTTCGACGGTGCGCGCGCGATAGGCGCAGCAGAGCGACCGCCCGCCGACTTGATCGAGCAGCTCGGCCTCGAAATGGGGCTTCGAGACAAACGCGCCGCCGATCAATGGAATCGTGCCGGTGTAGAGCGCCGCGCCGTCCACCAGATCGCCCACACGGCGGCGCAACAACCCGAGCAAATCCTCGGGCCTCAGCAGCCCAGCCATCCGCCCCTCCTGATAAAGCTGTTCTCTGCCGCTTTCCCCGACCCAGCTGCGCAGAATCAAACTGTCCCAACGGTCGCGCACGTCGCCGTAGCGCCACACTTCGGACGACACCGGCTTCGGGCATGCCTGCTTGGAAGCCGCAACATTCAACTCTTCCAATTCGCGGTCCGTGTGATCGCTGCCGATCGCGACCCAAATGTCGTGGCCTTGGACGAGAAGAACGACTTCCGCCTCGCCGGAAGTCCGTGCGCCGAGTACTTCGATTTCGTGTGCGGTGGTCAACCGGTCGAGCGTCGTGCGAAAAATAGCCGGTATCTGCGCCGGCGCCGGAATCCCTTGTGCGGCGAGCTCGTTTACGTGGGCGCGCACTTGATCCTGATTGCGCCCTGTGTAACCGGCGATAATCACTCTGGCGGGTATAAAATTGACCTCGTGGCCGTCGCCTTGCAGTCTGAATCTCACGGTCGACATCGCGGTGCCGGTGCTATTCGTGTTCGTGTTCGTGCTTGATCATTTGGTGGATTTTTTTTCCGACGTTCTCCGCCTCTGCCGACGCCGCACGAGCTTCGAAGAGCGGGAAAAGTTCGCGCTCCTCGCGCCGGATATGACGCTCGAGCAGGTCCGCCGCTTCGAACAGAACCTTGGCCAAACGGTTCTCGTCTTCGAGCCGCCCGAGCCAGCCGCGAAGTTGCTCATGCTCCGCTAGTAGGGCTTCGATCAACGGCGCGGATTCGGGAGCGGATGCGCGCAAGAACGGAAAAAGCACGCTTTCTTCGGCCGCGAAATGCGGCGTCAGGCTCGCGGTGAAAAACTCTTTAAATTCTCGCGCCCGTTCCTTCAAGCCCTGAATCCCCAGCGGCTTGATTCGACCCAACGCCTGCTTGCGGCAGCGCAGCGCCAACGCGAGACCGTGGTGATGATCATGAGACAGGGGAACCAGACTCGGATGCCGCGCCATAACGTCCGTATATGTTTACATCGAACTACCTGCGTGCTACAAGCACTCAGGCCGCGCAGAGCCCGCCAAAGGAGAAAGCGATGCGTTTTACGGCTCGAATCCTCGCCCTGCTCGCACTCTTGCTGATGTCGCCGCCGGCTTCGGCCGGAGAGCCGCTGACAAAACTAATTATCGCCCAAGGCGCGATCAGCAATGACGTCGTACCGCTGTGGTTCGCTAAAGATCGCGGAGTTTTTCGAAAATACGGACTCGACGTGGACAACGTATTCATCATCGCCGGCCGGGCGGCCCAGGCGATGTTGGCGGGCCAGATTCCCGTCGGCCTGATCGGCGCGACTCACGTCACCAATGCGGTCACCGCCGGCGGCGACTTGACGATGGTTCTCGGACTCAAGAATCGGCTGGATTATCTCTTCATCGCCCGCCCTTCGTTGAAAAGTCCCGCCGATCTAAAAGGCAAAAAGGTCGCCATCGGCACTCCTTCGGGCTCGGCGTCGCTTGGAACCTACGTCGCGCTCGATTATCTGGGGCTCAACCCGCGCCGGGATAACATCGCGCTCGTTTTCGCGGGCGGCGTGCCCGAGCGCCTCGCGGCGCTGCGTTCAGGCAGCGTCGAAGCGACGAGCCTTTCTCCCGAGCTCGGCCAAGTGGTTGTAGACGAAGGTTACCGCGTGCTCGTGGACACCGTGAAGGAGAATATTCCGTTTCAGTCCGCCGGACTGGCATTCACAAAAAAGTTCATGAAGACGAATTTGCCACTGGTGGAAAATTTGGCCCGGGCGATCGTCGAAAGCGTCGCCGCCATTCACAATCCGGAAAACAAGCGTCTGGTGGAACAAACCATCGCGAAGAATTTGAAGCTCGATAAGCCCGACCGGGTGGAAAGAGCCTATCACGAGCTGCGCGCGGCGCTGCCGCGCAAGCCCTGCCCGTCTCTGGAGGGCATCGCCTCCGTCTTAAAGCTGATGGCGCAGCATGGAATCAATCCCAAGGCAGCACAACTGAAGCCGGAAGACGTCGCGGACATGAGCGTGTGTAAAAAGCTCGACGAGAGCGGTTTCATGGACAAGCTATATCAAGGATTCTGACTAAACGACGCCCCCTTCTCTGAGCCGCCCGACAGCCGTCTTATCGTATCCCAACCTTCCTAAAATTTCTTCGGTGTGTTCGCCCAACGTCGGCGGCGGCAAGGTCACGGTCGGCGGCGTGCGGCTGAGATCGACGCCGCTGCCAACCAATTGCATCTTACCCATGCGCGGGTGCTCGACTTCGATCGGGAATCCATACTGCCGGACCTGAGGGTCCTTGAAGACCTCGTCCATGGTGTTGAGCGGCGCGGCCGGCACGTCATGCTCCTGAAGCTGGCGCAGCCAATCTTCCCGCCGGCCCGTGCGAAACACCGTCTGCAGCTTCTCCGAAAGCAGATCGTGGTTCTCCTGCCGGCCTTTGCGATCGCGGAAAAGCGGCTCTTGCGCCCACTCGGGCTTGCCGACAACCTCCAGCAGGCCGCGCCAGAATTTTTCCGGCGACGAGAGGTGGATCACGAACGGGAGCCCGTCGCGATCGACGAACGCGAACACGCCGGCCGTGCGCACCCGGGTGGCGCGCCGCGGCACATGGCCGGTCTCGAAGAAGCGCACGGCATTTTCGCTGGTGAAGGAAACCGTGGCGCGGAGAAGAGAAGTCTCCACCCTCTGTCCTTCGCCGGTCAACAATCGATTGACCAGCGCGCCGAGAATTCCATAGCAGGCATAGATGCCGGTCAGGTGATCGGAAAACGAGATGCCCATGCCCTGGGGATTTTCCGGATCGGTCAGCAGGCTCAGCAGGCCGCTCATCGCCTGGCCGATCGTGTCGTAACCCGGAAGATCGCGGTAAGGGCCGGTCTGGCCGAATCCGGAGATCGAGCAGTAGACGATTTTCGGATTCAACGCCCGCACCGCGTCATATCCCATGCCGCGCTTTTCCAGCGTCCCCGGGCGAAAATTTTCGATCACCACGTCGGCGCCGGCGGCCAGCTTGAGAAAAATCTCGCACGCTTCATCGCGCCGGATATCCAGCGTGAGGCTTTTTTTGTTTCGATTGAGGCTGCGGAAGTTCGACGAGTATAGATTTTCTCCCCAGCCGCGAAACGGATCCCCCTGCCCCGGCTGCTCGATCTTGACAACCTCGGCGCCGAGGTCGGCCAGCAGCAAGCTCGCAAACGGACCGGTTACGTAACTGGCGATTTCGACGACCCGAATTCCTTGCAGCGCGCCGCTCATCGTGGACTCCCTTCGCACCAGGCTGGTCTTTCCCTAACTTTTGCGAGGCAGGGAAGTCAAGGGGATCTTACGGAGCGCGGAACGAGGTTAAGAGTCCAGCCCGGAGTGAGTGACGATTTCGGGCGCACGGCCGGTCACTGCTTGACTGCTCGTTGCCCCGCTAATCGAATACGGCAGAGTGAAAGTGAACGTCGTGCCGCTCCCCGGCTGGCTTTGCACGCGGATATCTCCGCCCATCAGCTCGAGATATTTTTTCACGATACTGAGACCAAGACCCACTCCCGAGTAGGTTCCGGTGTGCGCCTCTTCGAGCTGGTGGAACTCTTCGAAAATCTTTCCCAGGTTCTCCTGCTTGATGCCGATTCCCGTGTCGGCAACGGAGAACTCGATGCGGTCTTTGCCGTTGAAATCTCGAATCCCGATGTCGATCGCGCCTTTGGGCGTGAATTTGTAAGCGTTGCCGATCAGGTTCTGTAAAATTTCCTCCAGTTTCAACGCGTCCGTGGTCAGAGGACGCAAGCCGGACGGCACTTTCCACGAGATCCTGACCCGGTTTTGGTGATTGAGCTGCTCCACGTAGTTTTGAACGTGCGCCACCACCTCGTCCACGTCGAACGTCGAGACATCGATCGACATCTTTTTCGCCTCGACCTTGGTCAGCGCCAGCACATCGTTGATGAGCTTGAGCAGGATTCTGGAATAGCGCAGGATCTTTTCCACCGCGCCTTCCTGCTTCTCCGTCATGTCGCCGAAGAACCCGTCCTTGCAGAGATCGGCGTTCCCGATAATGACGTTGAGTGGTGTGCGCAGCTCGTGCGACATCGCCGCCAGAAAGTCCGCCTTGGCGCGGCTGGCTTCGAGCATTTCCTTATTGGCCTTTTCCAGCTCGAGCGACTTCTGTTTGGTCTCCGAGAAAAGCCGGGCGTTCTCGACCGCGACACCGATCTGCCCGGCCATGGAAGTGATGAGCTGAATTTCGCCGGCGGTGAGTCGCCGCGGTTTCTCGCCGTTGCACACGATGATTCCCACGGACCTGAGCTTGGCGGTGATGGGAAACGCCGACAGAAAACAAAAGCCGCTGCTCTGCGTGTTCTGGGTGCTGCTCAGCTCTCGATAGCGCGGATCGTTGCGGAGATCCTCGAAGAGGATCGGCTGTCCGCCCGCCATCACCTTTCCGACGATCCCTTCGCCGGGGCGAAATACGCTGACCCGGCTCAAATCCTGCCGGCCCACCGGGTAGGATGCGCGCACCCGGATCTCGTTCGTTTGCGGGTCCGAAAGAAAAATCCTCGTGGTATCGAAGTGGAACGTGTCGGTGATCTTCTTGATGACCTCTTGCAGGATCGATTCCAGATCCAGGGATTGGTTGACGGTCGTGGTCACGTCGTACAGGGCGGAAATCTCCTTGGCCTTTTCCATTGTCTGCTCGAACAGGTTGGCGTTTTCGAGCGCAACGCAAATCTGGTTCGTCATCGACATGAGCAGGACGTTGTCTCTGGGTCTCAGGCTGCGGCTGTGACGGCCGAGAAAGTTGATCACGCCGAGGATCTTGGTCTTGCCCCTCAGCGGAAAGCTCATATAGCTGCGAAAGCCAGCCCGCCGGGCGAGGCCGCCGCCAGCCTGCGCGCCGTAGGAAGGATCGAATTGAATATCCTGAAAAATGGCCGGCTTTCCTGTCGCCACCACACTGCCGTTGACTCCGACCCCTACCGTGTCCGTTGCGGTCTGCGCGGCGAACTCCGAGCTGATCCCGTGGTGCATTCTCAACCGGAGCTCCTTGCGTTCCGCGTCCAATAGATAAACGCGGGCGGCGTCGAAATCGGTCAGTTGCAAAACCTTCTGCACAACGTCGCGCAGCACCGCATCCGGGTCGCGCGACTGGTTCACCGTCGCGGTAACGTCGTACAGGGCCGAGAGCTCGTTGGCCCTTGCCACGGTCTCGTCGAACAGATTTACCTTTTCCACCGCCACGCCGATTTGATCCGTCATCGACATGATGAGCCGGGCCTCCTCGTCGGTCAGCCGCCGCGACTCTTTGCAAACGCAAGCAACCATTCCTACGGTCTTGAGCTTGGTTTTAATCGGAAAGAGGGCGAAAAAATTAAACCCGGCCTGTCGCGTCGCCTGGTTCCGGCTCAATTCTTGATAACGGGGATCCTGCGACAGGTCTTCGAAGATCATCGCCTCGCCGCTTTCCGCCACTCGGCCGACGACCCCCTGGCCGCGTTGAAAACTTCGCATCGTGTTCCAAAACTCTGGATGGGTGCCGAAGGAACCTTGCATCTTCAATTCTTGCGTCTCGGCGTCGAAGAGAAAAACTCTGGTCGCGTCGAATTGAAAAATCGCCGTGATCTTCTTGATCACCTGGTCCAACACGGGGTCGAGATCCAACGACTGGTTGACGGTTGTGGTCACGTCGTAAAGCGCAGAGAGATCCCGGGTGCGCCGTTCGACTCTCTGTTCCAGCATGCTATAGGAATTTTTGAGTTCACCCGCCATTTCATTGAACTCGCGCGCGAGCTGCTCGATTTCATCTCCGGTCCTAATTTCGACCCGGTGGTCGAGATTGCCCTGCCGAATTATTTCCGCTCCTCGATGAAGCTCCCGGATCGGCTCGGTGATTTTATTGCTCGCCAGCACGATGACGATCGAGCCGATGATCAGCCCGACGCCCAATAGCAGCAGCGCGTACTGCTGCACGCGAATCAGATCTCTGACGGCGATATCCATCGGCTCGGTCAGGACAACAGCCCAACCTAAGCCGCGCACCGGAGCGTAGGTGCTGAGTACGCGAACGCCGGTAATTCCCGTGCCTTCGGCCGCCGGCATCGGATCTCTATCCAAGGGCCGACGGAGAAACTCCCGAACTTTGAAGTGCTCGCTCAAGTTCGTTCGTTTCAGGACCAGCGACGGGTCCTGATGGGCGATCAGGTTGCCGCGGCTGTCGACCAGGTACGCATTGCCGGCCTCGGCGAAACTGACGTTGCCGATGATTTGCCACAGGAAAGTGAGGTTGACTTCCACCTCGATCACGCCGATGATCCGGCCCGGGCCCTCCTGAATCGGGACCGCCATGGTCACGTACGGCTCGGCCTTGTCCGTTGTATAAACCTGGCTAATGTAGGACTCTCCCTTGACTGCTTTTTTAAAATGCTCTTCCTTGCTTTGGTCGGAAAGCTCCGTCGGAAGATAAACCCGCCTCTCCGAGACCTTCACGACTTCGATTCCTTGATTGTCCAGAATAGTCAGAGAAGTGGACGGCCGGTCGTTCTTGAGCAGCAATAGAGCCAGAAGTTTTTGCTCTTCACTGCCGAGCGGATAAAGGCTGGCGGACACGGCCAAGTCGGACAACCGCTCTTTCTTTCGCTCGATGATATCCGCGATCTCGTTGGCAACTCGGGAAGCGACCTCCGTTTGCAGCTTGGCGGTCGCCTTGTTGATTTGCGTTCGGGTGTATAGGCTCCCCGCGAGGGTATTTGCCAGGAGAGCGACGCCCAAAAAGAGCAGCCCGACCCACAGGAAACGCTGGCGAATCCCCCGCTCGCGTCGCCTAAGAAAGTCGGCAGCTCTTTGCCACTTCATGTGAGACCGCGCTATTCGATGAGTTCATCCGCGCGCAGGAGAATCTCTCTGGAAGGTTTAAGCCCGAGCGCCTTGGCGGTTTTCAGGTTGATGACCAGTTGCAACTTGTACGGCTGTTCGATGGGCAGGTCCGCGGGTTTGGCACCCCGCAGGATTTTATCGACCAATTTCGCCCCCTGCTGCCCCAGCGAGTAATAATCCGAGCTGTAGGCTGCGAGCAAACCTCTTCTGACGGTCTGGACGTTGGGCCCGACCGTCGAAAGTCTTTCTTTCACGGCCCGCTCGGCGATCAACTCCGTGGCGCCGACGAAAGCGGTATCGGGGGGAATAAAAAGCCCTTCCCCCAACTTGCGATTGATGAGCAGGCTTTGCTTTTTGACCTCTTCGGCGTTCGTTGCCTGGACCTCGATCTCCGCCAGCACGAAGCCCATTCTTTTCGCCGCTTCCCGGGTCGCGTTCATATATTCTTCGTAATTCGTGGCCCTCGGATTGACCACAAAAATGATCCGTTTGATTTGCGGCATCAGTTCCTTGAAAAGTTCGAGCCGTTTTTCGGTTAGCTCTATAACCGAGCTCGATATCCCGGTCAGGTTGTTACCCGAGCTGGTGTAGCTTTTGACCAGTTTCAGCGGATTCCCGGCGCTGAGAAAGACCACCGGGAGATTGGTCCCCTCTGTCAGTTTCGCCACCCGAACGGTCGCGGTCGTCGAAGAAGTCACGATCAGGTCGGGACTCTCCCGCACGATCTTTTGCGCCAACTTTGTCAGCGCCCCGACGTCGCCCTTGGCGTTGTTGAAATCATAGCGGATATTTTTTTCCTCGATGTAACCGGCCTCCGTCATTTTCTTTTTGAAACCTTCGAAAGCCGTGACAAATTGGTCCTCCGCCACCAAGGCGCTGACCCGATAAATCTTCTCGGCTCCGGATGCGCAAGGGAAGGCCGGCGGGAAAGCGATAAGCAGTAAAAAAATCAACCGACGTATCTTCATCGATGGGAACCCCTCATCGTTATTCGATCACCTCGTCCGCCCGAAGCAGGATCTCCTTGGGAATTTTTAACCCGATCGCCTTCGCCGTTTTCATATTGAGCACGAACTTGAGCTTGACCGGTTGCTCGATGGGGAGGCTTTCGGGTTTCGCGCCCTTGAAAATTTTATCGACGAGCAAGGCGCCCTGCTCTCCCAGGGCGGCAAAATCCGGCCCATAAGCCGCCAACGCGCCCTCTTTCGCCCGCGCGACGGTGAAAGAGACCGACGGAAGCCGCTCTTTGATGATATAGGGAACCGCTTCTTTTATCGCTTCGAGGACCAGTCCGTCCGGCGGATAGAAAACCGCGTCACCCAACTGGCGGGTAAGATGATTTTTCGCCCACAGGATCAGCTCCTCCGGAGTCGCAATATCGACTTCAACGAGCTTCAAGCTCAATTTTTGCGCGGCCGCCCGGGTCGCCGTCAAATTTTCCCGATAGTTGGTAGCGTGGGGATTGTTCAGAGCAATCAGTTTTTTGATTCCCGGCGCCAATTCCTTGAGAATTTCCATCCTTTTCGGCGCGAGATCAATCGCCGCCGTGGTGATGCCGGTCAAATTATTGCCCGAACTGGCGTAGCTCTTTACAACTGCGAGCGGGTTTCCGGCGCTGAGAAACACTACCGGCATCTTGGTGCCGGCGCTGGCGCGCGCCACCGGCTCGGTGGCGCTAGTCGAAGAGGTCACGATCAAATCCAGTCGCGATTGGACCAGCTTCTGGGCGATGTGTTTTATCTCTCTCCCGTCGGCATGGGCGTTATAGACGTCGTATTTGACATTCTTGCCGTCGATATAGCCCAGTTCCGCCATCTTTTTTTGGAAGCCTTCGATGGCGGGTATGGATTGATCGTTGGCGACCGCCGCGCCGATGCGGTAGATTTTCTCGGCGCGGACGCGATCCGGCCCGAGAAAAACGAGCAGAACGAGCGCCAGGAAAGAGCCTGTACGCTTCATTTTCTAGTTTCCTGCTAGGCTGCGGCTACTCAACGCTCAGCGATTGCAACTGGCCGCTGGAAATCATCTTCAAAATCTCTTCTTTGCTGAAGCGCCAGCCGCCGCCGAACTTTCTGCCCGGAATAAGCCCCTTGCGGGCCAGCTTATACACGGTCCGCAGGTGCACCTGCAGAAGCTCTGCGACCTGTGAAGCGGTTAAAATTTGTTCCACTTTTGTGTGCCTCCTAATGCTTCGATTTTCCCGATTGCACCAAAAGTGCAGGATTTATGCCAATCGCCCAAACACAACGGGTGAGGAAAAAAACTAAGATTTCCGCGGCAGTACTTGCTTTGTTGGAGTGTCAGGAAAGGATCTAATTATGCCAAGTTTTCGTCACATGGAGGAGGGAAATACAAATTTTTGTAACGGATCACGAGCGGGTCACAAGCTTTTTCGGGACTCGGCAAACAGCACCTGGCCGGCTTCACGGAGCATCGGGAGGCCGCGCACCTCCTGATCGAACAGCGGGACCACGGCCCGGACCGAGCCGTCGAATTTATCCCAGATCGTCTTCATGTGGTCTTGCTGCATTTGCACTCGATTGAGGACGAACTCAGGCGCGTCGTTTCCCAAAGCCTGCCGGTCCAGCAGCATGTTGACGATTACGCCGCCCACCGGGATGCCGAAGTCATGGAACCAGCCGATGAAGCGGCTGATCACGGCGATCGGCAGCGCCTCCGGAATGGTGACGAAGAAAAAAGCGGTCTTCTCCGAATCGGTCAGCCGCTCGCGCGCTTGCCCCATTCGTTGGCGGAACTGGAGGAGATAGGCGAGCAGCGGGTCTTCTTCTTTTTTTTTGCTGAACGACAGCATTTCGCGCAGGGTCCGGGCCTCCTCGCGCGACTTGAGCATTTTATCGATCCACAGAGAATAGACCTTCGACATGCCGAGCAGGCGCCGCGCGTTGGCCGTCGGCGCCGTGTCGAAAACGTAAACGTCGTATTCGTCTTTCAACATCAAGTCAACCATGTTTTCGAACATCGCGGACTCTTCGAAAGCCGGATTCATCGTGGCGGATTCGACGAAGTCATCCGCTTTGGTGCTGATGTCGGCAAATTTCAAAAACCACTGGATCTTCTCGCGTATTTCTTTCTTGGATTTTTCGATCGTCTCCTTGGTGTCGATCTCATAAGCCCACAGGTTGCGCGCTTCTTTGACGGGCGTGGGGGCGCCGAACGCCGGCTGTCCCAGCAAGCCGGAAAGGCTGTGGACGGGATTGGTCGAGGCGAGGAGCGTCCGTTTTCCCTGCGATCCGAGCCAGAGAGCCGTGGTTCCCGCCATGGCGGTTTTGCCCACGCCGCCCTTGCCGCCGAAAAAAATATACTTGAGGGCGGGATGCTCGTGTAAATATCCCGCCATCGATGTCGTGATCTCGCTCATAGCGATTAGAACAGTCTCGCCGCGAGACGCTCGATCATCGCCAATCCCGCGACGTCCCGCTCCATCTCGGGCACATAGGCCAGAACGTCCTTGCCCAGGCTGGCGCGGATTTGTTCGAGATATTTCTGCTGCAAGGCGATGCGGTTTTTAAGGTATACCGGGATGTTGCCCTGATTTAGATCCGCCGGCAACATCCGATTCACCACGTAACCCGAGATCGGCACGTCGAAGCGGGAGAACAGCTCGGCGGCCTTTTGGGTGTCGAGAATGATCATCTCCTCGGGAACCAGCACAAAGAAAAACGCGGTCCGTTTCTTGTCCGTCAGTATCTGCGAAGAGGCGTTGATACGGCCCTTGATGTACTGAAGCTCTTCGAGAATCTTGTCCTCTTCGTGCGTCTCTTGCCGCCGCATCGTGGCGGCCACTTGATTGTAGCGGCCCATATCCTCGCGCAGCTTGGTGATCTTGTTGATCCATTCATCGTACACTTTCGCCATCGACAAATAGTACAGCGCGTGTCCCAACGGAACGAGATCGTAGATGTAGTAATCGTAGTCGCCCTGGACGATGATATCGACCACGGCGTCGAAAATGGCGCTCTCTTCCATGGCCGGCTCGGCCGAAGCGGCGGAGATATAATTGTCGATCTCCTCCGGCACACGCTCGAACCCGTACATGTCGAGAATTTTTTTCCGGATCTCGTCCTGGTACTCGCGGATCCTGCGGTCGGCGTCCACCTCCTGGGCCCAGAGATTTTGCATGATCGAGACCGGCCCCTTGCCGAAAATGTCGCGCTGAAAAATATCCGAGAGGCTCGCTTGCGGGTCGACGGAGAACAAAAGGACCTTCTTGCCCTGGCTCGCGAGCCAGAAAGCGCAGGTGGCCGAAAGCGTGGTCTTGCCCAAGCCGCCTTTGCCGCCGAACATGATGTAGCGGCGCTCGGGCTGGCCTTCGAACACTTCTCTTAGCGGCATACTCGTTCGGATGATTCAGCCCAGGGTGTCGGTGATGTCTTTCTCGCGCAGCATGCGCCGCTTCCACGAGCTTATTTGCGGCGTCACGTAAGGCAGGAGCCGGAGCGAATAGTAAGGAGGAAGGATCGGTATTCCGAGCAGGTCTCCCATCGTGATGAGGATGAAAAGGTGCTCCATGCTGGCGCGCGTCCGGACCGCGTGTCGGGTCATCTCATGCGACGACATCCCATAGACGATGTCCTTGAAGACCTGAAAAATGCCCTTCTTGGGTTCTTTTTCATCCGCCATTTTGTTCTCCAACTGGATTCCGGGGTTATTTTTTATTTTTTACCCTTCGATTTCGCTCAGGGCATGCTTTTGCCTTCTTTAGACTCCGTGCAGCTCGAATTCGTCGCGCTCCCAAAATTCCTTGGGCCGCGCCATGTGCCGCCGCCACTTTTGGATTTCAGGCGCCACGTACGGCAGCAGCCGCAGCGAATAGACCGGCGGCAACACCGGAACGCCGATCAAATCGCCGAGGGTCACGATGATGAAGATCGACTCCAGTTCATGGCGCGCTTCCAGCGCATAGCGGGCGAAGCCATAGCCGGTCATGCCGTAAAGAAACTGGCTGAGCGCTTTGAACAGACTGTTGGTCAACACAGACCGAACGTTTCTACCCGCGCGCGGGCGCGGTCTCGGGGGCAGGCTGAGGCCGGCGCGAATATTTGAGAAACGCGCGACCGCCGTCCAGCCCGATAAGAATCGCCGCCGCCACGAGCAGCAGCGCGACCAAGACCATCAATCCGGAGCCGACGACCGGCACGGTCCTCCCGGCCGCGAGATTCGGCACATAGACGTTGAAGTAGAGATTGTAGGCCGTGACCAGAATGGACGCGACCGTCGTAACGTACATGAAAATCGTCGGCAGACCGGCGAAGAGCCAGCTCTTGCCCTGCGACGCGAGCCAGATGGTCACGAGCAGCAAAGCGAGCGCGGCCATCAGTTGGTTCGCCCCGCCAAAGAGCTGCCACAGATAAATCCAGGTTCCGGTCAGCACCAGCAGGATCGCCAACGTAACCGAGATGAAAGAAGCCAGATGCTGGTTGCGCAAAGGCGGCACGACTTCGCCGAGCCACTCGGTCAAGGTGACCCGCATCACGCGAAAGATAAGCTGGGTGACGACCAGTACGATCACGATGAACGCGGCATAAGCGAGCGAGACCGCGTATTCGGCCGGCAATCCCCAAACGCTGATGAAACCGCCCAATCCGCTTGCAAAGACAGCCACCGGATTCGGCGCTTTGGTCCCCACGGTCACGGCAAGCAGCGCGAGCAAACCGAGCAGAAACTCCGCGAACATCGCGCCCGCGCCGACCGGGAGCATGTCGGCTTCGCTTTCGATCTGGCGCGCCGTTCCGACCGAGCCGAAAAGCGAATGCCAGCCCGAGATCGCGCCGCAGGCGATCGTGACGAAAAGCATCGGCCAGAGCGGCATCACGCCCGCGGGACCGAGCTGCGGGTTCCAGCCCTTGAACGCGTCGATGTGGAACTTCGCTACTTCCGGCTTGATGAACGTCGCGAGCGACGCGCCGAGCAGTCCGAGAACCATCGATACGGCGGTAATCCAGAAGCCGACGTAAACGACCGGCTGCGCCATGCGCCAGATCGGCAGCACCGAGCCGGCGTAGCAAAAGGCGCAGATCGCGATCGCCCAGAAAAGCAGGCTCGGCATGATCTGCGCCTCTCCGCCCTTGAAGCCCGCCAGGGTCGGATCGAAGTAGGTCACGATGGGCGCGCCCCCGGTGAGAGAGTTGAAAAATTCGTTGAGACCTTTGAATAACCCTTCACTCGCGGGACCGGCAAGGATGGCTGCGAAGGCAATTCCCACCGTCAGCAACGTCGCCGGCAATAATCCCACGCGCCAGCGATAAAGCATTTGGCCGAGGAGCAGGCCCATGGCGACCAGAAGAATCATCCCCAGATGCGTTTTCGGCTGGGAGTCCATGGTCTGCGCCATCACGCCGACGAAAGCGCCGGCGATCAGCAGCAGATAGAAAAATATGAACAGAAAGAGGATCGTTCGCGTGCGCGGCGAGATCAGATGATGCGCCACGGCGGAGAGGCTATTGCCTTCGTTGCGCACGGAGAGGACGATCGCGCTGTAGTCGCTCGCCCAGCCCATGAACGAAACGCCCAGCACGAGCCAGACGAAAGCCGGGAGCCATCCCCACAGGTTCGCCGCGATAATTGCGCCGACGATCGGCCCCGCTGCGGCGATTGATTTGAAGTGGTAGCCGAACAGGATGTTCCGGTTGGTCGGCATGAAATCGACGCCGTCCATGTAAAGGGTCGCGGGAGTCGCGCGCTTGGGATCGGATTGAATCACGTTGCGGTCGATGCGCCGCGCGTAGCGCGTATACGCCAGGTAGATCGTCGCCGCGCCGATGATGACGGCGATCAAAGCGTTCATCATTTACCTCCTCTTCTCACACAACGTACAGTTGACTGAATTCGGCTCGATCATATACTTTCGCGTTGGTTGCGGCAACAACGATGGGACGGCATAAAAAAAGCGAATAGCCGTCAGCGATCAACCAAGAAGGCGAAGGCGGGCAGGTGCGATCTGGGATTGAATCCCTAATTGTCATTCCCAAACGTCGTATGTTACAAAGATCATATCGGTTTCCCATTGCTGACAGCTGAATTTGCCGATCGCTGATAGCTACTTAAAATGAAACTCACCCGCGAAGAAGTCCAACGCGTCGCCCTGCTGGCGCGGTTGCAGCTTTCGCCTGAAGAGGAAACTCTCCTGACCGAGCAGCTCGACAAGATCTTGCAGCACATGGAAACCCTCAACCGGATCGATACCGAAAATGTGGAGCCGCTCGCGCACGTCGTGGACATCGTCAACGCCTTCCGCGAAGATCGCGTCACGAACGAGCCGCGGCCCGAGAAGCTGCTGGCGAATGCGCCCGCCAGGGAGAAAACCTTTTTCAAGGTTCCCAAAATCATCGAATGAGCCTGCATACCTCAACCATCCACGGGCTAAGCGCGCAGCTTCAGAAACGCGAGATTTCGTCGGTCGAATTAACCGAATCGGTGTTCGCGCGGATCTCGGCGACCGAAGAGAGGCTGCATTCGTACGTGACGCTATGCCGCGAGAGCGCATCGGCCGAAGGCCGCCGCGCGGATGAGCGGCTCAAGAGCGGCGGCGACCACTCCCCTTTGCTCGGAATTCCGATCGCCCTCAAAGATATTTTCATCACCGAAGGAGTGCGGACGACTTGCGGCTCGAAAATTCTCGGCAACTTCGTGCCGCCCTACGACGGAACCGCGGTAAAAAAACTAAAGGCGAGCGGCGCGGTGATCGTTGGGAAAACCAACATGGACGAATTCGCGATGGGGTCGTCCACGGAGAACTCCGCCTTCGCGGTGACGCGCAATCCCTGGAATCTTGAGCGAGTGCCGGGAGGCTCGTCCGGAGGCTCCGCCGCGGCCGTCGCCGCCGACGAATGCATCGCCGCGCTCGGAACCGATACCGGAGGCTCGATTCGCCAGCCGGCGGCTTGCTGCGGCATCGTCGGGTTGAAGCCTACGTACGGGCGAGTCAGCCGGTTCGGCGTCATCGCGTTCGCGTCCTCGCTGGATCAAGTCGGACCGATGGCGAAAGACACGACCGATTGCGCGCTGCTGCTCGAGGCGATTGCCGGACACGATTCGGCCGATTCGACCTCCGTGCCGGCGCCGGTTCCGGCTTATGCGGGCAAGCTGAACGGCGGCGTGAAAGGCCTGAGAGTCGGTCTGCCGAAAGAATATTTCATTTCTGGAATACAGCCCGAAGTGGAAAGAGCGGTCAAGGAAGCCGTGCGGTGCCTGGAGAAAGACGGCGCCGAAGTCGTCGAAGTCTCCCTGCCGCACACCGAGTATGCCGTCGCGGTCTACTACATCATCGCGACCGCGGAGGCGAGCTCGAATCTCGCGCGCTACGATGGCATGAAGTACGGCTATCGCGCGCCGGCCAAGGACCTGATGGAAACTTATATGAAGACGCGCCAGGAAGGACTCGGTCCGGAGGTCAAGCGCCGCATCATGCTCGGCACCTACGCGCTCTCGGCGGGCTACTACGACGCTTATTACTTGAAAGCGCAGAAAGTGCGCGCGCTGATCAAACGCGATTTCGAGGCGGCTTTTAAACACTGCGACGTCATCGTCACGCCCACGGCGCCGACGACGGCTTTCAAGATCGGGGAGAAAACCGGCGATCCCTTGCAGATGTATCTCTCGGACATCTTCACGATCTCGGTCAATCTTGCCGGGCTCCCGGGGCTCTCGCTGCCCTGCGGCCTCGATGCGGAAAACATGCCGATCGGAATGCAGATCATCGGCAAGCATTTCGACGAGGCAACGATGCTGAGAGTCGCGTACGCGTACGAGCAATCGACCGACTGGCACAAGAGAAAACCGAAATTATAGTCGCATGGATTACGAATCAGTAATCGGTCTGGAAGTCCACGCGCATCTTCTGACGCAGTCGAAGATCTTCTGCGGCTGCCCGACTCGCTTCGGCGACGAGCCCAACACCAACACCTGCCCGGTGTGCATGGGATTTCCCGGCGTTCTTCCGGTGCTCAACAAAAAAGTCGTCGAGTTCGCGATCCGCGCCGGCCTCGCGACCCACTGCGAGATCGCCCGCACCAGCCGCTGGGCGAGGAAAAATTATTTTTACCCCGATCTTCCCAAAGGCTACCAGATCAGCCAGTACGAGCTCCCGGTGTGTGAGCGCGGCTTCCTCGAGATCGAGACCGAAGGCGGCAAAAAAACAATCCGGCTCACGCGCATTCATATGGAGGAAGACGCGGGCAAAAACATCCACGACGTGCGCGGCGACTACAGCCTGGTGGACCTGAACCGGGCGGGCGTGCCGCTCTTGGAGATCGTGAGCGAGCCCGACCTGCGCAGCGCCGACGAAGCCACGGGCTACCTGAAAAACCTGCGCGCTATTTTACAGTATTTGGAAATATGCGACGGCAACATGGAGGAGGGAAGTTTCCGTTGCGACGCCAACGTCTCGGTCCGCCCCACCGGCGCGCGCGAATTCGGCACCAAGGTGGAAATCAAGAATTTGAATTCCTTCAAAGCCGTCGAGAAGGCGATCGGAACCGAGATCAAGCGGCAGATCGAGACGCTCTCCGAAGGAGGCAAGCTGACTCAGGAGACCCGTCTGTGGGACGCGGAGCGCGAGGTCACCCGCTCGATGCGCTCCAAGGAGTTCGCCCACGACTACCGTTATTTTCCCGACCCGGATCTTCTCCCTCTGGTCATCGACGAAAAATGGATTGCGGACATACAAACTGCGCTGCCGGAATTGCCGGAAGCCCGAAAAGAACGCTTCGCCGCGGAGTATGGATTGCCACGCTACGACGCGGAGCTCCTCACGAGCCGCAGGGACGTGGCGGATTATTTCGAAGCCGCGGTGAAAATTCACGCAAATCCGAAAGCGATCAGCAACTGGATGATGGGCGATCTCTTTCGCGTCATCAAGGAAAGAAAACTGGACGACGAGCTGCGCATCGCCGCCTGGCCCATTCCGGCCGAGCATCTCGGTGCGATGATCAAGATGATCGACGAGGGAAAAATCAGCGGCAAGATCGCCAAGGGACTCTTCGCCGAGATGCTGGAGCGAGGCGAGCCCCCGGAAAAGATCGTCCGCGAAAAAGGGCTCGAACAGGTAACGGACGCGGGCGATATAGAGAAGGCTGTCACCGAGGTGCTGGCCGCCCATTCTAAGGTAGTCGCCGACTACCGCGGCGGGAACGAAAAATCTTTCGGCTTTCTGGTCGGCCAGGTAATGAAGGCAACCCGGGGCAAAGCGAACCCGCAAATCGTTAACGAAGTGCTGAAAACCAAGCTGCAGGTTTGACCGCAGGAAATTCCTGCCGGTTCTCTCAAGTTCCAAATCACGTCAAAACGCCGGTCCGCGGCAAACTGCCAGCCGCTAGGCGCCTCTTGGGCCCAACCGAGCCGGCACACGAGTGGTCAACTCGTGACAACAAAGCCTTTCGCCGTGCGCGCCCTAGACCTGTTTTAGTGGCACATAACCTGCTCTGGACCAGGGCGTATGAAGCTCGCAATTCTCACCGCCCTCTGCCTTGCGCTGAGCGCATGCGCTGCGGCGGTTCCCGGTAAACCCGAGATTTATCGGGTAGGCGAGCTCGAAGTGAGACTATATAAAAACCAGGAAAGCCTCGCTCAGCAGCTTCCTCCCGTCCTATCCGCCGTGCAGGCCCTGAGCATCGGCGGCCAGCAGGTCAAAGTCCTGGGCTATTTCGATCGGCAAAACAAACGGATTTATTCCCTCGACGACACCCGCGTGCTGCTGCACGAGCTGAAGCATTACCTGGAACCGAACTGGAGACACCACGTCGGATGTGTCGCGCTGGACGAGCATCCCGACTCCCCGTGCAGAGAAAAACCCCAGTCGGAAGTCGCCGCGAACGCCAGCGCGCACGGCTACGAGCTTTTCACCGATCCGCCTCTAGGCGAAGATAACGATCTCAGCCGCTAGAGCCGTTCACTCAGCACAAAAATTCCCGGAATTGGATTGTCGAATCAGAAACGCCAGGCGACGCTGGTCGTGATGACGTGCCGTCTGAAATCGTAGAGGCCGAGATTAGAGTCGCCGCGGTCGTATAAATACTCGATGCCGACGTTGAGCCCATGCGAGAGGTCCTTCGCCAAGGCTACTTGCTGAATCGGCTCGTTATCTCTGCGGCGCGTAGTGTTTGGCGCAGCTCCCGGATGAAGAGTATTCTTATTGTCGTAAAATCGCCAGTGGTAATCCAAGTCGTATCGCAGACGCAAGTCCCACCAGGGAAAAGTGTACTGGAAGCCGGCGAGCAGCCTGTGGCCTGAGTAGTCCCAGTTGTCTCCCTCCGCAGACTCGTGGTCGTACTGATAACCGATCTTAGCGTAGTGGCGGCCTTTCTCGAAAAGAAAAAAATGAAGCAAGCCGACCATTTGATTGGCGGCGTCCTGGACGTCGGAATGTTTCGGCGTCAGTGGGATTGATACGAATGCTTTCTCGTCGTGAAAGAAGTCCTTGGACTGATACCGATACACGAGAGTCGTCGCATTCCAAGAATTCTCGACGACGGACAAGTAAGGGCTAAAAATCCAGCGCTGGAAAAAAGGCGCGTTACCCAACGAGATGTAATCATAAGAGACCTGAGCGCCGGCACTGTATGGCAAAGAAGCCAAAAAACTTGGCAGCATGCCGCGGTGGAGGATACTGGCCGTGGGCGTTTGGTTCTGGGTGTTGAAATCCCTGAGATGCTCGTTGAAGTTGTAAGTTTGCAGGAAACGGTGCGAGATCGCACCCTCCCAACCCTCCGAAGCATTCCCCGTCTTCAGCCATTTATATTCTAGGTCGAGAACCGTGAGCGAACCTGCGGTTGCTTGCCTGTGACTCTTCGCGCGAAAAGCCGCAACCTCGGGCTCCTTGGGCGGCGTCAGGGCTGGCGGCGATGGCTTGGCACCTACCGGTCCCGGTACTACCGGCACGTTGGTGTCGTAGAAAGTGCCCAAACGCAACTGCCCCGTAAAACGTTTTCCCTCTTGTTCCGCTCCGGCGAGAACCTCTCCAAGCCGCTGTGCCGGCGCGGTGAGAGGCGAGGCAGGCTGGAGACGGATCGCCTGCTCGATCTCCGCCTTAGCCTCTCCGGGGGCGCCCAAGCGGGCCAGCGTCAGAGCCGTATAAAATCGGTTAAGCTGGTCGAAGTCGTTATCGCTCGGGACATTGGCCTTGAAATAAGTCAGGGCCTCCCGAAAATTTTGTTTGCCGAACTCGATGAAGCCGAGATAATAGCCGAGGTTGGGACGCTTGGGATCGACCCGGTAAACTTCTTTCAGAAACGGCTCTGCCTTTTCATAATCCTTTTGGCCGAAATACAAGGCGCCGAGTTGAAACGCCGCATCCGGATCCGTGGGCCGGAGCTTTCGCGCCCTCTCCAGCGCGGCGATCGCGTCTGCCGGCCGATTCATCGCAGCATAGACGAGCCCCTGATAATACAACGCATCGACATTCTCGGGATCGAGCTTGAGCGCCTGTTCGAGTTCTTTCAACGCCTCCTCGTATCGTCCCTCGGTATAGGCGACGACGCCACGGTCTACGAAGACGGGCGCGTGGAGGGCGCTCTCGCTGGGAATTTGTGCGCGGGCAAGAGGCGCGGGGCCGCTTACCACGCTAAAAAAAATGGCCGCAACGGCCCACAGAGCGAGAGTGAATTTACTCATCACGGGCTGTCAGAGATGTCCTCGGGTGCCAACTCCTGAGCACTCTTGGCACTCATTAGTAATATTACCTCTGCCGTTTGTCAAACTATGATTGGCTCCCGGCAAAAGACGCATCGATTTCAGCCGCGAAAAAGCCTGATCGCCCGTTGACAATTCCCTCTCATAAATATAAAAAACGGATGCGATAAGTTTAGGCAAACGAATGGAGGTCGCAATGAGACGTGCCGGGTTTTATGTTGGCGCCGTCTTCCTTCCTTTGACTGTAATCCTACTTTCGTTACTCGAAACACCTCTGTACGCACAGCAGCAACCGGCAGGAGTCGTGACCGCCGTTC